>JAUHXM010000080.1 GCA_030426605.1 Phycisphaerae bacterium | reverse complement strand
ACCATCACCCCCGAGATGCGCCGCGTCGCCGAGCGCGAGCCCCACCTCACCCCCGAGCAAATCCGCGACGAGATCGCCGCCGGCCGCATGATCATCCCCGCAAACGTCCACCACCTCGCCAAAAACCTCGACCCCATGTGCATCGGCCGCGCCTCCAAAACCAAGGTCAACGCCAACATGGGCGCCTCCCCCGTCTCCTCAGGCACCGACGAAGAAGTCGAAAAACTCCGCTGGGCAGAGCAGTGGGGCGGCGACACCGTCATGGACCTCTCCACCGGCGGCGACCTCGACGCCTGCCGACAGGCCATCATCGACAACGCACGCGTCCCCATCGGCACCGTCCCCATCTACTCCATGATCATCGGCAAAAGGCTCGAAGACCTCGACGCCGACACCATTCTCGAAACCATCGAGCACCAGGCCAAACAAGGCGTCGACTACATGACCGTCCACGCCGGCGTCCGCCGCGAGCACCTCCCCCTCGTCAAGAAACGACTCATCGGCATCGTCTCACGCGGCGGCTCCCTCCTCGCAAAGTGGATGCTCGTCCACAACGCCGACAACCCCATGTACACCCTCTGGGACGACATCTGCGTCATCCTGCGCAAGCACGACGTCTCCTTCTCCATCGGCGACGGCCTCCGCCCCGGCGGCCTCGCCGACGCCACCGACCAGGCCCAGCTCGCCGAGCTCGCTACCATCGGCGAACTCACCGAACGCGCCTGGCGCCACGGCGTCCAGGTCATGGTCGAAGGCCCCGGCCACGTCCCCTTCGACCAGATCGAGTTCAACGCAAAGCTCCAACGCCGCCTCTGCCACGGCGCCCCTTTCTACGTCCTCGGCCCCCTCGTCACCGACGTCTTCCCCGGCTACGACCACATCACCAGCTGCATCGGCGCCACCTCCATCGCCTACCACGGCGCCTCCATGCTCTGCTACGTCACCCCCAAAGAACACCTCGGCCTCCCCAAACGCGGCGACGTCAAGGACGGCTGCATCGCCTACAAAATCGCCGCCCACGCCGCCGATGTCGCCCTCGGCATCCCTGGCACCCGCGAGTGGGACGACGAACTCACCAAGGCCCGCGCCGCCCTCAACTGGCAAAAGCACTTCGAACTCGCGTACGACGAAGACACCGCCCGCGCCTACCACGACGAAGACCTCGACGTGGACACCGACTTCTGCGCCATGTGCGGCCACGACTGGTGCTCCGTCCGCATCTCCAAGGAAATCCAGGAATTCGCCTCCGGCAAGGCCGACGGCTTCGACCGCGGCAAGCCCGTCAAGTCCGACGCCCTCAGCGCCGAACAACGCGCCATCCTCGAGCAACGCGGCTACCTCAAGCCCGAGGAAATCCACAAACTCGCGAGCAAGACCAAGAACGCCGTCGGCGCCGACGCCGGCAAGGCCGCCTGCCACTCCGACTACGTCGACGACGACGAAGCCCGCCGCGTCCAGGGCGAGGTGGTGGTCCAACTGAACACCGCGCCCGCCCACAACCTGGCGAGCGACGACCGCATGATCTAGACGGGTCGCCCCGTGACCATCGCTCTCCACGATCAACCGACGCTCCGGAACGCCTTCCGGTTCCCGGTCCAAAGCGCCGCCGCGCGGCGCGACCTGCTCATCGGCGGGCTGTTGCTCCTCCTGCTCCTGCCCATCGGGTGGCTCCTCAACATGGGCCACCGCATCGTCGTCGTCCACCGACTCATCAACAACGAGCCAGACCCATGGCCGGCATGGCACGACTGGCCCGCGCTGCTCAAGCACGGCGCCCTCACCTTCGCCGGCATGGTCGTCTACCACGCCCCGGCCGGCGCCGTCGCGTGCCTCGCCCGCTGGCTCGAGACGCCGTGGATGCTCGCCCCGGCCGCTCTCCTGTGGCTCGCCGGCACCTGCGCCGTCCCCGGCTATATGACCGCGTACTGCGTCTCGTACGACGCGTCAGAGATCTTCAACATCAACAAATCAGTCCGCCGAGTCATCTCCGCCGGGCGCGGCTACTGGAAAGCCTGGCTCATCGCGCTCGCGGCCTTACTCCTCTCGTTCCTCGGCCTGGCAGGCCTCGGCATCCTCTTCTTCTGGACCTCGGTCTGGTTCTGGCAAGCCGCGGCATTCGCCTTCGCCTCCACCATGATCAACGCACAAGACTGATCCCCGCATCACCGCGCCGCACCGGCCGCCAACCCCCCAACCGCCACACCCACCCTCCCCCGCGCCGCGGGGGAGGTGTCCGCAACGCGGACGGAGGGGGTCAGATTCCATCCTCCCCCGCCGCCGGCGGGAGAGGTGGCACGCGCAGCGTGACGGAGGGGGTCTGCCCCCCTCACTCTCGCGGGAGAGGGCCGGGGTGAGGGATCCCCAGATTCCACCCTCCCCCGCGCCGCGGGGGAGGTGCCCGCAACGCGGACGGAGGGGGTCTTCCCACCTCCCCTGAGGGAAGACCCCACGCTGAGAGGTCTGCCCCTCCTCCCACTTCCTCTCACTTCACCCGGATCGCACCACCACCCCCGCGCGCAAACCAACCCCCATCACCCTCCCCACCAGTACCCTGCACCCACCCCATGCCCACGCCACACCCCCGAGCCTGGCTGAGCCGCACGGTCAAGCACTTCCTCGCCGAAGACCCAAACGCCCACTACGGCGCCGACGGCGGCAACACATCCCGTCACTCCGAGGGTGTGCACAACGCCGATCAGGCATGCCGCATCAATGGCAGTGCCGTCGCCCCCTCGATCACCGCGACCGCCCACAAGCTGGCGAGCAAGGATCGGTCGATTTGAAAAACGGGTCCGGAGCAGTGCGAGCCGACGTGCATGGTTCCATATCGACACAAGAGGAGGGGCGTATTCGATCCCTTCTGCTGTCCGTCGCGTTAGGTGATGCGCTCGGCCTTCCCTACGAAGGGCTCACACCAAAAACAATCGCCCGACGAACGCGCGGCCGGCCCCTTCGGCACGCATTGATCTTCCGCCGAGGCCTGCTCAGCGACGACACGGAGCACGCCGTCTTCACGGCCCTCGCTGTACGAGCAGCTGGGGGCGACCCCACGAAGTTCGCCCGTGCGCTCGCCCGCCGCCTGCGCATGTGGTTCATTTGCATTCCCCCGGGCATCGGCATGGCGACCGCGAAGGCGTGTCTGAAACTATGGATCGGCTTCCCCGCCAGCCGTAGCGGCGTCCGCTCCGCAGGCAATGGGCCATGCATGAGAGCCCCCATCCTCGGAGTTCTCATCGCCGACCAAAGCCTCCGACGCCAGTTCGTTGACGCCTCATCGCGGATGACCCACACCGACCCGCGAGCGATCGAAGGCGCACGGTTCATCGCGGCACTCGCCGCGTCAAACACCGCGGTGTCCCCGATAGACGCGGAGACCGCCAAGGCGATCGCGAACTATGAACTCGCCCAGTCCGATCTGCATAGCGAGGTGCTCAGGTCTATCGAGATCGCCATCCGCGGCGGCACCATCGCGGACCTCGGGTACGCGAGGGGCCCGACCGGTTTCGTTCTTCAAACAGTGCCCGCCGTCACGATCGCTGTTCTTGCGAGTCCCACCGATCCCACGGCCGCCATCCAGGCCTGTATACAGGCGGGAGGCGATACCGACTCCACCGCCGCCATCGCCGCAGGAATCTGTGGTGCCGCAGCCGATCCTGACGGGCTTCCTCAAGATCTCCTGTCCGGCATCATCGACTTCCCCATCACTCGAAAGTATCTTGAAAGATTGGCAACAGGCCTCGCGGTGCGCGACATCTCACAGGATCACAACCCTGTCGGCGTTCTCCGCTGGGTCGCGGTGCCCCTGAGGAATCTCATCATGCTCATTGTCGTTCTCGCACATGGATTCGGTCGGATCGCACGCCTGTGAAACGTCGTGCAGCCACCGGCGGATGATCGTGCCGGTTGCCCATCAGCCCCGCATCACCCTCTACGGAAGGACGTCAAACGACGTCACCACAAACCCGGTGGCCGGGTGCGATTGGCACCACACCATCCTCCTCTGGATCAGCTTCGCCCCCACCGGCGACCCCAACGATTCAACCCGCGATCCAAACGCCTACGACTCAACCGCCGCCTACCTCCAATCCTGCGGCGTCCCCCTCCACACCCCGGATTGAAACAACCACAACCCAGCGCAAACCCGCGTGCACCCACACCCCACGCGCGCCAACGCCGCGCCCTCCACCCCCTCCCCATTGAGCCGCCCCCGCACCCCGCGCATCATGCCCCCATGATGACCGCGCAGCACAAGCAACCCGAACGCCCGCACCTGCCCCCCGCGCCCCTCAGCCGAGAGGCCCCGGGCGAGGGGGCCTCGGTTCCACCCCATGCCCCATCGCCGATCCCCCTCCTCGCCGACTACCTCGCCGCCGAGCTCCCGATCATCCAGCTCTGCGAGTTCCACGACATCACGCCCGACCAGCTCACCGCCTGGCTCGAGCGCCCGGACACCCAGCGCACCCTCGCGGCCCTCGAACGCGCCGCCGCCCAACGCGAACGCATCGTCGCCGCCGAAGCCCGCGTCGCCGCAACAGCGCGCCTCCGCGACCTCGCCGCCTTCCCCGCCGACTACGCCACCAACGCCTCCTCCATCTCCCCGCGCGCCGCCGAAACCGCGCGCAAAGCCGCCGCCCAACTCCTCCGCACCAAACCGCCCGCGCCCCGATCGCCCGCGCCGGCCCAGCCGGCACCGCCCACACCGGCACCGCGCCGAACCCACCGCCCGCGCCCACCCAGACCGCCCCGGCTCGCCAAACCCACAACGCCGCCCGCCGCGGCGCGCACCACCGCGCCCCCCGAACGCGATTCTGTTCATGAACCCCACCCCGCCGCACGCTACCATGCACAACCCATGATCTCCAGAATCACACGATTCCTCGGGGTTTTCCTCCTCTTCGCGACGCTCGTCGGCTGCGCAGGCCCCGCCGCGCCACGCCACCGCATCGGCTCGCTCCCATTCCCCGGGCCCAACACCATCTACACCCTCGCCGACCCCGACCGGCTCGGCGAGCACCGCTACGGCATCGCGCTCGGCAAGCCCCTCAGCGACGCCGCCGAAACGCAGCGCGGCACCATCTACACCTGCCAGGCAGGCTTCCTCGACGTCGCACACCTCCGCCTCACCGTGGACTGGATGCGCCACGCACGCGAACAACTCGAGCCCGCAATCCGCGCCGCCGAACCACACGCGAGCTTCGTCGGCCCCGACGACGACATCATCCACGCCACCATCACCTACCCGCCCGTCTGGGACGACATCCCCGACGACGCGCGCGAACGCGCCCTCAACGAATCGCTCGTCCGCGCCGCCGCACGCGCCTCCTACCTCATCTGGACCTGGCACGAACTCATCACACACGAAGGACACTCCACCTTCGCACTCATCTCAGAAGAAGGCTCAGCCTTCGGATACGACGACATGGTCAGCCACGCCGTCGGCGCAAACATCGGCCGCGCCGTCCTCAACGACGACCGACCCCACAACGACGCCGCCACCGCCCACCTCGCCCTCGAGCTCGACCGCCTCGGCGTCGTGTCCAAGGGCGCGTGCGCACTGGCGGTGGACGCCGTCCAAGGCGTCTGGTGGGAACGATCGGGACCCATCCTCCGCGAGTACAACACCGGCCTGCGATCGGGCACGATCCCCGTGCACCGTGCCCCCGGCGTCCCCGGATGCCCGAGCGACGAGCCGACAACCATCGAGACGCCCTTCGCCGAGCCCGACCCGACGATCCAGCCGCGCGTCGTGCTCTCGATCGAACCCCGGACCCGAACGGGCCGCCGCATCGCCGAGGACCTCGGCGCAGACCGGCTCAGCGTCGAGAACATCGACGACGCGATCGCCGCCATCGCGCACCGCGACGCCACGGCCCTCGCGTCAGACCCACCCGGCGATTGAAACTCAGGACTCGTACCGCTCCGCGATCCACGCGCGCGTCACGGCGAGCGGGTCCTCCGCGCTCGGGTCGTACGGCGGGAAGTCCACGCCCTCGATGAACTCCGCGTAGTTCGCGTGCCGACCCTTCGAAGACGTGTAGATCGGCCGGTTCACCTGGTCGTAGCTCAGCGTCCGCACCGTCCGCTTGGACTTGTGGAACTCCCGGCACGCGTCGTCCCACTCGAGCCCCAGGAACTCGATGATCCGCGGGAACTGCGTGTCCGGATCGCTCACCAACTGCTCGTAACACACGTCCAGGATCGGGACATCCAACGATCGCTTCCAGTGCTCCATCATCCGCACCGACTGCCCCCACGTGTGCGCCGTCCAGTCGATCTGCGTCGTGTAGGCGTGCATGTGGTTGTTGAACCCGCCCATGTAGCAGCTGATCGAGACGTCCCGCGGGTCGCGCACGGCGTGGATGATCCGCGTCTTCGGGAACAGCTTCGCGATCAACCCGACGAGCTTGTTGTTGCCCAGCGCCTTGTTCACGATGCGCTGGGCATCGGGCGCCTTCTTCTGAATCTCGCGGAGGTAATCGCGGGCGCAGTTCGTCCATTTCTGGGCGCCCATCTGCCCGAAGCACGCGGGCGGCTCCTTCGAGGGGTCGTACGACATGCTCAGGCGCTTGGCGAACATCTCGATCGACGCCAGCTCGCCCACGCCCGCCGCCTTGGGGTGCGCGTCGATGATCTGATCGATGAGGCTCGTCCCCGAGCGCGGCATGCCCGCGACGAACACGGGGATCTCCGAGTCGCAGCGGGCGACCGGGAACTTCTCCATGTTCTCCTTGGACCAGTTCTCGATCAGCACCGACACCTGATCGGTGTACATGTCCTGGTCGAACTCGATCTTGCTGATCGCGTTGGCCCGCACCGCCGACTCCCACGACTCGGGGTAGTCCTTCTTCCGGTCGCACGCCTTGGCGCGCAGGTGGAGGAGCATGCGTTCGGCGTCGGGGACCGGCTGATGCCGCTCAACCAGGCGGTCGATCGTCTCGATCGCCTCGTCGTACTCTTTGGCCTGGACCTGGAGCTTCGACCACTCGGTGAGCAGGGAGTGTGGCGGTTCTTCGCCCTTGGCCTGAAACCGATCGAGGATCGGGGCGAGGACGGCGCGCGCTTCGTCGAAGCGTCCGCCCGCCTCGAGGGCGCCGCCCTTGATGATGAGGGCCGGGATCCAATCGGGGCGTTTCGCGGTCGCTTTGTCCACGAGTCTGACGCAGTTTTCCGTGTTGCCCATGAAGCGTTCGCAGCGTGCCATGAGCAGTGTCGCGTCGGGGTGGTCGTGGATCTCGGCGGACTGCTTGGCGTACTCGTACGCCTTGGTCGTGTTCTTGAGCCCCTCCATGGCGAGCCCCATGAGGAAGAGGGCCTCGGGGTCTTTCTTTTTCGAGTCCACGATGGGCTTGATGGCGTCGTGCATGGCGGAGAACTTCCGCTCGGCGTACGCCTCTTTCGCCTTCTGGATCGCGGCGGTGCGTTTCGGGACGGGTGCGAACGGGTTTGGGTTCAGCGGGGCTCTGGTCATCGTGTGGAGTCTATGGGCGTGGGTGGTGGAAAAAGAAATCGGGCCGCCCGCGTAGGCGGGCGGCCCGGATGGTGTCGAGATGTCAGCCCGGGGAATCCGAGCCGGTCATCGTGTCGCGTGATTAGCGACGGCGACGGACAGCGACCAGGCCAGCGAGGCCGAGCAGGCCGGCGGAGGCCGGGGCCGGGATCTTGCTGAAGGTCGCGGTGGCCCAGCTGTTGCCGCCCTGGACAGCGGCCGCGTCCAGGAGGAGCGAGTAGTTGGTGCCCGCCGCGAGGGCGATGTTCACCGAACCGGCGAGCGGGTCGCCCGGGTTCAGGGACAGGTCGATCGAGAAGACCGTGACGCCGCCGGCGGTCCAGTCGACGAGCGCGATGTCGCCGTAGAAGCCGTAGCTGCCGGTGTTGAACTCGTTGCTGAAGTCCCAGTCGATGGTGACGTACTGGGCGGTGCCAGCGGAGAAGTAGGCGTAGGCCTGGCCGATGCCGACGCCGGCACCGTAGGCAACGCCACCGTACGCACCGGCGGCCATGTAGGTGGCCGAGACGGAGCCGTAGGCGACGTAGCCGTACCCGACGGCGACGGCCGTGGGGACCGGCGAGGTGCCGGGGCTGTAGGAGACGTACTGGTTCAGGATGAACGCGGGCGACCCGAAGTAGGTCGAACCGTCGGTCGCGTACGCGAGGGTGAACGACGTCGGGTAGGCGCCACCAAAGTTGAACTCGAAGTCAACGTTGGCATCGGCCTGGCCGGCGACGCCGGCGGCGAACAGGGCGCCGCCGAACAGGCAGGTCTTGGTCACATTGCTCATGGTTTGGATTCCTCTCTTCATCTCTCGAACACCATCGCCCGCACACATGGGCGATGCTTTCTCTCGTGAACGACTGCTCGGATTGAGTCTGGCAACTCTCTCTCTGCAACTCACAAAGCCTCCGGCCCACGGGGCCAGAGAGGGGATGATACCCGGTCCTGGCCCCTTTCCCAACTGCTATTTTGCCGAATGCCAACAAACTCTGGCATTTTTGCGCGTTCTCGGATGGGTTCTGCGGGCCTGTTTGTTCGCATTGTGGTTGGCTAGCCTGCGAGGAAGCAGGCGACGAAGCAGTCGATGTCATCGATGTTGAGCTGACCGTCGCCGGTGCAGTCCGCCCCGAGGACGTTTCCGCCGAGGAAGGCCGCGACGAAGCAGTCGATGTCGTCGATGTTGAGGGTTCCAGAATCGTCGCAGTCGCAGAATGGTTCGCCCGTGCGGTCGCCTGAAAGGGCGATGTACGGGTGTGTGTAGACGTTGCCGTCGGGGAGGGTGTCGCTGTTGAGGTCATCACACTCCAAGGTGCCGAATGCGAAGAAATCGGAGTCGGGGAAGCCCGCGGAGGGCCCGGCGGAGGCTGGTGCCTGGTTGAGCGAGGCGAAGAAGAGCGAGAACCGGCCGAGCAGGCGTTCGCCCTGCCCGGGGATCGTTTCACCGAACTCGAGCCCGGCCCGGCCCATCGGTTCGATGACCGAGTCCGCGAGCACGAACGGGCCGGAGGTGTCGATCACGAAATCGAACGGGTTCCCGGTGTTCACGGGTCCCGGGACGCCCGGGGCGGCGAGCTGGTACCCGATCAGCCCCTCTTCGGGCGCGGGGTTGGTGGGCTGGATGCCGCGGATCGAGTATGACCAGTCGTGGGTGCTGTTGGCGTTGTGGTCGTCGTCGGCGATGGTGTCGCTGTTGGTGTCCGCGCCGACGAAGGCGTTGAACGCGCCGGTCGCGGGCCCGAACCCGTCGGTGTCGGCCATCTCGAATTCGAGCCCGGTGAGGTCGAACGTCAGCACGTAGCCGGCGAGGTAGCCCGGGATCGGGGCGCTGAGCGGGCCGGGCATGTTTGTGAACGAGAAGGTCGCGACCTGGGTGCGTCCGAGGGGCCCGAATGAGGATGACGCGCCGAACGGGTCTTCCTGGTCCCAAAAGGTGAGCTCGAAGCCGGCGCCGCGTGTGTTGAAGTCCGGGATCGTGTCGGAGTTCGTGTCGGTATCGACGATGTCGGACCAGTAGGACCATGTGAGCGACTCGACGCGGAGGTCGCCGGACTGGGAGTGTGCGCGGTAGAGGTGGTAATCACCCTGGGTGGTCTCGTTGTCGATGACGGCGATGCTGATGTCGGGGCTGCCGGTGGTGCCCACGCCGCATGGGTCGCTGTTGGTCACGACCCAGACGTCGGAGACGCCGTCGCCGGTGATGTCGTCGCCGACGGCGCGGATGCCGGCGCGGTTCGCGAGGTACTCGGCGGCGGGGGTGAAGACGGTCTCGCCGGTCGCGGGCTTGATGTAGAAGTGTCCGCGGAGCGAGTCGGGTGCGGGCTTGATCGCTTCGGGTGTCGCGGCGTGCAGCCCGCCCGCGGCGAGCGCGACCGACGCGGCACACAACGCGGCGTTGGAGATGGACGGATTCTGAGCGCGCATGGAGAGCCCCTTTCAATACCCCACGAGTCTGACAGATCGAACCGATGGGGTATGCCCACATCGGGAGACATCACTCGCGGAGATCGCGGGTGCCTGGCAGAGTTGCCGAAACAGATTTCGTGTGTTGTGTGCGGACGGTTCCCGGCGTTCAGGTGTTGTCCGGAAAATCGTTTACGCACTGGGCCCGGAGGGACTTGAACCCTCACTCCCGTTCCCGGGAAGCGGATTTTAAGTCCGCCGCGTCTGCCGATTCCGCCACGGGCCCGTCGATCGCGAGTCTACTGCGGGCGCGATCAGCCGCCTGCGCACCCGGCGCATAACCCGCTCAGCGTGATCTCGTGGCTTTCGACGACGAAGCCCTCGGGGGCGAGGCCGTCGAGGCGTCCGGGGCAGCCCTCGATGTCGAAGACCTTGCCGCAGGATCGGCACTGGAAGTGGTGGTGGTGGTCGAGGCCCGCCGGCTCGTAGCGTGGGGGTTGGCCGGGGAGTTCCACCGTGACGATGGAGCCGTCTTCGAGCATTCCCTTGACCGCCCGGTAGACCGTCGCGAGGGAGAGGCCGGGGGCCGCCCGGTCCGCGCGTTCGTGGATTTCCTGGGGGCTTAGCGGGCGGTCGGACTTCTCGAAGACCGTGCGGATCGCGTCGCGTTGTTTGGTGTTGCGTTCCATCGTCGGCCCAAGGGTACGGCCCGAAAACGACACGCGGGCAAGCGATGCTTGCCCGCGTGGTGATTGCTCGATTGCGTCGGGGGATCAGCGCTGGATGGTGGTCATGCCCTCGACGTGCTTGAGGCCGCGGCGCTTGTCGCGGAGGCGGCGGCTCTTGCCGACGCGGTCGCGGAGGTAGTAGAGCTTGGCTCGGCGGGCGTCGGCGCGGCGGACGACCTCGAACTTCGCGATCGAGGGGGAGTTGATCGGCCATGTGCGCTCGACGCCGATCTCGTCGACGATGCGGCGGACGGTGATCATCTCATTGATGCCGCGTCCCTTGCGCGAGATGAGGACACCCGAGAAGACCTGGGTGCGTTCCTTCTCGCCTTCGACGATGCGGACGTGCACGTTGAGGGTGTCGCCGATGTCGAAGCGGGGGATGTCGGTTTTCAGCGCGTCGGCGTTGATCGACTCGATGATCTGCTGGGTGCCCATGGGTGGCTCCGTAATGCGTGATTCGCCCGGGCTCGCCGGGCCGCAACGATAGACCGGGCCCTGGCCGGGGTCGAGCCGGGGCGGGGTGGGGGGGCGATTCTGGCGCGTCAGGGGGGATTTGCGCCTTCCGGGCCGCGGGCTTCAGCGCGCGTGGGTGCAAACGGGAGGAGCCCGCGCGGGCTGACGCCCGCGGCTCGGAGCGGGGGCTGACCCTATCGTCGGTGTCCCCCCGGGAGTCTCAGATGGATGCACTGCTCGCCAAGCTCGCCGAATGGCGCCGGTTCCGGGCCCTCGTGGTGGGCGACTTCATGCTCGACCAGTTCCACTACGGGGCGGCGGACCGCCTGAGCGCGGACGCGCCCGTGCCGGTCCTGCGCGTGACCCGGCAGGAGGACCGGCCGGGCGGGGCGGCGAACCTCTGCCTGGATCTGACCGCGCTGCGCGGGTCGGTCCGGGCGTTGGGGGTCGTCGGGCAGGACACGGAGGCGAACCTGCTGCGGTCCACCCTCGGGCAGCAGGGGGTGAACGCCGAGTCGTTGATCACGGACCCGAACCGCCCGACGACCGTGAAGCGGAACCTGATCGGGCTGGCGCAGGGGCGGCACGCGCAGAAGATGTTCCGGGTGGACTTCGAGTCGCGCGAGCCGATTGCGCCCGAGATCGCCGAACGGTTGCTGCGTGCGTTTGACGACGCGTTGGCGCAGCACGACCTGGTCTGCATCGAGGATTACAACAAGGGCGTGTGCACGCACGACATGTGCCGGGCGATCATCGAGCGGGCGCGTGCCGCGGGGAAACCGGTCTTTGTCGATCCCGCGCCTGCGACGGACTATTCGAAGTACACGGGCGCGACGGCGATCACGCCCAACCGGACGGAGGCGGAGCGTGCGACGGGGATGACGATCCACGACGGCGCGGGCCCGGCGCACGCGGCGCGTCTCGCCGAGCGGATCCTGATGGACCTCGAGCTGGAGGCGGCGGTCGTGACGCTGGACCGCGACGGGGCGTTGCTTATGACGCGTGAGGACCGCGAGCCGATCGCGGTGCCGACGGTGGCGCGGGACGTGTACGACGTGACGGGCGCGGGCGACATGATGCTCGCGGCGCTGGCGGCGGCGCGTGCGAACCGGCTGGATTGGGAGAGCTCGGTTCGTTTCGCGAACGCGGCGGCGGGCCTGGAGGTGGAGGTGTTCGGCGTCGAGCCGATCCCGCTGGAGAAGGTGCACGCCGAGCTGCTCACGCAGAGCGCGAAGCAGGGGGGCAAGCTGTTCAGCGAGGACGAGCTGATGGTGCACCTGAACGCGGCGCGCGGCGCGGGCAAGCGGATCGTGTTCACGAACGGGTGCTTCGATGTGCTGCACGCCGGGCACGTGTCGTTGCTCGAGCAGGCGGCGCACTTCGGCGATTATCTCGTGGTCGCGTTGAACGACGACCAGTCCGTCCGCGGGCTGAAGGGTGAGGGGCGCCCGGTGAACGACCAGGAGCGCCGCGCGCGTGTGCTCAGCGGGCTGCACGCCGTGGATGCGGTGTGTCTGTTCTCCGACGAGACGCCGATCAAGCTGATCGAGCGTGTGCTGCCCGACGTGCTCGTTAAGGGCTCGGATTACGCCGAGGACCAGGTGGTGGGGGCGGGCGTGGTGAAGCGGGCCGGGGGGCGGGTGGAGCTGATCGACCTCGTGGAGGGGCTGTCCACGACCTCGACCCTGGAGAAGATGCGGCGGAACTGACGCGGCGGCGTGTGTTTCACGCGGGGAGGGGGCGGCCGGGGTCAGGTGCGGCCCGGATCGGTCCGATGGACCGGGCATGGCACGCACGCACGTGGCGATCGTGGACCCCCGGTACGCCGAGCCGATCCTGTCTGGTGAGAAGTCGGTCGAGCTGCGGCTGACGCGGACGCGGCGAGCGCCGTTCGGCGTCGTCTCGCTCGGGGACGAGATCCTGTTCCGTGTCCGCTCGGGATGGTACTTCGCCCGCGCCCTCGTGGATCGGGCGGACTGCATCGAGATCGGTTCGCGCGCGGAGTTGCGGCGCGTGCGTGAGGTGTGCTCGGACGCGGCGTGCGTTGCGGCGTCGTTCTGGAAGGAGCGCGCCGGGGCGCGGTACGCGACGGCGGTGTGGCTGACGGGCGTCGAGCCGACGCTCGCCGGGCCGGACCCGCGCTCGCTCGCGGCGCCCGGGTGCCGGTCCGCGTGGTTTGTGGTGGACCCGGCGAACACCGAGTGGGTGTGCGAGCCGCAGCTGGCTCGGGCCTGACTCCATCGCCGCGGACCCGTCTTCGGGTCGTTGGCAATCCGATGGGATCGCATCCAGCAGTGACCCGCGGGCGGGTGCGTGGCACCCGCACGATCGGCGCGCCCAATGATGGTGGGTGCGGATCGACGTGCTGACGACATTCCCCGAGATGTTTGGCGTGCGGCCGCCGGCGGCGCTGGGTGTGTCGATCCCCGGGCGAGCTGTCGCGGCGGGGGCGTTGGAGGTGGAGGCGACGGACATCCGTGCCTTTGCGGCGCCGCCGCACCACAAGACGGACGACCGCCCGTTCGGCGGTGGGCCTGGGATGGTGATGATGTGCCAGCCGGTGTGGGACGCGGCGATGGCCGCCGAGGCGCTCGACGAGCGTCGCGCGCGGCGCGTGTATCTGACGCCGCAGGGGCGCCGGCTGGATCAGCCGCTGGTGGAGGAGCTGGCGCGTGAGCCGCGGCTGCTGGTGCTGTGCGGGCACTACGAGGGCATCGACGAGCGTGTGATCGAGCGTCTCGATCCGCTGGAGGTGTCGGTGGGTGACTATGTGCTGTCGTCGGGCGAGATGGGGGCGTTGGTGCTGATCGACGCGGTGGCGCGTCTGCTGCCGGGTGTGCTGGGCGACGACGCGTCGGCGGTGCAGGACAGCTTCGGGCCCGCGCACGCGTCGGACCCGAACGGGGACACGATCGAGCCCGAGGCGTTTGCGGCGCTCGGCATCGGTGCCGAGCAGCGGTTGCTCGACTG
The DNA here is from genome assembly GCA_030426605.1 of Phycisphaerae bacterium. Classification (GTDB taxonomy): domain Bacteria; phylum Planctomycetota; class Phycisphaerae; order Phycisphaerales; family UBA1924; genus BQJQ01. The sequence goes on along the minus strand of JAUHXM010000080.1, from coordinate 1,600 downwards.
CCCGCACTACACCCGCCCGCGTGTGTGGGAGGGCGTCGAGATCCCGGAGATCCTGACGTCGGGCGATCACAAGGCGGTCGCTCGCTGGCGGCTCGAGCAGATGCTGGCACGGACCCGCGCCCGCCGACCGGACCTGCTGGATTAGCGGGGGGCGGCGGTGTGGAGCACGAGCCGGGAGAAGGCGTCGTTCTCGCGCAGCAGCTCGATGCGGAGTTTCGGGCGGACGATGGGGCAGGGCCAGACGCTGGCGGGCACGCCGGCGAGCTTGGACCAGTCTTTCTCGGTGACCACGATCGCGTCCGCGCCGCTCTCGCGTGCTTCGGTCGCGATGCGATCGATGGCGGACTCGTCGAACGGGTCGTGATCGCGTAGCGCGATGCGGGCGAGCACCGCCCCGCGGGGGGCGCCGTCCACCGGTGGTGAGCATGCAAATTCGAGCGACTCGAAGAAGGGCCCGGGGTTGCCGATCGCGCAGACCCCGACGACGCGTTTGCCGGCGAGCCACGCGGCGGGCTCGACGCGGGCTTCCCCCTCCTCGACGACCCGTTGTGCGGTCCACGCGTGGCGTGCCGTTGCGAGCAGGGCGTCGGGCGCGGCCGCCCCGACACGCTCGAGCAATCGATCGAGTTCGCTGGGGCGGACGCGGTCGGCGTGTGTCACGATCACCCCGCCGGCGCGTGCGAGGGATGCCGTGGGTTCGCGGAGCCATCCCGCGGGCAGGAGTCTGTCTTCGAACGGGCTGCGGGTGGCGTCGATGAGCACGATGTCGAGGTCGCGCGCGAGTCGGCGGTGCTGGAAGCCGTCGTCCAGGACGACGCAGTCCACCGCGCGACCGATCTCGGTTGTGAAGAGGGCCCTCAGGCCGGCGATGCGGTCGGGCTGCGCGACGACGGGGACGGCCGGGAAGGCGCGTCGGTGGGCGGCGGCTTCGTCCGACTCGCGTCTGGGCGTGGATTTGTACCCCCGCATCGCGACGCACGGGCGGTGCCCGGCGTCGAGGAGGATCTCGAGGATGGCCCGGACCGTGGGAGTTTTGCCGGTGCCGCCGACGGACAGGTTGCCGACGGAGATCACGGGGCGGTCGAGGCGTGTGACGCCGCGTCCGCGGTCGTAGGCGCGGTTGCGACGGGTGATCTCGAACCGGTAGAGGGGCACGCCGATCGCGCCGATCGCGGGCGGCACCGGGCCGGGGCGTGGAGTCACGGCTCGCCCTCCGTGTCGGTGCGGTTGATCCTTGCGATCGCGCTTTGGTGGTGCACCGCGGCGCCTCGGAGCGCGGCGGCGCGCGCCGCGCGGAGGTCGCGGATGCGGGCCTGCTGGGCCTCACGGCGGATGCGGTAGGAGTCGGCGAGATCGATCAGCGCGAGGACCAGGACGAGCCCGATCATGGCGGTGCCGGCGATCCAGACGAGCATGAAGACGCGGGCGTTGGCGGGTGTCGCGACGCCGAAGCCGTACGCGAGGAGCGTGACGGTGATCATGGAGACCCAGCCGCTGACGGTGCGGATGCGTCGGCGTGAGGGTGGCATGACGTCCGAGGGCGGTGCGTGGCGCAGGGCGATGAGGTAGCCGGCGATCGCGATCAGAGCGATCGCGCCGA
>JAUHXM010000079.1 GCA_030426605.1 Phycisphaerae bacterium | reverse complement strand
ACACGAAGAAGCCCAACGAGCTGAAGCTGGTGCTGGTCGATCCGAAGATGGTCGAGATGAGCCAGTTCAAGGACATCCCGCACCTGATGTGCCCGGTGGTGACGGAGATGAGCAAGGCCGCGGCGATCCTGGAGTGGGCCGTCACGAAGATGGACGAGCGGTACGAGATCTTGGCCGACGCGGGGGTGCGGGACATCGCGGCGTACAACGACCTGGAGTGGGAGGAGCTTAAGGAGCGACTGGAGATCGAGACAGACGAGCAGGCGGCGCGTGTGCCGCGGAAGCTGCCGTACATGGTCTTCATCATCGACGAGCTGGCCGACCTGATGATGACCAACAAGGAGGTCGAGGGGTCGATCATTCGTATTGCGCAGAAGGCGCGTGCCGTGGGCATCCACCTGATCCTGGCGACGCAGCGCCCGCAGGCGAACGTGGTGACGGGCCTGATCAAGAGCAACATGCCGTGCCGGATCGCGTTCAAGGTCGCGTCGGGCATGGACAGCCGGATCGTGCTGGACCAGAAGGGCGGGGAGCTGCTGCTGGGCATGGGCGACATGCTGTACCTGAGCCCGAGCAGCCACAAGCTCAGCCGGGCGCAGGGCACGCTGGTGGACGACAAGGAGATCAGGCGAGCCGTCAAGTTCCTTAAGGAGATCGCGTCGCCCAGCTTTGAGCGTCAGCTCGTGCAGCTGCGCGGCGGGGACGCGGACGAGGAGCGCATTTATGAGAGCCAGAACAACTCGTCCGCGTCTTTGCAGGCGGCGCAGGAGGACCCGATGTTCGACCGGGCGGTCGAGATCGTGCTCGAGACCAAGCGCGGGAGCGTGAGCCTGCTCCAGCGTCGCCTGGCGATCGGGTACACGCGGGCCAGCCGCCTGATCGACCTGATGGGCATCGCGGGGATCATCTCGGACCACAAGGGCTCTGTCGCGCGCGACGTGCTCATCTCGATCGAGGAGTGGGAAGCGATCAAGGAGCTGGCCGCGGAAGAGGCCGCCGCCCAGCAGGCCGCGGGCGCCCACCCCGACGACAAGGACCAGACGCTGATGTTCACGGGGGGCGCGTCCACCGCGGTCGCCGAGGATCCCGAGACCGAGTCCATCCCCTTCGAGGTGGACGACGACGCGGCCGCCGTCGAGGTGAACGGCACCACCGAGGACCAGCCCGCCGAGCCCGACGACGCCGGGTACGACGAAGCGGGTGCCGAGGAGGACGAAGAAGAGGACGACGACCCCGAGGCCGAGTACGACGAAGACGAAGACGAAGACGAGTACGAAGAGGTCGGTGAGGACGAGGAAGAAGACGAGGACCCCGACGCCGAGTACGACGAGGAAGAAGAGGAAGAGGACGAGTACGAGGAGACCGACGAGGAAGAAGAGGACCCGGACGCCGAGTACGAAGAAGAAGACGAGTACGAGGACGAGGAAGAAGAGGACGAAGACGACCCCGACGCCGAGTACGAGGAAGACGACGAGGAAGACGAAGAGGAGTACGAGGAAGAGGACGAGCACGAGGAGGCCGACGAAGCCGAGGAAGAGGAGCCGGAGCTCGAGGTCCAGCCCAAGCGTCGCGGGCGGTCCGGCGGGCGGCGCGGGTCGGCGGCCTGAGCGGCGCGGGCTCCCGGACCCGGCACATCCCTCCAGCCCCGCTCCCCGGGCCCGAATCGCGGGTTCGGGTTGAAACGCGGGCCCTGTTTCCCGAGTACGGTTATGTGGAGGTCGCGACGCCCCCGGCGTCCGCGGTCGTGGACCACGCACACCCAGGCTCGGCGGGCGGGATTTGCCCCGGGCCCGCCGTACGAGGAAGGAACCCCATGAGCATGCTGTCCAACCGTTGTGCCCGAATGACCTGCGTCGCCGCGCTGGCGATGTCGGCCGGGCTCGTGCACGCCGATCCCCCGGCGGTGCTCGACTTCGTCCCCGCCGACGCGCCGCTCGTCGTCTCGATCGGCAACGTGGGCGAACTGTTTAACGACATCGACGCCGCCAACCGGATGCTCGGCGAAAACGGCAACCCGCAAGCGGGGTTCATCACGATGATGGGGCGCGGCATGCCGGGCCTGAACCTCGATGGCTCCGCCGCCGCGGTCATCAATTTCGACTTCGCCAACCCCGACAACATGGACGAGGAGGACGTCGTCGTCATCCTCCCCATCTCGGACTTCGCCGCGTTCACCCAGGGCGCCCAGGCGACCGACGGGGTCTACGAGTTCGCCTTCGGCGGCGAGCCCGCGTACGCCAAGCGCGTCGGCGAGGGGTTCGCCCTCGTCGGCCCCTCGGCGGGGGCCGTCTCGTCGTTCCAGGCGAACGCCGGCAACATGCGCGCCCACGGCGAGCGGCTCGGGCACTCCGGGCGTTCGATCGCGGACTCGGCGGACATCGCGTTCATCGCGAACGTCGCCCCGGCGCGTGAGATGATGCTCGACGGGCTCGCCCAGGCCCAGCAGCAGATGATGTTCTTCGCCGCGATGGGCGCGCAAGGCCAGGACGTCGCCACCCCGATCAACGGGATGATGGAGATGATCCGCGGGTACGTGAACGACGCGCAGACCGGCGCGATGGGCCTGAGCTACGACGAGGGTGGGTTCACCATCGACTGGGGCGTGCAGTTCGAGGAAGGCTCCGAGTCCGCGAAGCTGCTCGACGTGAAGGGCGACGCCGGCTCGATGCTCTCACGCGTGCCCGGCGGCGACTACTACCTCGCCTACGCGATGGACCTCCGCTCTCCCGCACTCGCGAGCGTGGCGTCGAAGTTCCAGGAGATCTCCTCCGCGATGGAGGGCGCGTCGTCGTCCATCCCCGGGCAGCCCGAGCTCGCCGACATCATGGAACGCGCGACCGGCACCGCCGGCGTGCTCGGCGCGTCGCCGGCGATGATGCAGACCGGGCTCCTCGCGAACATGGTGAGCTACGTCCGCACGGACGACGCCGACGCGTACGCGGGCATGCTCGCCGACTCGGTCAAGGCGTCCGACGGGCAGTCCGCCCAGGGCATGAGCTTCGCCACGAGCTATGGCGCGAACGCGAAGACTGTCTCGGGCGTGCCCGTCGATACCTACAGCGTCAAGATGTCCATCGACCAGGCCGCCGGGGGCGGCATGGGCGGCATGGGCAACCCGCAGCAGATGGTCGGCATGATGTTCGGCCCCTCGATGGGCCCGAACGGGCACATCGCCAAGCTCGACAACGCCGTCGTGCAGACGCTGAGCTCCAACGAGGCGCTTCTGACCCGCTCGATCGAGGCCGCCAAGACCGGCAACGGGCTCGGCGCCGACGCCCGCGTCAAGGCCGTTTCTGACCGCATGCCCGAGGGCAGCATGGGCCAGCTCTTCATCGCGTACAACCAGCTCGCGAACACCGTCGGGCCCATGGCGATGATGTTCGGCGCGATCGAAGGCTTCGAGCCCGTCGAGCCCATGGACCCCGTCGCGATGGGCCTGGGCACACAGGACGGCGGGCTGCACTTCCGCATGTTCCTGCCAGGCCCGGTCATCACCTCGGCGGTCTCGTTCATGCCCGAGCAGGATGACCCCTTCGCCGAGGACGGCTGGGGCGACGACGCCGAAGAGGACCCCGAGTTCTGATCGACGACGACGGAACCAACACCGAACGCAACCCCCGGGGCGCAGCGTGGTCGCTGCGCCCCGGGCGCGTTTTGGATTGCACGCGCCCGCGCGTCATGGCGATCCTCAACGTCACGCCCGACAGCTTCTCGGACGGCGGGACGCTCGCGACCCCGCGGCTCGCAGCAGAAGCCGCCCGGCGCGCGATCGACGAGGGCGCGGATCTCCTCGACATCGGCGGCGAGTCCACACGCCCCGGCGCCCAGCGCGTGCCCGCCGACGACCAGATCCACCGCACCGTCCCCGCGATCCGCGCGATCCGCGACGCGGGCATCGACGCGCCGATCACGATCGACACAACCCGCGCGCGCACCGCGGCAGCGGCGCTTGATGCGGGCGCAGACGCCGTCAATGACGTCTCGGGCGCGACCGAGGACCCGGGCATGCTCGCGCTCGTCGCCGAGCGCCGGTGCGGGGTCGTGCTCATGCACCGCCTGCGCCCGCCGGACGAGGACTCGTTCTCCGACCAGTACGAACGCACGCCCGAGTACGCCGACGTCGTCGAGGACGTCCGCGCCGCGCTCGCGGCGATGCTCGATCGGGCCATCGACGCCGGCATCCCGATCGAGAGCGTCGTGCTCGACCCCGGGCTCGGGTTCGGGAAGAGCGTCGAGCAGAACCTCGCCCTCATCCGGGGGACGGACCGGGTCGCGTCGCTCGGGTGCCCGGTGCTGAGCGGGATCAGCCGCAAGAGCTTCGTCGGGCGTGCCGCGCTGGGGCGCGACTCGGACCCCACCGAGCGGCTCGAGGGCACCATCGCCCTGAGCGTGCAGCACCTGGCACGCGGGGCCCGCGTCTTCCGCGTGCACGACCCGGGCCCCGCACGAAGGGCCCTGGATGCCGCGTGGGCGCTCATCGGGGCTGGCAACCACTAAGACGGTTGTTGCGCACGGGCGGGTCCGGGCGCGTACCATCAAAACCGCCCTGGGAAGGGCGAACGACACGCGGAGGAGCACGCATGGCCAACGAGCACGTCAAGGAATTCACGAACGACAACTTCGACACCGAGGTCGTCTCCGCCGACACCCCGGTGCTCGTGGATTTCTGGGCCGAGTGGTGCGTCCCGTGCGGCGCCCTGGCCCCGACCATCGACGAACTCGCCAGCGAGTTCGAGGGCAAGGCGAAGGTCGGCAAGGTCGATATCGACTCCAACCAGGCGGTCGCGATGAAGTACGGCATCAGCGCGATCCCCACCGTCATCATCTTCAAGGGCGGCGAGATCGTCGGCAAGTTCGTCGGCATGAGCCGCAAGGATGACCTGAGCAACGCCCTCAACGAAGCCCTCGCCTGAATCACCCCGGCGCACGAGGCGTCCCGCGGGGCGCGCGAACGCCCGAGCGGGAGACCACACCATGAGCACGCCCCCGATCCGCTGCGGCGCCGTCGGCGTCGGCCGAATGGGCCGCCACCACGCACGCGTCTACGCCGACCTGCCAAACACAGAGCTCGTCGGCGTCGTTGACGCGAGCCTCGAACGCGCCCAGGAACTCGCGAGCAAGCACAAATCGCAGGCCTTCGCGACCGTGGACGAGCTCATCGCGGCGGGCGTCGAGGCCGTCTCCATCGCCGCCCCGACGATCTACCACCTCGAGACGGCCCGCCCGTTCCTCGAGCGCGGCATCGCGTGCCTGATCGAGAAACCCCTGGGCCCGAACGCCGCGGAAGCGGGCGAACTCAAGGAGCTCGCCGAAAAGCACAACGCGTGTCTGATGGTCGGGCACATCGAGCGGTTCAACCCCGTGATGCGCGCCGTGCGCCGCGCCGCCGCCGAGGGCGCCCTGTCCGGCCCGCTCGCGCCCCGGTTCATGGAGGTCCACCGCGTCTCCCCGATGACGTTCCGCTCCTTGGACATCGGCGTCGTCATGGACATGATGATCCACGACCTGGACGTCGTGCTGATGCTCATGGGCGGGCGGGAACCCGACGAGGTCGCCGCGTCGGGCGTCGCCGTCATTTCTGAGCACGAGGACCTGTGCAACGCACGCCTCGTCTGGAACCGCGACGAGTCCGAGGGCGGCGGGCAGTGTGTTGCGAACATCACCGCCAGCCGCCTCGCGATGAAGACCGAGCGTGTCACCCGCATCACGTCCGAGTCGGCGTACATCAAGGTCGATTACGCCTCCAAGCAGGGGCTCGTGATCCGCAAGACGGCGAACGAACTCCAGATGCGCGAGGTCCGCGATCAGATCCGCGACGGGGCGGACCTGACGGACCTCAACTGGATGGAGCTGGTGAACGTCGAGACGCTCGCGATCGACGATGCCGAACCGATCGTCGCCGAGATCGAGGCGTTCCTGGACGCCGTGACCACCGGCAAACGACCGACCATCGACGCGGAGGCCGGGCTCGCGAACGTGCGAACCGCCGAGCGGATCGTCGAAGCGATCCACCGGTCCATGGGCTCGCCCGCGCCCGTCACGACGGGCTGACTGCGAAGCCTGTGCCAGCCTGGCCGCCTGGGTATGAACGGCCCCGATATCGGCCCATGACCTGTCCTGAACGCTCGAATCGCGCACACGCGGCCCGCATCGTCGGGTTTCGTGTGCTCGTTTCGATGATTGAGGCTGCCCTTGGCCCGACCCGAGGTACACTTTGTCCCCCCGCGCATCGGTGCGCGGGCATCTGATTCCCCGAGCGATCTTCACCATGACCACCGAGTCCACGCCGTCCGCCGACCAGCCCCAAACCGACGCGCCCGCGGCGCCCGACGCACCCAAGCCCGTGTCGAGCGCCCCGCCAGCCGAGCCCGCAAAGCTCGATGCGGCGCTGGAAGCCGAGATCGACGCCGCGATGGCGGACATGGAAGCCGCCGGCGCCGCCGAGCCGGGCGCCGCCGGCGGGCCCGCGAAAGCCAAGCTCCGCGGGCCGCGCGTCGTGCAGGGCGGGCGCGAGCACCGCTCGGGCACCGTCGTCTCCGTCGGCGCCACGGACATCTTCATCGAGTTCGGGCCCAAGGAGATCGGCGTCGTCGAGCTCCGCCAGTACGACGGCGTCGAACCCCCGAAGGTCGGCGAGTCCCTCGAGGTCGTCGTCCAGCGCTACGACGCCGGCGAGTCCATCTACATCTGCGCCCGCCCGGGCACGGTCCAGAAAGCCGACTGGGAGATGCTCGAGCCCGGCCAGATCGTCGAGGCCCGCGTCGCGAGCGTGAACAAGGGCGGGCTGACATGCGAGGTCGCCGGGCACGACGCGTTCATGCCCGCGTCTCAAGTCGATGTCAACCGCGTGCCCGATCTCTCCGTGTACGTCGGCGAGAAGCTCCCCTGCCTCGTGCAGCGGGTCGATCGGCGCGGGCGCGGCACCATCGTGCTCTCCCGCCGCGAGATCATCGAGCGCGAACGCGCCGAGGCCGCCAAGGGCCTCCAGGAAGCCCTCAAGGAAGGCCAGGAGATCGAGGGCACCGTCCGCAAGATCATGGACTTCGGCGCCTTCGTCGATCTCGGCGGCGTGGACGGCCTCGTCCACCTCAACGACCTCTCCCACGAGCGCGTCAACCACGGCGCCAAGAACGTCGCCCGGCACGTCTCCGAGGGCCAGAAGGTCCGCGTGCAGATCATCAAGCTCGACTGGGACGCGAACCGCATCTCCCTCGGGCTCAAGCAGCTCCAGGCCGACCCGTTCGCATCCGCTGCCAGCGAGGTCGTCGAGGGCGCGACGCTGACGGGCAAGGTCACGAACATCATGGAGTTCGGCGCGTTCGTCGAGGTCGCGCCGGGCGTCGAGGGGCTCGTGCACATCTCCGAGCTCGACTGGAAGCGCGTGCAGAAGGTCGAGGACGTCGTCCAAAAGGGCGAGGTCATCACCGTCAAGGTGCTCAAGGTTGACCCCGAATCCCGCAAAATCTCGCTCAGCGTCAAGCAGACCAAGGACGCCCCGCCGCGCGAGGGCGGCGGCGGTGGACGCGGGCGCGGCGGCGGGCGTGGCGGACGCGACGACCGCGACCCGAGCGAGATCCTCAAGGAAACCCCGCAACTCCGCCGTTTGCGCGAGCAGGCGAAGAAGCGCGAAAAGAAGGGCTCCGGCGGGCTCGGCGACGCCGGCGGGCTGGGCTTGGGGCTTGGCGATCTGAAGCTCTGATTCGGGGAGGCCTCCGAAGACGTACGCTCTACGCGTGACCTCCCCCCCCCTCACCTGCGGCTGGCGCGAGCGCGTCGATCTCCCCGACTGGGGCGTCACCGGCCTCCGCGCCAAGATCGACACCGGCGCCCGCACGAGCGCGATCCACGTCGCAGAAGTCCAGGACCTCCCCGACGGGCGCATCCGATTCGAGGTCGTCATCCACGAGAAGCCCGAGCACGAGGGCGTCTGGGTGGAAGCCGACCCCGTCAGGGAGGCGACCGTCAAGCCAAGCAGCGGCAAACGCCAGCGGCGCCCCGTCGTGCGCACGACCATGGTCATGGGCGGCGTGTCACGTGAAGTCGAGATCTCGCTCGTCTGCCGCAAGGGCATGCTGTGCCGGATGCTGGTGGGTCGCAAGTCGCTCGAGGGCGACTTCGTCGTGGACCCCGCCCGCCGGTACGCTCTCTCGGCGAAACCCAAACGCACCAAGAAGGACGCCCGATGAAGCTCGCGATCCTCTCGACCGCCCCGGACGCGTACTCGACCCGCCGGCTGAAGCAGGCCGCCGAGTCGCGCGACCACAAGGTCAAGGTCCTCAACACGCTCCGGTTCGCGATCGAATTGAGCCCGGGCGAGCCCGAGCTCTACTTCCGCGGCAAGATGCTCAGCGAGTACGACGCCGTGCTGCCGCGCATCGGCGCCTCGATCACCTACTACGGCACCGCCGTCCTTCGTCAGTTCGAGCAGATGGACGTCTACACGCCCAACACGTCCTCGGGCATCGTGAACTCGCGCGACAAGCTCCGGTCGCTGCAGATCCTGTCGCGCCACGACATCGGGATGCCGCACACGAACTTCGTCCGCGACAAGGCGGACGTCGTCCCCGCGATCGAGCGCGTGGGCGGGGCCCCGGTGATCATCAAGGTGCTCGAGGGCACGCAGGGCGTGGGCGTGATCCTCGCGGAATCCAACAAGTCCGCCGAGGCGATCGTCGAAACCCTCCGGGGAGCAAACCAGAACGTGCTGATCCAGCGCTTCGTCGCCGAGAGCAAGGGCAAGGACATCCGGGCCCTCGTCGTCGGCGACCGCGTCGTCGCCGCGATGCGCCGCGTGGCCCAGGCCGGCGAGTTCCGGTCAAACGTCCACCGCGGCGGCAAGGCCGAGCCCATCGAGCTGCCCGAGGACTACGAGCGCACCGCCGTGCGGGCCGCGCAGATCCTGGGCCTCCGCGTCGCGGGCGTGGACATGCTCGAGGGCGCCGACGGGCCGCAGGTGATGGAGGTCAACTCCTCGCCAGGGCTCGAGGGCATCGAGGGCGCGACGGGGCTTGACGTCGCCGGCGCGATCGTCGACTTCATCGCCGGACAGGTCGATTTCCCCGAGCTCGACATCCGCCAACGACTGACGGTCTCCACCGCGTACGGCGTCGCCGAGGTGCACATCCCCGAGGGCTCGGGGTTCGTCGGCAAGACGATCTCCGAGTCCGAACTCCGAGAACGCGACATCACCGTCCTCACGCTCAACCGGGGGACGTCCGTGATCTCGAACCCCAAGAGCTCGCGCACGCTCGAAGCCGGCGACCGCCTGCTCTGCTACGGCAAGCTCGAAACCATGCGTGACCTCATCCCGGGACGCGCCAAGCGCAAGCGTCGGATGAAGATCCTCGAACTCGACCCGTCGCTGATCGAGGAACTCGAATCGTGAGCCCCAGGAAAGCGCCCGAACGAACCATCGACCGCTGGGGCACCACCGAGATCCCCCCGGGCACCGCCCGCGAGGTGAAGATCACCCTCAGCGAGACCTACTTCGGCGTGGACTCCAAGATCCCCGTCGTCATCTGGCGGGGCGAAGAACCCGGCCCCAGCGTCTTCGTCTCCGCCGCCGTACACGGCGACGAGATCAACGGCACCGGCGCCATCCGGCAGCTCATCGCCGACAAACCCTTCAAGGTCCACCGCGGCGCCCTCGTGCTCGTCCCCGTCGTCAACCGGCTCGGCTTCGAGCGCCACGAACGCTACCTCCCCGACCGGCGGGACCTGAACCGCTGCTTCCCGGGCAGCGCCTCGGGCTCGCTCGCCGCGCGCCTGGCGCACGCGGTCTTCCGCGAGGTCGTGCCCCGGTGCGACTTCGGGATCGACCTGCACACCGCCGCCCTCCGACGGACCAACTTCCCGAACGTGCGCGCCGACATGGACGACCCCAAAGTCGCCCAACTCGCGACGGCCTTCGGCGCCGAGCTGATCGTGCACGGCAAGGGCCCGGTCGGGTCGTTCCGGCGCGCCGCCTGCAAGGCCGGGTGCCCCACCATCATCCTCGAAGCGGGCGAGGTCTGGAAGGTCGAGCCCACCGTGCTGGAGTACGCCATCCGCGGCGTCACGAACGTGCTCAGCAACCTCGGGATGATCGACGCGCCCGCCACACCACCCGCCTACCACCTCGTCGCCGACAAAACACGCTGGGTCCGCGCCTCGCGCGGAGGCTTCCTCCGCTTCCACGTCGCGCCCGGCGACATCATCGAACGCGGCGACCTCATCGCCACCAACACCTCGCTCACGGGCAAGGAGTTCAACACCCTCAAGGCCCCCTGCGACGGCATCATCCTCGGCATGACCACCATCCCCACCGTCGCGCCGGGCGACCCGGTGTGCCACCTCGCGTACGCCTCCGACGGCTCGCTCAGCAAGGCCGCCAAGGGCCACGCCGCCGCCGGGCCCGAGACCCTCCACGAACGCACCCGCGGCGACCTCTCCACCGGACTCACCGTCGTCCCCTCCGACGACCTCTGAGCTCGCCCCGCCAGCTCAGGCCCGCTCGAACACCAGCACGATCTGCGCCCCGTGCAGCGGATACCGCACACGCACCCGGTGCGCCGTGAACGCACCCGCCTCGTGACCCAGCGCACCCAGCGCGTGCCCCACCAGCTCGGGGTACCGCGGCACCTCGCTCGCGCGGTGGACCAGCGCCTCCCCCGGCGCCGTCTCCATCGTGATCCCGAGGTCGATCAGGTCCTCGTCCCGCTCGCCGATGTTCTCCTCGTGCACCGGCCCGTGCGGCACGGTCCGGTACGTCGCCAATCGCGCGCGCGAACCACGCCACACGTCCGCGTGCACGAACACGTCGAACTGCAACAGCCGCGCCGGCGTCGCGACGATCACCGAATCCGTCACCAGCCCCGCCCCGCCCGCACCGATCTCCGGGAACGCGTCCGCGACACGCTCTCCGAAGTAGTACGTCAGCGCCGACCGCTTGCCGATCTCATGCTGCACGAGGCGGAAACCGCGGTACTTCCGGTGCGGCAACGGCTCGAACCGCGCCGCCGGGTGCGAGCAGAACCCCGTCAGCAACGCCCCCGCCGGATCGTCGCCGATCGGCCCGCCGTCCAGCCGCGTCGCCGGGTGCACCGAGCCCTCCGCTCGCCCGTACCCCGAAATCGGGAACTCCGCGTCGGCGCGCCACCGCTGCAGCCCGTCGAACCCACGCACCATCGCCATGGTCACCCGCCCGGGTGTCTCCCCAGGCAGAAAGAACGCGCTGATCACCTGCGCCTCGGCCGAGAACCCCAGCAGCCCCGACATCGCGCGGAACACGCTCTGCCCCGTCGTCCGAACCAGCGTCCGGTGCGCCTCCGGCGAACGGTCCGTCGCCAACGCGTGCAGCATCTCCCGCGTGATGCCTTCCTCACGCAAAAAACGCTCGTACGCATCCACCCGCTCCAGACACCGCCCGATCACCTCGGGCGACGCCCCGGACCGACGCCCCGCACCCGCCGCCTTGCGCAGACCGTCCGGACCTGGAAGGTGCAGCAGGCACGTCGCCACCTGATCCGTCTTGAGCCCCCGCATCAGGCGTGACCGCAGCGTCGCGTGGATGTCCAGGGGCACGTCCGTCGCGACGAGCTCGCGGAACGCCTCGCGCAGCCCCGTCACCACCTCGTCGGCGTCCTTGAAAAAGGATGGCGCTGAGCCCTGAACCACACGCACCCCGCGATCGAGCCGCCCAGAAACCCGGGCCCCGACGCCATCGTACCGCCCGCCGCATGGGCCCCCTCAGGATTTTTCCGGGAAAAGTCCCGGATGACTCTTGATCGCACACGCACCACCCTCATACTGGGCCTCTGATCACGTGTGGCTCCATCTCGGAGCCACCACCGATGCGAGAAGGAGACGCCATGACCGCCACGACGAAGACCGCCGCCGCACTCGTATTGGCGGCCGCCACCCCCGCCCTCGCCGCCCCCACCTTCACCGCCCTGGGTTTCGCCGACGGCGCCGGGACCTACAGCCACGCGACCAGCGTCTCCGACGACGGGCGGTTCGTCGGCGGGCACTCCGAGGGGGGCGCCGGACTGATCCCCCTGATCTGGGACGGCACCTCCGCCAACCCACTCGCCGTGCCGGACGGCTTCATCGGCGCGTACGTCAACGACATCTCGGGCGACGGCACCCACGCCGTGGCCATCACGCTCGGGCCCGACGGCTTCCGCGGGATCCATTGGGATGCCTCGGGCATCCCCACCGTCATGCCCACCCCGTCCCTGCCCGGAGCCTCCAGCGCCATCGTCGCGATCAACGCCGACGGCTCGGTGATGAGCGGGTTCACCGAGCAGGTCTTCTTCCCCAGCGTCGAGTCCGACGCCTGGACCAGCCAGGGCGGCACGCAGGCCAACCACGGCGACCTCGCCGGCGGGGCCCGCGACGCGAGCCTCACGGGCGTGACCAACGATGGGACCACCTTCGTCGGCTACGCCGACGACGGCATGCGCCGCGCGGTCCGGTACACCAACGCCGGCGGGTTCGAGGTGCTCGGGACCGTCGCCGGGGGCTCCGGCGCGGGGTTCGCTGTCAACATCGGCGCCCAAGGCGGCACCATCGTCGGCAACCTTGAGTTCGGTGGCGTCGAGACGCCCGCCTACTGGGACACCGACGGCACCGCCCACCTCATCGGCCTGCCCGGCTCGTTCGACGGCGGGTCGGCCAACGCGTGTTCGGCCGACGGCGGGATCATCGTCGGCGCGTGGTACTCCGGCTTCGCCGACGAACTCTCCTCCACCGCCTTCCTCTGGACCGCGGCCGACGGCGCCCGGCCCATGATCGACGTGCTCACCGACGACTACGGGCTCGACCTGGACGGGTGGACGCTCAACGTCGCGACCGACATCACGCCCGACGGCAACACGATCGTCGGCGTGGGGCTGAACCCGGACGGCGTGCTGGAGGCTTTCAAGGTGACCGTTCCCGCGCCGGGCGTGCCCGCCCTGCTGGGGCTCGGGTCGCTCGCCGCCGCCCGCCGGCGCCGCTGAACTACCGCCCGGTGGACCCGAACCCGCCCGCGCCGCGGCCGGTCTCGCTCAGCTCATCGACCTCGACAACACGCGCGTGCGTTACGGGCGCGATGACGAGCTGCGCGATGCGGTCGCCGTGGTGCACGGTGTGGGGCTCGCGCCCGAGGTTGATCAGCGCGACGAACATCTCGCCGCGGTAGTCCGCGTCTACGGTGCCCGGCGCGTTGGGGACCGTCACGCCGTGCTTGGTCGAGAGCCCGGACCGCGGGCGGACCTGCCCCTCGTACCCCGCGGGGATCTCGGCGGCGAACCCGAGGGGGACCTTGACGATCGCGCCGGGATCGATGGTGATCGCGTCGGCGTCGATGCCCCCGCGCGGCAGGCACGCCGAGAGGTCCATCCCCGCCGCGAGATCCGAGTGGTACCGGGGCAACGCCGCCCGGGCGTCGAGCCGTCGGATGCGCAGCTCGACCGATCTGTCGGGGATCATCACCTCGACCGCGCGCGCAGGACCCGTGTTGGTCGTCGCCATCTCGTGCTCCGAATGCGTGTGGTTAGCTCGCGGGTGAATCGATGAGCTCGGCGAGCAGCGCCGCGTCCTCGTCGTCCAGGTTCGCGCTCAGGTCGGTGAGCACCCGGTTGAACGACTCGACCAGCCCGCGCGTGCGTTCGATCGCGGTGTCGATCGAGCTGCGCCCGGTGACGTCCTTGACCAGGTCGCGCCGGCCGAGGGTCGCGAGGTTCTCCTCGCTGACGCGCTTGGCGTCGCGCAGCGCTTCGAGCAGCGAGCGGGCTTCGTCACGCCGCGCCGCGGTCTGGTCCAGAATGTCTCGCCGCGTGGGCATCGTTGTCATGGGCATGCTCCGCACACCGGGTGGTTTTCGGATGTCCGGCCCCGCCGGATGAGCGGGATCCGCGGACCCCGGGCAAGCCGGGCTTGTGCCCCACTGTACCCGCCAATCACGCCCGGCGATTCGCCGACACCCTGTATTGGGGATATTGCGACATGCATTGCCAGAGTCCGAGAACGAGGCGGCGTGCCATCACGCCGCTTCTTGTTCGGCGATCCCCGGGACGGATTGCTGCCCGAGATCGCCCCCGGGCGTGATGTCGGGCACCGATCGGCGGATGAGTTCGAGCACCTTGGACCGGTCCGAGCACCCGCGGGCGCCGGCGAGCGCGCGGATCACGCCCGCCATCGCCGCGGCGTCCTCGCGCTCGCTCGCGCCCATCGCCCGGATGCCGGGGTGGGCCGTCGGCTCGAGCTGCTCGGCGCGGTAGGCCAACTCCTCGTGCAGCTTCTCGCCCGGGCGCGCCTCGGTCAGCACGATCTCGACCACGGGGCAGTCCGTCGGCGGCGGCGCGTGCCCGGCGAGCACGGGCGTATACCCGCTCGCCATCGCGTACCGCGCGGCGAGATCCAGAATCCGAACGGGCTCGCCCATGTCCAGCACGAACACCTCGCCCGAGCGCGCCCCCGCGGGGAGCGGGCCCGTCCCGCTGAACGCCGCCGCCTGCACGACCAGCGACGCTGCCTCGGCGATCGTCATGAAGTACCGCGTCATGCGCTCATCGGTGACCGTCAGCGGCCCGCCCTCGGCGAGCTGCGCGTTCCAGATCGTCAGCACGCTGCCCGATGAGCCCAGCACGTTCCCGAACCGGACCATGCTCAGGCGGGTGTCGTGCGACGGGTCCGCCGCGAGCGCCTGCACGTAGCGCTCGGCGAGGCGCTTCGTCGCCCCCATCACGCTCGACGGGCGGACCGCCTTGTCCGACGAGATCAGCACGAACCGCTCGGCCCCCACCGCGACCGCGGCGTCCGCGATCGATTTCGTGCCGAACACGTTGTTCTCGACGGCGTGGGCGGGGTGGTCTTCCATCAGCGGCACGTGCTTGTGCGCCGCGGCGTGGAAGATCACGTCGGGCGCAAACGTCCTGACCAGCTCGAGCGTGCGGCGCTCGTCCACGACGTCGTGCAGCAGCGCCACGCGGTCCAGCCCGGGGAACCTGGACCCGATCGAGCGGTCGATCTCGAACAGCGCGTTCTCGGCGCGCTCCATCAGCACGATCCGGCGGGGCGCGAACTGGGCGCACACCCGGACCAGCTCGGACCCGATCGACCCGCCCGCGCCCGTGACGAGCACGGTCCGGCCGTCCAGGATCGCGCTGACCTGGTCGCGGTCGATCTCGTGCGGGGCGCGCCCGACGAGGGTGGCGGGGTCGAGCGTCTGCTCGGGCGGGCGCGAGCCCGCCGGGCGGTCGGCGACGCGGACGTCCGCCTGCTCGCCCAGCGGGGCGATGAACCGGGCGGGGATGCCCATCGAGAGGAGTCGTTGGCGGACCGCCGCGAGCTCGCCGCGCCGGGCGCGGGGGGCGGTCATGATCGCCAGCGAGATGGCCCGGCCCGCGCAGGCCGCCTCGAGGTCGCCGATTTCGTCACCCTCCACGATGACGATCCCGGCGATGGGATCGCGCCCGCGAACCATCGCGAGTTGGTGCGCGAGCAGGCGCACCTCGGGCTCGGTCCCGATGAGGAGGGTGGACATGCCCCTGCTATCGGCCCGCGGCGGGGATTCGCTCCCCTCGACGCTCTCAGGTCTCAATGGGTGCCATGGGCAAGCCGCTTGCCCGTGCGTCCCCCACATTGAGCGCCCGGATCCACGGGTGGGCTTCGCTCACCCATGGCGCCCAGAAACGCGTCGCCCGCGCGCACAACGCCCGCCGTTCTGCTCTACTCTCGCGCATGATCAGGAGGATCACGGGACGTTTGGCGGCGG
>JAUHXM010000078.1 GCA_030426605.1 Phycisphaerae bacterium | reverse complement strand
GCGAGGAGTTCGGCGGCGAGGAGGACGCCGGCGGTGCCCGAGGCGTTGTCGTCGGCGCCCGGGTGGATCTGGCCGCGTCGGTCGGGCGAGCGTGTGGCGCCGGCGAGCTCGCCCTCGGCGCGGCCGACGTGGTCGTAGTGGCCGCCGATGACGACGTACTCATCCGCGAGGTCGCCGCGCCCGGGGAGGACGGCGCCGACGTTGTCGGTGAGGATGGACTCGCGCTCGATGTTGACCTCGGCGGTGACGGTGACGTCGTCGTCGAAGGCGATGACGGTGCCCTCGTCGGAGGCGAGGTCGATGAGGTCCTGGAGTGAGCGGCCCTCGGGGTCGCCGGCGCGGGCGATGCGGTCGGCCTGCTCGGGCGTGATCATGATGATGGGGATCTCGTAGGTGATGCCGCCCGAGGTGGAGTCCATGTTCTCGAGGCGATCGACGCGGGGGTCGTCGGCGTTGGGGGGGTTGACGAGGAGGATCGCGGCGGCGTTTCGCCGGGCGGCGGAGGAGAGCTTGGCCTGGAGGGAGGCGGCGAAGGACCACCCGTCGTCGGACCACTTGCTGGTGCCGTCCTCGTTCATGGGCTCGAAGCGGACAACCATGACGGCGCGGCCCTCGAGGTCGGTCCGCGGGGGGTAGCCGAGGTAGCCCCCCGGGCCCGAGACGACGGAGAAGCCGGCGAAGGTGACGGGGCCGGTGAACGAGCCGTTGCCGGAGTAGCCGAGCGCGGAGAAGTCCTCGTCGAGGGTGAGGTCGGCGTCGCCGGGCGCGTTGGTGGAGAAGGCGGCGCTGGCGAGGCTCGAGCGTGAGCCGCGTTCGAAGGGCTGGCGGTAGGAGGCGCGTCGGGCGACGACCTCGGTGCCGTCGTCGGCGGTGGTGGTCTTGTCGAAGATGGGATCGAGCCCGAGCTCGCGGTAGCGGTTCTCGATGTACGCGGCGGCGCGTTCGATGCCGGGCGTGCCCGGGGCGCGGCCTTCCATCTCGTCGGCGGCGAGGGCGCGGAGGGTCTCGTCGTAGCGTTCGACGAGCGCGGGGTCGAGGGTTGGGAGGTCGGCCTGTTCGACTTTGTCGCCGCGCCCGAAGCGGTCGAGCCGCTCCTGGGCGCGCGCCTTGCGGACATCCTGCGGCGCGACGTCGGTCGCGGGCTGGGCGAGCAGCGCGGGCGCGAGGGCGGCGGTGAGGGCGGTGCACGCGAGGAAACGGAGCGTCGCGGGGGTGGGCATGGCGTGGGGTCTCTCGGGGTGCGTCGGGTGGGCGTGTTCTCGTCGAAGACGCCGGCGGGCGAGTGTACCGGTGGGGACCGCCCGGGATGCCCTTTCGTCGCGTTGGGGGCGGGGGTTGAGGGGGATCGCCCCCTACAGTCGGTCACGCGGCGCGAGGGCCCGCGGCGAGGGAGACATTGGAACCGATGACGACCGCTCACACGATGCCAGACACCACTCGATCGATGGGCTCTTCGACGCACGGGTCGCCGCTGGCGCAGACGGACCGGTTTGTCGATCGGCACATCGGGCCGGACGCGGCGGAGATCGCGCACATGCTCGAGCGGGTGGGCGCGAAGACGCTCGAGTCGTTCGTGGAGTCGGTGGTGCCGGATGCGATCCGGTTCGCGCCGGGTGAGGGGCTCGAGCTCGAGCCCGCGCTCACGGAGCGCGATGCGCTCGACGAGTTGCGTCGGATGAGCGAGGCGAACACCGTGCACCGGTCGTGCATCGGGATGGGGTATCACGGGACGGTGACGCCCGCGGTGATCCGGCGGAACGTGTTCGAGAACCCGGCGTGGTACACGCAGTACACGCCGTACCAGTCGGAGATCTCGCAGGGCCGGCTCGAGGCGTTGCTGATTTTCCAGACGATGGTCGCGGAGCTGACCGGGTTGCCGCTGGCGAACGCGAGTTTGCTCGACGAGGGCACCGCGGCGGCGGAAGCGATGACGATGTGCGTCGGCATCGGCAAGGGCAAGCGGAACGCGTTTTATGTCTGCGACGACTGCCACCCGCAGACGATCGCGGTGGTGCGGACGCGTGCGGCGTCGCAGGGGATCGACCTGCGGGTCGGGCCGTGGGGGGCGTTCGACGCGGGCGACGCGTCGATCGCGGGTGTGCTGGTGTCGTACCCGACGACGGACGGGCGCGTGGAGTGCTTCGAGGATCTGGCGAAGCGGGCGCACGACCACGGCGTGCTCGTGGTCGCGGCGGCGGACCTGTTGGCTCTGACGCTCTTCCGCTCGCCCGGCGCGTGGGGGGCGGACATCTGCGTGGGCTCGACGCAGCGGTTCGGGGTGCCGATGGGGTTCGGCGGGCCGCACGCGGGGTTCATCTCGACGCGGGAGGAGCACGCGCGGCGGATGCCGGGGCGGATCGTGGGCGTGAGCAAGGACGCGAACGGGAACCAGGCGCTGCGGCTTGCGATCCAGACGCGCGAGCAGCACATCAAGCGGGATCGTGCGACGAGCAACATCTGCACGGCGCAGGTGCTGCCGGCGATCCTGGCGGCGTTCTATGCGGTGTACCACGGGCCGGAGGGGCTGCGGGCGATCGCGGAGCGCGTGCGGCTGATGGCCTGCGCGTTGCGCGCGGGGCTGGTCGGTCTCGGTCACGACACCGGGAACGCGTTGGTGTTTGACACGCTGCGGGTGACGCCCAAGGGGATGGGCGCGGAAGAGGTGCTGCGGGCGGCGCGGTCCAAGCGGATCAACCTGAGGGATTTTGGCGACGGGTCGGTGGGCATCACGCTCGACGAGACGTCCGACGAGCGGCTGGTGCGCGACCTGATCGTCGCGTTCGGGGGCGAGCCCGGCGCGGATGTCGATGCGTTGCTCGAAGGGTGGAAGCACCGGGAGATGCCGGGGCCGTTCGTGCGGGCGGACGCGTACCTCACGGGCCCGGAGTTCAACACGCACCGGACTGAGACGGAGCTGCTGCGATACATCACGGAGCTGCAGGGGCGTGATCTGAGTCTGGCGAACTCGATGATCCCGCTGGGCTCGTGCACGATGAAGCTCAACGCGGCGGCGGAGATGGAGCCCGTGTCGTACTTCGGCTTCTCGAACGTGCACCCGTACGCGCCGCTCGATCAGTCGCGGGGGTACCGCGAGCTGGTGGAGCGTCTCGAGGATCAGATCCGGGCGATCACGGGGCTGCCCGCGGTGAGTTTGCAGCCGAACGCGGGGTCGCAGGGGGAGTACGCAGGGTTGCTTGCGATCCGCGGGTATCACGCGTCATGCGGCGAGGCGCACCGGGACGTCTGCCTGATCCCTGAGAGCGCGCACGGGACGAACCCGGCCAGCGCGATCGTGGCGGGGATGCGCGTGGTCGCGGTCAAGGGGCGCGCCGATGGGTGGATCGATCTGGACGATCTCAAGGCGAAGGCGGCGCAGCACGCGGACAACCTCGGCGCGGTGATGGTGACCTACCCGTCCACGTGCGGCGTGTTCGAGGACCACATCCGCGAACTCTGTGAGACCGTCCACGAGCACGGCGGGCAGGTCTACATGGACGGGGCGAACCTGAACGCGCAGGTCGGGCTCACGAACCCCGCGCAGTGCGGCGCGGACGTGTGCCACCTGAACCTGCACAAGACGTTCTGCATCCCGCACGGTGGCGGGGGCCCGGGCATGGGCCCGATCGCGGCGGCGGAGCACCTCGAGCTCTTCCTGCCCAGCCTGGACTACGACCAGCACGCGAGCGACCCGGGGACGGGCATGGTCAGCGCGGCTCCGTGGGGGAGCGCGAGCATCCTCCCGATCAGCTGGGCGTACATCGCGATGATGGGCGCGGCGGGGCTTCGCAAGGCGAGCGCGGTCGCGATCCTCAGCGCGAACTACATGGCCGAGCGGCTGAAGGAGCACTACGACGTGCTCTTCCGCGGGCCCAACGGGCGGGTGGCGCACGAGTTCGTGATCGACTGCCGGGCGTTCAAGAAGAGCGCGGGGATCGAGATCGACGACATCGCGAAGCGTCTGATGGACTACGGGTTCCACGCGCCGACGATGAGCTGGCCCGTGCCGGGCACGCTGATGATCGAGCCGACCGAGTCGGAGTCGCTGCCCGAGCTGGACCGGCTGTGCGATGCGCTGATCGAGATCCGCAAGGAGATCGCCGACGTGGAGTCGGGGGCGCTGCCCCGGGACGACAACCCGCTGAAGCACGCGCCGCACACGATCGAGGCGGTCAGCGCGGACGACTGGTCGCACGCGTACGGGCGCGAGCGGGCGGCGTTCCCGGCGGATCACCTGCGCCGGCGGAAGTTCTGGCCCAGCGTGGGGCGTGTGGACAACCCGTTCGGCGATCGAAACCTCGCGTGCACGTGCCCGACGGTCGCGGAGTCCGCGTCCTAATCATCGGTCCCGGTCATACGCCTTCGAGCAGCTCGAGCATCGGGCCGATGTGTTTCTCGTAGCGCTTCCAGCGTTGCTGGCTCGTCTTGTAGATGGGCTGGCGGACCTGCCCGATGCTGGCGGTGGTGACGGTGGACTTCGCCTTGTGGGGCGACATGCACGCTTCGTGCATGGGCAGCCCGGTGTGCGCGATCAGGCGCTCGACGTTGGGGCGCGGGTCGGCGGTGAGGTCCTCGTACTGCGAGTCGAGGATCTCGATGTCGAGGACGTCGTGCCAGTGCGCCATGATGTGCTGGTACGCGAGGAACTGCCTGGCGACGGTGTCGAGCCGGCGGGTGAAGGGCTGGCGGTGCCCGAAGTCCTGGAAGTAGCACGACAGGCAGGTATCCCGCGCGTCGCGCTCGCAGTGGATGACCGCGGCGTTGGGCAGGGCCTTGGAGATCGGGCCCAGGAACATGTAGTTGCCCGGGAGCTTGTCCACGATGCGCGTGGGCTCGCCCGGGACGGCGGCGGCGAGCCCGGAGACGTAGCCGTCGGCCATTTTGCGCATGCCCGCGGCGTCGAGCTCGCCCTCGGCGCTCGTCGCCGCGGAGCGTGCGAGCAGGGGCAGCAGGTCCGACTCGCCCACGCCCGCGGCGGACGGGTGCGACGCGATGACCTGCTCGGTGAGCGTCGTGCCCGAACGCGGCATCCCCACGATCATGACGGCGAGTTCGGACTCGTTGGGCTCGATCTCGATCGACGCGAGGTGCTCGGCGCTCCAACGCTCGCAGAACTTCTCGGGCGGCGTGGGATCGATGTCGTCGAGCATCATGTTGCCGCGCCGGAAGCTGTCGAATGCGTCGTCGTACTCGCCCTCGCCGTCGAGGAGGTGGCCCATGGAGAAGAGGAGTGAGCGGCGGCCGTCTGCGGCGAGGTCCACACGTTCGAGGGTCTTGCGGACGACGTCGATGCCCTCTTGCCGGCGTTTGAGGGCGACGCAGACGTTCGCGTAGATGCTCGTGATGGAGCCGGTGGCGTCGTCCTTGTCGAGGTGGGAGGCGACGAGGTCGTGGGCGCGTTCGTTGTCGCCGCGGGATTGAAACAGGCGGGCCTTGATCGCGATGAGCGCGGGGCTGGGCGGGTTGGCCTTGAGATAGGCGTCAACGACGCGGTGTGCCCTGCCGGTCTCTCCGAGGCTCGAGTAGGTGTTGGCGAGCAGGGCGACGACGGATGGCGTGTTCGGGCGGAGCTTGAGCGCGAGCTCGAGGTGGCGGGCGCCCTCGGTGAGTCGCGAGAGGCGGACGGAGGCGTCGCCGAGCATCATGAGGGTGGTGACGTCGCGTCGGTCGAGGGGGAGGATCGCTTTGAGGACCTCGTGGGCGCGGAGGGTCTCGCCCGCGTCGAGGAGCTTGGCGGCACGCTGCTGGGAGTCGCGGATGGTGAACGCGCCGGGCTTGAGAGGTTCTGTGTTCACGCGGTGCCTTCCGTGTCCGTCATGCCGAGCGCGTCGAGCAGCGGGCCCAGGTGCTTCTCGTATCGCCTCCATTTGCCCGAGCTCGAAGCGTAGAGGGGTTTGTTGACCTGGTCCCAGCTCGCCGTGCGGACGTACCCGGCGTTCTTGTGGAACGCGAGGCAGGCGTCGTCCCACCCGAGCCCGAGGAATTCGAGCAGGGCCCGCACCGTGGGCTCGGGGTCGGCGACGAGCGACTCGTAGTGCAGCTCGAAGATCGGGACATCGAGCACTTCGCGCCAGTGCTCCATGACCTCCTCCTGGGCGCGGTACTGGCGGGCGCAGGCAACCAGGTCCGTGGTGTAGCCCAGCGTCAGCGAGAAGTCCTGGAAGTAGCACGAGACGCAGACATCACGCGGGTCGCGCACGGCGTGCACGACGCGGAGATCGGGGAAGAGCTTGGAGGCGAGCCCGACGTTGACATAGTTGCCAGGGAGCTTGTCCACGACGTGGGTGCCGGTGGGGGCGGCGCGGGCGAGCATCGCGAGGTACCGCTGGGCGTGGGTGTTCATCCAGCCCTCGGTGGGCGGACGACCGAGCGCGCCGAGCGCGGCGGCGGTGTGGGGGAGGGCGGGGGATTCGCCGACGCCGCCGGCGTCCGGGTGGGAGGCGATGATGCGCTCGGCGAGGGTGGTGCCCGAGCGCGGCATGCCGACGACGAGGACGGGGGTGACGCCGCGCTTGGTGGCGGGTGGGATCTGGTCGAGCAGGGCTTTGGTCCAGGCCTTGGTCGTGTGCTCCGCGGGGGTGACGCGCGCGGGGCCGCCGCGGTTGGCTTCCTGGGCGACGGCGAATGCCTCGTCGTAGCGCTTCAACCGATCGAGCAGGCCCGCGAGCCGGTAGAAGACGGTGCTCGCACCCGGCGCGCGCCGGCGTGGGTCGATCTCGCGGACGCGTTGGGCGATTGGCTGGAGCGCGGCGACGCCGTCTTCATAGCGCTTGAGCGGCAGACATGCGTTGGCGAATTCGCACGCGAGGGTCGGGCTGTCCGGGTTGGCGCGGAAGAGCGGTTCGATGTACGCCATCGCTTCATCGGCACGCCCCATGGAGCGGAGGACGGTCGCCTTGAGGGAGATGGCGGGCTCGAACCCGGGCTGGGCGGCGAGCGAGCGCTCGCACGCGCCGAGCGCCTCGTCGGTGCGGTCGAGCAGGCGGTAGGCGTTCGCAAGGGCGCTGAGGATGTGGGGGGTGTTGGGCGAGCGCCGGTCCGCCTCGAGGAGGCTCGGGAGACCGCCGGCGGCGTCGCTCATGTGCGTGCGCGAGGCACCGAGGATGTAGTGCTGGTTCGCGTTGGTCGGGGTGCGTTTGAGCGCCCGGGCGGCGGCGTCGGCGGCTTGGTCGTACCGGCCCGCCTGGAACGCTTTGACGGCGTGCTCGTGATGTTGGCTCGGGAAACTCACGGGGGGCCATGGTAGCCGTCGGTGCCGTCGCACTGGTCGGAGAGCACCTTGAGCGCCGGTGCGAGATGTCGTTCGTACTTCTTCCAGCGGCCGATGCGTCTCGCGTTGATGGGGCGGGTGACCTGGTTCCAGCTCGCCGTGCGGACGTGCCCGGCGCGCTCATGGAAGCGGAGGACGCCTTCGTCCCAGGCGAGCCCGACGAAGTCGAGGAGCTCACGGGCCGTCTGCTCGGGCGCGCGGGTCAGGCGTTCATAGGAGAGATCGAGGATGGGCATATCGAGCGTGTCGCGCCAGTGCGCGAGCATGGCTTGCTGCTCGCGGTGCTTGCGGGCGCACGCGGCGAGGTCGGTCGTGAACCCCATCGAGTCTGGGAAGTCCTGCATGAAGCACGACAGGCAGACGTCGCGCGGGTCGCGCGTGCAGTGGATGACGCGGGCGTCGGGGAGCAGGCGTGACGCGAGCCCGAGGTTCGCGATATTGCCGGGGAGCTTGTCGATCGCGTGCGTCGCGTCGTCGGCCGAGAGGCGGTCGAGCACGCGGCGGGCGTTCGCGTTCATCCACGCCTGCGTGGGCGGGCGGCCGAGGTCGGCGAGGGCGCGGTCGGTGCCGGGCAGGAGCTTGGTCTCGCCCGCGCCGGCGGCGTGCGGGTGCGCGGCGATGAGGCGCTCGGTGAGCGTCGTGCCCGATCGTGGCATGCCGACGACGAGCACGGGCGTGACGCCGCGCTCGCTGGATTGGGGCAGGGCGCGGATCGCGTCGCGCGTCCAGCGGCGGCGGACGCGGTCGGCGGTGAGCATGCGTGTGTCGCGTCCACGGTTCGCCTCCGATGCGGCCGCGAAGGCGTCGTCGTGCCGCCCGACGCGGTCGAGCAGGTTCGCGAGCTTGTAGAGGACCGAGCGGGCGAGGGGCGTGCGTCGGCGTGGGTCTGAGGCGGTCGCTTGCGGGGCGATGGGTTCGAGCGCCGCGATGCCGCGCTCCGCGTCGTCGAGCGCGAGGCAGGCGTCGGCGAACTCGCAGGCGAGCGCGGCGCGGTCGGGGTTGGCGGTGTGGTGGGGCTCGATGAACGCGAGCGCGTCGGCGGCGTGCCCGGTTGTACGCAGGAGCTGGCACTTGAGCGCGATCGCGGGCTCGAACTCGGGGCGCGTCGCGAGGGCGCGGTCGCACGCCTCGTGCGCATCCTCGACGTGGTCGAGCAGGCGGTGGCAGTTGGCGAGCGCGGTGAGGATGTCCGGGTTGTCGGGCGCGAGGGCGGCGGCCTGGGTGAGGGGTTCGAGACCTCGGTCTGGGTCGCCCAGGTTGGTTCGGGATGTGCCGAGGATGTAGAGGAGGACGGCGTCGCCGCGTGCGCGTTTGAGGGCGAGCTCAGCAGATTCGGCGGCGTCTGCGTACGCGCCCGCGGCGAACGCGCGCCGGGCGCGCTCGTGATGGTTGATGCGGGACGCCACGTCGGATGGTAGCGGTCGGGTGCAAAACGAACGACGCCGCCCATGGGAGGGCGGCGCCGCGTGTCGGATCGCTGTTGTTCAGGATCAGGGCCTGCGGTAGGGGCGGACGTCCATCTCTCGCCTGCCGTCGATGAGGCGGGCGTTCTGGAGGCGCTTGGGCCAGTAGCCGTAGCCGGAGATCTGGCGGTGGACGTAGTCCGGGGCGGTGACGATGAGGTTCTCGGGGAGGTAGGTGATCGAGGCGGAACTGCCGCCCAGGTCGATCCACTCGTCGGGCTCGACGGTGTTCTGGATGAGATCGATGATTTGTTGGGCGCGGGTCGCGCGGTCCTCGCGGTCATCGGCTTGGTTGTTGCCGCCGCCGAAGGGGGATTGCCCGCCGCCGCCGCTGCCGGACTGGAGGACGGTGTTGAGGTCGAATTCGGGCGCGTTGTCGAAGTAGGGGATCTCGAAGAGGAGGTCGTGGATGTCGTAGACAACGGTGCGGCGCGTCGCGTTGAGGCGCTGCTTGGGGCCGATCTGAATCGCGCCGTACTCGGTCATCTGCCACTCGAACTCGGTGATGGGCTGGAGGTCGGAGTTGGCGCGGGTGATGAGGCGTTCGAGGAGCTCGAGGCCGGTGGTTTCGCCGACGGTCATGTCCACGATCCACTCGGGGTCGAAGCCCTCGTCGTTGCGGTCGTCGATGTACATGACGTCCATGTCCGCGCCGGTGCGGGTGCGGATGAGCTCGATGACGTCCTCGAAGCGGTTGTCGAGCTCCCCGATGGTCATGGGCTCGGAGAGGCGCATGAGGGTGTCGCGGCGCGGGTCGGTCTGCCGGGCGGTGCGGACCGATTGGGCCAGCACGCTCGACGCGGGCAGGGCGATGCCCAGCGCGGCGGCGGCGAGTGCGAGCGCGGGAAGTCGGGACGTGGTTCGCTTCATCGGTGATCCCCTTCGCGTGCCGCGGGCCCGAGCCGGCGTCGCGGGCGTGTGCCAGTGCCCGGGCGTCCGATGCGGGGGGCTCGGGGGACGCTCAGGCCGGTCTCGGCGGGTCTTCGGGCGGATTGGCCGCCTCGGTCGTGAGGGCGCCCCGTGCGCACCCCGGTCCGCCGACAGGATGGGATTCGTCCACCCGGCCCAGATGTTCCCCGAAAATGGGTCGCGACGCCAGTCAGAATCGTGCTTGTGTCGTCACAACCCGCCCGGAGGGTCGTTATTCGATATTCCGGGTCATGACGACGGCTGCCTGCTCGGCGGTCAGGGCGTGCCAGGGGTAGGTGGTGCTGCGGCGGTTGATGGCGGGGGTGTGCCCGTGGGCGATGCAGTGCCCGGCCCATGCGATGGCCCCGCCGCGGTCGGTCCAGTGGTCGAGGTCGATGTCGCGGATCATGCAGCGGATGCCCTCGGGTGTCTCGAGCGGGGGGTCGTAGTTCCACCAGCGGCGGACCTGGAAGAGGTAGTCGTCTTCGAAGGAGATCCAGGGCATGGTGCGCTGCCATTCGACGGTGACGGGGTTGTCGATGTTCGGGCTGCGCGAATTGCGGGGGATGGCCTCGATGTAGACCTTCCGGCGTTGCTCGTGCTTGTAGGACTGGAAGAGCTTGACGAACTGGAAGTAGGGGTCGCCGGCGGACCAGGGCTCGTGCGCGCCGTTGCGGTACTCGGTGCCGGCATCGAAGGCGACGGAGACGTTGGGGTAGTCGAGGAGGACCATGTTCCATCCGCCGCCGGACACGCGGTGCCAATGGTCGTGGAAGCGGAGGTCGTTGTCGTAGGTTTCGCGGAGGTCGGTCTCTTCGCGCCCGATGTAGACGATGAACTCGGCTTCGGGCATGTATGTTTCGGCCCAGTCGAGTGCGGCGAAGAAGTCGGGCATGACGTGGGCCTCGCCGGCTTCGATCGAGTCGAGCGGCTGGTCGAGATCCATCGCGCCGTTGCCCCACTCGGACCCGAAGGGGAGGTGGAGGAGGTAGCGGCGGTAGCCGTCCTGGTAGTCCTCCCAGACGCGGGTGGACATGAACCGGGCCCAGCCGCCCTCTTCGTGGAGGTTGTGCGAGAAGCACATGGGGTTGTCGGGGGTGGGGGGCGTGGTCTCGTTGCACTCGGCGGCGCAGGAGTAGAACACGACGATGTCCGAGGCGTCGAATCCGTCGCCGCCGAACGGGCCGGTCGTGGTTGGTTGGACGCACGCGGACGCGGCCGCGAGCATCGAGACATTCAGGATCATCAAGCGCTCCTCCGTGGTGCTCGCCACCCGGCTGGGTGGTGGGTGGAGAGGGTAGCACGCGACGCGCAAATCGTGCGCCGGGGCGTGGTCAAGGAGCGCGGAGTGCGGCGATGGCGTCGGCCCGGTTCGTGGCGAACGGTGCGATTTGGTGCAGCCGGCATCGCTTGAGCGCGACGCGCAGGTCGTTCTCGGGCACGACCACCGCGGCTGCCCCCCCTGATTTTGTGACATGCTGGGCGAGCATCATCAGTTGGCCGATGCCGAGGCTCGACACGAACGCGAGCTGATTCAGATCGATGACGAGGCGCTCGGGCTGGGTCGAGAGCAGCCGGGCGACGGCGATTTCGAGTTCCTGACTGGCGGCGACGCCCGCTTCGCCGGAGACCGCGAAGACGGTCAGGCCGTCTTCGCGGTGGGATGAGCAGGCGAGTTCGGGCATGCTCGTGGTTCCTCGCGTGGGGGCGGGATCCGAACAGCCACCTGCCGGACTTGAACCGGCGACCTAAGCTTTACGAAAGCTTCGCTCTACCAACTGAGCTAAGGTGGCACGCCTCGGTCGCCGGGGCGGCCGAGGGGCAAGTATCCGCTGCTCGACGGTGCTTGTCCACCGCTCCGCATCGCTTGTGGACGCCCGGGCGAATCGCAGGGCAATGACTGAACAGACCAAACCGGGCTCGTGCCTCCTGATCGGGGGTGCGGGCGGCATCGGGACGGCATTGGCGGGCCTGCTCCGGGACGCCGGCTGGGATCTCGTGCTCGCGGGTCGCGACGAGCACCGGACGCACCGGGCGGCCGAGGCCGTCGGCGGGCGGGCGGTCACGCTCGACGCGGCGGACTTCGGGGCCGTCGCGGAGGCGTTCGAGGTCGAAGGGCCGTTCGCCGGTGTCGTGAATCTGGCGGGGTCGATCCTGATCAAGCCCGCGGGTGCGACGAGCGCCGAGGAGTTCGAGCACACCGTCAGCCAGAACCTGAGGACGGCGTTCGCGGTGGTGCGCGCGGCGTCGGGCGCGATGCGCCAGTCGGGCGGGAGCGTGGTGCTCATGTCGTCGTGCGCGGCATCGGTGGGCTTGCCCAACCACGAGGCGATCGCGGCGGCGAAGGCGGGCGTCGAGGGGCTCGTGCGCTCAGCGGCGGCGGGGGGCGCGCCGTCGGGGATCCGGTACAACGCGGTGGCGCCCGGGCTCGTCGATACCCCACTGGCCGAGCGGCTGACGAGCTCAGAACCGGCGCTCAAGGCGTCGATCGCGATGCACCCGCTGGGTCGGATCGGGATGGCGGCGGAGGTGGCGCGGGCGATCGCGTTCCTGCTCGATCCGGACAACGATTGGATCACGGGCCAGGTCGTCGGCCTGGACGGCGGGCTGGCGCGGGTGAGGTCGCGATGAGCGTGCGCTCGCCTGCGTGGATGCGGTGGGTGCTCGTGCTCGCGGGGGTGTACAACCTTGTGTGGGGCACCTGGGTGGTGTTGTTCCCGCTGAGCGTGTTCGAGGTTGCGGGGCTCGAGCCGCCGCGGTACGTGTCGATCTGGCAGTGCGTGGGGATGATCGTGGGCGTGTACGGCGTGGGGTACCTCGCGGCGTCGCGCGATCCGGCGCGGCACTGGCCGATCGTGCTGGTGGGGCTGTTGGGCAAGGTGTTCGGGCCGATCGGGTTTGTGATGGCGGCGTCGCGCGGCGAGCTGCCGTGGTCGTTCGGGTTCACGATCGCGACGAACGATCTGATCTGGTGGGTGCCGTTCGGGGCGATGCTGTGGCACGCGGCGCGGTCGGCGGGGGCGGCGCCGGGCGAGGCGATCGATTTCGACGGGGCGATCGAGGGGGCGCGGGATCAGAACGGTGTGTCGCTGCGGGAGCACTCGGATGAGCGTGCGGTGCTTGTGGTGTTCCTGAGACACTCGGGGTGCACGTTCTGCAAGGAGGCGCTGGCGGATCTGCGGGGCCGTCGGGCGGCGATCGAGGCGTTGGGGGCGGGGATCGCGCTGGTGCACATGTCGTCCGAAGAGCGCGCGGCGGCGTGGCTCGACGGCGCGGGGCTGGGCGATGTGCCGCGGTTCGCGGATCCCGAGCGCGTGCTGTACCGGGCGTTCGGGCTCGAGCGCGGGCGGTTCGGGGAGCTCTTCGGGTTGCGCGTGTGGTGGCGCGGGCTGCTCGCCACGGCGCGCGGGCATCTGGTCGGCAAGCTGGACGGCGATGGGTTTCAGATGCCCGGCGCATTCGTGCTCGAGCGTGGCAAGATCGTGCGGGCGTTCCGTCACGCGCACGCGGCCCAGCGCCCGGACTACGAGGGGCTCGCGTGCGGGGTGCCGGCGTGAGCGGGTGGGTGTTGACCGCGCACGCGGGGGCGACCTGGTTCATGGCGGGGCTGATCTGGTTTGTGCAGGTCGTGCATTACCCGCTGTTCGGTGCGGTGGGGCGCGACGGGTTCGAGGCGTACGAGGCGCGGCATCAGGCTCGGACAACGCTGGTCGTCGCGCCGGCGATGCTCATCGAGTTGGTCACGGGTGTGCTGTTGATGATCGAGCGGCCTGGCGACCCGGTGGTGGTCGCGGCGGGGGTGTTGCTCGTGTGCAACTGGGTTTCAACGGCCGTGGTGCAGGTGCCGTGCCATCGGAGGCTCGAGTCGGGGTTTGACGCCCGGGCGCACCGGCGTCTGGTCGTCACAAACTGGGCGCGCACGGCGATGTGGTCGGCCCGGGCGGTGCTCGTGGGTGTGCTGCTGGGGCAGGGTTAGCTGGTATTCAGCACGTCGAGCATCGGGCCCAGGTGCTTCCCGTAACGGCGCCATTTCCCGATGCTGGTCGTGTAGAGCGGGCGTTTGACCTGATCCCAGCTCGCGGTCTCGACGTGTCGCGTGGACTCGTGGAACGCGAGGCAGGCGGGGTCGGGGGGCAGCCCGAGGAACTCGAGCACGCGAGGGATGTGCGTCTCCGGATCGCGTGCGAGGTCTTCGTACGCCACGGCGAGCCAGGGAAGCGAGACCGTGGCGCGCCAGTGGCACATGAGCTCGTCGATCTGCTGGTGCTGGCGGGCGCAGGCGGCGAGGTCGCGGGTGAAGGCCATCGAGTCGTTGAGTTCCTGGAAATAGCACGAGAGGCAGACGTCGCGCGGGTCGCGGGTCGCGTGGATCACGCGCGCGTTCGGCGCGATGCGCTCGGCGAGCCCGAGCGTGAAGGCGTTCGCGGGCATCTTGTCAACGGCGTGCGTGGCGCTCGGTGAGGCGGCGCCGAGGGCATCGAGGTACCGGGTGCCCGCGGCGTCCGACCAAGCCTGGGTGGGCTGGGTTTCGAGCGCTCGGAGTTCGTCGAGAATGGCCGGGAGGACGGGGCACTCGCCGACGCCGGCCGTGGAGGGGTGGGCGGCGATGATCCGTTCGAGCAAGGTCGTGCCCGAGCGGGGCATCCCGACGACGAGGACGGGCGTGACGCCCTCGGCTGTTGAGGCAGGGACGCGGTCGATGGCGTCCCGCGGCCACGCGGCGATCGTGGGGGCGGCGGGGGTGACGGGCGGGTCGGTGACGCCCGCGTTCGCGCGCGCGGCGGCGGCGAAGGCGTCGTCGAACCGGTCGAGTTGATCGAGCAGCTGGGCGCGGCGGATGTGGACAGCGCGCCTGTGGGCGTCGCTGAGGTCGTCTCGTTCGGAGTGTGGCGAGAGGGCGGAGAGGGCTTGTTCGGTGCGATTGAGCGCGCGTAGGACGTCGGCGTGCTCGCACGCCAGGGCGACGCCGCGTGGGCGAGCACGCGCCGCCGATTCGATAAGCGTGAGGGCTTCGGCCGCTCGGCCGGTCGTGCGCAGGACGGATGATTTGATGCGCACGGCGGTTGGTGAATCTGGGTGGGCGGCGAGGGCACGCTCGGCGGTTTCGAGGGCGTCGTCAGGCCGCCCGAGCATGCGGTAGGCGTTCGCCAGCGCGTTGAGCGTGCCCGGGTCGTTTGCCATGGAAGGAGCCGCGGCTTCGAGATGGGGCAGCGCGGCCAGTGGATCCCCCAGGCGGATCAGCGCAGCGCCGAGGAGCGCTCGGAGCGCGGTGTCGTTCGGCCGTGACTCGAGGGCGTTCCGGGCGATCGCGGCGGCGGTGCGCGCATCGCCGGCTTTGAGCGCGCTCTGGACTCGTCGGGCGGCTTGGTCGGGCGGTCGGGTCATCGCGAGATCGTGCCGACGCCCAAGGCTTTGCGGAGCGTTCGCGCGCTGGAAGTGATCTGAACGATCTCGTCGTCGCCGATGCGGTCGAGGTTCTTGAGCGACATCGCCATGCGGTTGTTGTCGGCGAAGCGGGTGCGGTTGCGGTTGAGAAAGTCCCAGTAGAGCACGTTGAAGGGGCAGGCGTCGTCGCCAGAGCGTTTGTTGACGTCGTAGCGGCAGTGCTTGCAGAAGTTCGACATCCGGGAGATGTACTTGCCCGAGCCGGCGTAGGGCTTGGTGCCGACGACGCCGCCGTCGGCGTGCATCGCCATGCCGCGGACGTTGGGGAGGGTCGCCCAGTCGATCCCGTCGGCGAACATGCCGAGGTACCAGTCGCTGACCTGCTGCGGGTGGACGCCGGCGAGCATCGCGAAGTTCCCCATGACCATGAGGCGTGGGATGTGGTGGGCGTAGGCACCGTTGACGACGGCTCCGACACACTCGCTCATGCACTTCATGTCTGTGTTGGCGGTCCAGTAGAGGTCGGGGAGGTCGCCGTGCTGGTCGAGGGCGTTGGACTTGGCGCTCCGGGATTGGTAGTTGGTCCAGTAGACGCCGCGGATGAACTCGCGCCAGCCGACGAGCTGGCGGACGAAGCCCTCGACTGAGTTGAGGGGCGCCGCGCCGGACTCGTAGGCGTCGAGCGCGGCGTCGATGCACTCGCGCGGGTCGAGCAGGTGCAGGTTGATGGCGGGCGAGAGGACGGA
>JAUHXM010000077.1 GCA_030426605.1 Phycisphaerae bacterium | reverse complement strand
GGGCGTCGGCGTCGTCCTCGATGCGTGGGGCACGCCCGGGCTGGAGGTCCATCACGCGGAGCGTGCGCACGAAGATCGCGAAGAGCGTCGCGTTGCGCCGGCGGGCGAGGTCCACGGCGAACTCGGACTGGTACCGCCCGCGCGCGGCGAGCATGACCTTGGGCTTGGCCGGGTCGATCGTGACCTGCTGGTCCTTCACCTCGGCGAGCCAGCCCGTGATGGGCTCTGGGATGGGCTTCTCGGCGGTCTTGGAGGTCTTGCTGAGCAGGAACCGGGTGGCGAGGACGGCGGCGATGAGCCCGCCGCTGAACGCGGTCGAGACCCACTGCGTGAGCCCGATGGTGAGCGTCACGGCACCGAGGAAGATCGCGAGGATCCACATCCCCACGCGGGCGCCCTTGCCGATGTCGAGCTCTTTGTTGACGACCGACGAGCCGATGGTGACGGTGATCGCGCCGCAGACGCCGAGCACGTAGAGCTTGGCGAGCACGGTGACGTCGTGCTCGACGAGGATGACGCCGATCGGGATGATGACGGAGACGATGAGCGCCACCCACGGGACGCCCGAGTAGTTGAGCTTTGTCAGCGGCCTTGGCAGCTCGCGGTCCTGGGCCATCGCGAACAGAACCGACACCATCGCCATGATCGCGGTGTTGGTGGCGCTGAGGAGCAAGAGCCCGAAGACGATCCCCGCGGCGTTGCCCAGCACCATGCGGCCCGTGGGCCCGAGGAAGCGCTCGCCTGATTCCTCTGCGATGACGCGCATCGCGGCGTTCGTGTACTTCTCGACCTCGTGCTCGTGCTCGATCAGGTGCTCGTACGCCTCACGCGAGACGCGGGGGAGGTTGTTGACCTGGTCGGCTTCGAGGACAAAGGGACGCTGGGCGTCGAGCTCGAGGTCCGCCGGGAGCATCTCGACGACCTTGGCTCGCTCGTCGAGCAGGCGGAGCTCGTCGGGCTCGTGGAGCTGGCTCATCGCGACGCCCCCCACGAGGAAGGGGAGCCCGGCCAACGCGATGCCGAAGATCAGGTTGAGCCCGACGACCTCGGTCGTGACGGGCCAGATGGTGCGCTTGGATTCTTTGTCCACGGGCTGCTTCATGAGCCCGGTCATGTTCGCGACCGCTTCGACGCCCGCGAGGGCGAGGCAGATCTTGGTGAAACTCACCCACGCGTCGAAGGGCTTGGTCTGGCGGAAGTAGTCGAACGAGATCGTCTTCACGCCCTCGATGAAGAAGGGGACGCAGAGGACCGCCATGACCGCGCTGACGGCGAGGGCGCCGAAGGCGATCACGAGCGCGAACTGACCTGCGGACTTCGCGCCCAGCCAGTTCACCCCGCCGATGAGGACGATCGAGACCACCGCGAGGGGCAGGGTGAGGTGGTGGGGGACGTGGAAGTAGTGGAACGCCTCGATCACGGAGATCGCGGCGGTCATGATGTACCCGCTCAGGAGGAGCGTCGCACCGACAACGGAGAGGGTGGGGTTGAGCTGGCGGGCGGCGGTGTAGACCCCGCCGCCGTCGGGGAAGCACCGGCAGATGTGGGTGTAGGCCCAGGAGACGGCGACCATGAGCACGCCGATCGCGGCGAGGTAGACGACGCTCGCGTGGGCGGTGTAGAGGAAGGCAAGCCCGAGAACGTAGAGACGCGAGGTGCCCCAGTCGCCATAGAGAAGCGGGCCGGCGTGGATCCACTTGAGGGTGCGCGGTCGGCTTTCGGTGACGAGCATGGGGTTCCGCCGGGGGATCGGGAGAAGCGGCGAGTATAGGGAAGGCGGCTCCGCGTCTCGGACGCGTGGAACCGGGTGGTGGTCGGGAGGCGAATCGGGTACTCGGCCCGTTGACGGCGTTGTGGGGGGCCCGTACGCTGGCGGCCTCCGTCTGATTGAACCATGAGCGATCTACCGCGTGACCCCGAAACGAACCCGTCCCAGGTGGCGGGGGCGGACGATACGGCTCCCTTCGAGGACCCGCCGTCCACGACGGGTGATCCTCCGCCCACACCCGCCGAGAGCGAGCGTGTGATACAGGACGCCGCGGGCGGATCAAAGAGCGGCACCAACCTGGACTCGCTGATCGGCCGGCTTGTCGTCGAGCAGGGGCTCGCGACGCCCGACGAGGTGAAATACGCGCTGACGCTCTCGCGTACGGGCGAGGAGGACGACTCGTCCAAATCGCTGACGCAGATCCTGGTCGATCGCGAGTTCGTGACGAGCCGCCAGCTGGCGCGCCTCCGCGAGGTGCTCGAGGCGGAGCGCGGCGGGCAGCAGATCCCGGGGTACAAGATCCTGGGCAAGCTCGGTGCCGGCGCGATGGCGACGGTCTACAAGGCCAAGCAGATCTCGCTGGACCGCACCGTCGCGATCAAGAAGCTGCCCGAGAAGTTCAGCCAGAACCCGCAGTTCATCGAGCGGTTCTTCGCCGAGGGGCGCGCGGCGGCGCAGCTCAACCATCCCAACATCGTGCAGGCGTTCGACGTCGGCAACGAGGGGGAGATCTACTACTTCGTGATGGAGTTCGTCGAGGGGCGGACGGTCCACGACGACATCGTCAAGCACAAGCGGTACAAGGAAGACGAGGCGCTGGACATCATCATCCAGGTCGCCGAGGCGCTCGACCACGCGCACGCCCGCGGGCTCATCCACCGCGACGTGAAGCCCAAGAACATCATCATCACGCAAGAGGGCGTGGTGAAGCTCGCGGACATGGGCCTGGCCCGCGCGATCAGCGACAAGGAAGCCGCGGAGGCCGAGGCCGGCAAGGCGTTCGGTACGCCGTATTACATCTCGCCCGAGCAGATCCGCGGCGAGGTGGACATCGGCCCGCCCGCGGACATCTACGCGCTGGGGGCGACGCTGTATCACATGATCACCGGCTCGGTGCCCTTCGAGGCGAAGAGCCCGTCCGAGGTGATGCGCAAGCACCTCAAGAGCGAGCTCGTCCCGCCCGACCACGTGAACCCGAAGCTCAGTGCCGGGATCTCCGAGGTGGTCGAGATGATGATGGCCAAGAAGGTCAAGCACCGGTACGCGACCTGCAAGGACGTGCTGCTCGACCTGCGGGCGGTCAAGGCGGGCGAGCAGCCGCCGCTGGCGCACCAGGACGTGCTGCCGGCGGACGATCTGACGGCCCTGGCGGAGGCCGAGGCGAGCGCGGAGGCGGCGATCCCGGAGGACAAGGCATTGCCGCAGGGCAACACGGTCGCCGAGCGTCTGACCTGGCCGCCGTTCGTGATCCTGATGGTCCTGCTCTTGTTGTCGCTGGCGGTGAACGTGATCGGCTGGGTCACCTGACCATCCGGGGCCCCGAATCAGGGGTGAATGCAGGCTGCGGGCGGGTGCGAGCTTGCTTCCGGTCTGCGGGGTGGGTAAATTCCGCCCGTACCGGCGGGTTGTGCCCGCCGGGTGCCTGCGCGGGCGAGGGCCCGCCGGGGTGAAAGGCTGAGTGCGCAAGACTTCAGTGGATGCAGGTGCCCGTTCTGCCGAGTTGTCGGCGGGGTGGGCGCGTGTCGCGCGCTCATGACCGATGTGATGACGAATCCGAGTGTCCCACGGACCGGCCGGGGTGTGCCCGCCGGCGTGGGGCGTGAGCATCAGGAGTAGCCGCCATTTCTCGCAGACGTTTCTACCGATTCCAGGGTCCCGTGCAGCGCACGCGGATCAACCACATGATCCGGATCACTCCGATCCGCCTGATCGACGCCGAGGGCGAGCAGGTGGGCGTGGTCGAGACCGCCGAGGCGCAACGGATGGCCCAGGAGGCCGGGCTTGATCTCGTCGAGATCTCGCCGGACGTGCGCCCGCCGGTCTGCAAGATCATGGACTACGGCAAGTACAAGTACGAGCTGTCGAAGCGAGAGAACAAGGGCGCGAAGCAGGCCGAGCTCAAGGAGATCCGGCTTGGGCGGTCGATCAAGATCGACCCGCACGACGTGGGCATCCGGGTGGACCAGGCGCGCCGGTTCCTCATCGCCGGTCACAAGGTGCAGCTGACCCAGCGGTTCCGAGGGCGCGAGATGGCGCACAAGGAGCTCGGGCTCGAGCGACTGCATCAGATCTGCATCGATCTGGACGACATCGCGAAGGTCGAGATGTCGCCACGCTGGACGGGTCGTCAGGCGAGCATCGTGCTGGCTCCGGACCGCGTGAAGATCGAGTCGTACAAGCGCAAGAAGGCCGCCGAGGGCGCGAAGGAAGAAGAGGACGATCTCGAGAGGCTGGAAGCCGAGGTCGCGGCGCAGAACGCCGAGATCGGCGATGACGACGACTCGGACGATGCGCCGGACGCTGCGGCCGAGCAGAAGAAGGACAAGAAGTCCAAGGGCAAGAAGGACGACCGGATCGCGAACCCCGTCGATGACGAGGTCGCGGACCTGCTGGGCGAGTGATCCGGGTCGCAGGAGCCCTGCGTCGCTCGGTGCCCGGCGGCTCCACATCCGCCGGCGTCCCGATCCATGAGGGCGCCCGGACGTGGTACGGCAAGCCAGCATGACCGAGGCTCACGGCGTGCGCCGCCGGCGGGTGGTGGTTGCGACGCTGGTCGGTCTCGCGGTGTGGCAGACGGCTGCCACGCTCAGCGCGACCCAGCAGTGGGCTCAGTTGCTGGGCACCGCCAAGGCGGCCGGATGGTTCGCGGCGTACCTGTACCAGGCGCCGAGCTGGACGACCCTGGCGTTGCTCACACCCGTCGTCGTGCTCGCGATCGAACGCTGGCCGCTCGGCGAGGGCCGCGCGCACGCGCGGCTTCTGACGCACATCGGGGTGAGTCTCGCGTTCGGGGCCGTGTTTCTCGGCGTGTCGGTCCCGGTGAGACACCTCTTCCACCCCGCCCCGGTGTCGTGGCAGATCTTCGGAGCCCCGTTCTACAAATCGGGCCCGCAGTGGTTCGTGCTGGGCGTCGGCGCGTACTGGATGGTCGCGATGGGCGCGACCCTCGTGGACGTCCGCGCGCGCCTGGCCCGCGTTCAGGGGGGCGAGGCGGCACCGCGTTCGGCCTCAATCAGGACGCCGGTCGGAGAGGCAATCGTCGATCTCGCGTCCGTCCGGTGGGTGCAGCCCAGGGCGGGCGGGGGCTCTGTGATTCACACGGACAGCGGGCCGATCCGGGCGGCGATGAATCTCGTGGAAGTGGCCGCGGCCCTGGGGCCCGACGGGTTCGTCCGGGTCCACCGGTCGCGTGTTGTCTCGATCCGGCGTGTCGTCGAGGTCGTGGGCTCGCCCCATCGCGATGGGTGGGTGACGCTGGACACCGACGAGCGGGTGCCGGTGGCCCGCAGGCGCATGCCCGAGCTTCGAAGGGCGCTGGAATTGCGCGCCGTTGATGCGTGAAGGCGCGCCGCTGGCGATCCGGGGGCGTTCGCATGGTCTGAGTGGGCGTCGGACCCCGGCGTCACCCGTACAACGCCGGGAGCGAAGCGCCGTGCCGGCGCCGCCAAGGAGGCTCCCTGCATGCTGTGTGTCATCACGCTCTCGGTCGTTCTGCCCGTCTCCGGTCCGGAGACTGTCTCAAGCTTCAGGCTGGCTTCGGAGCCGGTGGCCGCGGGGCCGATGGCCGGCTGCCCCGATCTCGCGGATCTGGATGGGGACGGCGATCTCGACGTGGTCATCGCCTGCGGCCCGTGCTGCGGGCGTGACCCCGACCCCGCCTCG
Source organism: Phycisphaerae bacterium (assembly GCA_030426605.1). Classification (GTDB taxonomy): domain Bacteria; phylum Planctomycetota; class Phycisphaerae; order Phycisphaerales; family UBA1924; genus BQJQ01. The sequence goes on along the minus strand of JAUHXM010000077.1, from coordinate 10,196 downwards.
GGGCACGCGCGGGTGCTGCTCAACGATGGTTCCGGGCGGCTGACATACGCCGATCGCCCCGTGAAGCTGCTGGACTCGGCCCTCGGCGTGGCGGTCGGGGACGTGAACGGGGACGGGATCCCCGACGTGGTGGCCTACCACCACGCCGACGACCGGTTCGCGGTCCTCCACGGGCTCGGCGGGGGCAGGCTGAGCGAGCCCTTCTACTTCGGGCTCGGGCAACGCTCCGGCCCGCACGTGCACAGCATCAGGCTGGCCGACGTGGACAACGACGGGCACCTCGATGTGCTCGCGACGCTCGTGGACGACCACGCGCTTGCGGTCCACCTGGGCGATGGGCGCGGCTCGTTCAAGCCGGCGCTGGGCCAGCCGTACTTCGCGCATAGGCACCCGTACCAACAGCTGCACGTCTCGGATCTCAACGGCGACGGCAACGTGGACGCCGCGATGACGGACATGCGCGGCGGTGGGTTCACGGTGCTGGTGGGGTCGGGCACCGGGATGTTCGCGCCCGAGGGCGGGATCAGGCTGGAGGCCCACACGCCCATCACGCTCGCCGAGCGGCCCATGGCTGCGGATCTTGCGGACCTCGACGGCGACGGGGATCTCGACGCGGTCGCGGTGATCGACGAGTCGCCTCTGGCGGTCGTGCTCATGAACGAGGGCGGCGGGCGGTTCGGCGAGCGAACGGGCGGAAACCCCGTTGCGTTGGCCGTCCCGACCACAAGCGTCGCGTTGGGCGACGTGACCGGCGACGGCATCGCGGACCTCATCACCGGGGGGACCATCGTGGAGTCAATCTCGGTTTGTGCGGGGCGGGGCGACGGGTCCTTCGCGCCGGCGGTCGAGGTCGCGGCCGGCGGGCGCAGCCCGTCGGTGGTGCTCGGCGACATGAACGGGGACGGCGTCCTCGACGTGGTGACCGGGAATTATGACTCCGGGACGGTCTCGGTGCTGCTGTCGCAGGCCACGCCGGGCGGATGACCAGATCCCGAACCGCTGGATGACCGGGCGCCGGGCCTGGCGGACGCGTTTCTGGAGTCGTCGGCTCGGATGCCGGTGATCGCGGTCGGCGATCGCGCCGATAGACTCGGGCATGGGGATCCGCCCGCCCCAATCCGAGTCCGTTCGGCGCCGCGTCGCGGCGGTCGAGATCGGTGAAGAGACCGAGACCGACCACGGATGGTCGTACGCCGTGCGCGTGGTCTGGATGGACGACACCGAGACGGAGCACACGGTGCTGTTGAGCTGGCACGACCACGACCACTGGTCGGGCGGGACGGCGGCGCCGGAGCGCATCGTGTCGCGCGTCGTGCGTGCGGCGGGCGATGCGCTGGGGCGTGAGACGCTGCCGGCGAAGTTCGACGCGGCGACGATCCGACGCGCGGTCCCCGATCTCGATCAGCGGGTCCGCTGAGGGGACCGCTCGAGACGGCGGATGCGATCCGAGGGTGTTCCGGTTGGGCTCTGTCTGGGTTCTCAAGAATTGTTTCAGAAACATGTCTTGAAATACCGCCCGAGTCGCTAGGCTGCTCGGCATGGCCGAGGGTGTCAGCAATTCCAGCGGGGCGGGGTTCGAGACCGAAGCGGTCGAGGCGATCGCGACCGCTCGAGATGCGTTCGCACGGATCCTCGAGGCGAAGTGCCCCGGGTCCAAGGCGGTCACGGGGATCTGCGACGCCTTCGGCATCCACCGGAAGCTGGCGTGGCAGGTCTCGAAGGTGGCGTACTCCGAGGACCCGTTCGCCGCAGCGCGGCACATGCCCAGCGACAAGAGCCTGTCGGCGTGGCTCGACGCGGCGGCGGCGGTGGGGGTGGGGCGCGAGATGATCGACGCCGCCCGGGCCGCGGGCGAGCGGTTCGACGCGATCGCGTCGGCGCACGCGGCGAGCCGGACGGAGCTCGACATGCTGCTCGAGTCGTGCGCCGGCTCGCGTGACGCGGAGTCTGACGCGAAGTGGCGTCAGCAATCGTTCGTGGGGAATAGCTACACCTGGGGCGCGCATTGCCGGGTGCTGCTGGCGTTGTGCGTGCTGGCGCCGAGCGATGACCGTGAGCGGTTCTTCAACGTGGTGCAGGTGCGCGGGCTGGTGGGGTTCCGGCAGACGCGCCCGGGGGTTCGGTGGCCGGTGAACGAGTCGGTGGTCGCCGACGACGAGTCGCGGACGACCTCGGGGCTGGTGCGTGCGGCGTTGGACGAGGGGGCGGCGCGGGCACACAACGGCGTGCCGGTGCTGCCCGCGTTCTGCTCGGACCCGATGCCCGAGCTGGCGCGCCGGATCGGGCCGGACGGGACGGTGTACGACGCGTTTGTGTCCGGGCCGGTTGGGCACGGGGGCGAGCGGACGCTGGTGACGGGCGAGGTGATCCGCAACATCGGCGCGGTGCACGCGACGGAGCACGACAAGGTGGCACACTTTGGCACGGCGGTTCGCACGCCGGCGGAGATGCTGCACTTCGACCTGTTCGTCCGGTCGGGCTTGTTCGGTGAGGTGGAGCGTGAGCTCCGGGTGTTCTCCGACGTCGCCAAGCCCATCGCGTTCGATGAGGAGGACGCGCTGCCCGTCCCCGAGACGATCGCGAGGCTGGGCCGCGGCGTATCGCTCGCGCACACGCCCGACGTGCCGGGGTACACCGATCTGGCGCTGTCGGTCTTCGACGCGATCGGGCAGGACGCGTCGGACTACGAGCTGTATCGGATCAGGATCGCGTACCCGCCGATGCCGACATCGGCGATGGTGCGCCACGAGTTATTGGAGCCCGGCCAGGGCGTGTGATGTGTGTGCCCGCGAGGGCGGAGCTTTCGTAAGGAGACTTTGAGATGTTGAGCACGAAGATGATGATGGCGGTCGCCGGGGCGGCCTTCGCCGCGGCGCCGGCGATGGCGACGGTGACCGTGAGCACCTACGACGATCTCACCGAGGACCACTACGGCACGTCGTTCCACTACAACGGCGTGACTTACCACAGCGTCAACGATCAGGCGGGCGTCTTCCCGAGCGGTGACACGTTCGAGGGCGGCGACGGGATCAATGGCCTGGGCACCCAGGTCATCGTCGAGAACGCCACGCTTCTCTACAACGACTACCCGACCTGGGGCAGCGCGAACAACGCGCTCACCTTCGGCACCTCGTACGTCGTGGGCGACAACCTCTCGATCGGCGCCCTCTCGACCGTGACGATGGACCTCGATGAGGCGGCCGACTCGGCGTCCGTCGAGATGGCCTACTACGAGAACGGGCCCTGGGGCGGGATCGTCTACCACCTCGATGCCTTCTCCGGCGGCTCGCTCGTCGCGTCGGACTCGTTCTCGATCTCCGACCTCGGCGGGCGGGACAACATCGCCTTCGCCACCCTGAGCGTGAACGGCGCGGTGTTCGATTCGCTGCAGCTCTACGCAACGTTCGGTGCGGACTACTCGGGCCCGCGGGCGCTGCTGGACAACCTCACGATCAACACGGTGCCCGCGCCGGGCGCCGCGGCGTTGCTGGTGATGGGCGGGCTGGTCGCCCGCCGTCGGCGCTGATCGGCTGACTCCCCTGTGTGTGAAGCGAGCCCGCCGGCCTGAACGGGTCGGCGGGCTTTTCGTGCGCGGATGCTCGTGCCACGGACCCGTCTCCGGGCCAGTGTGGGGTGCATGGGCACTGACCCGGAGACGGGTCCGTGGCACGGGATACTGGACTCATGGCGGGGTCGCCCCGGGTGCCATGCGCACGCGGAGCTTGCCCGTGGGCCACCGCGTGAGGGACCGAGACACGGGCACGCAGGGCTTGCCCATGGCACACATCTGTCAGTGCCGGGGATCGAACGAAACGGCACGTGGTGCCACGATCGATGAGGGCCTGATCAGAGGGTCGGGGTGGTGCCGTTGTGATACTCGGCGCGGAGGCGGGTGAGGATGTCGGCGTCTCGCCCGGCGGGGTCCGCGGCGCGGGCGGCACCGAAGTCGTACGCCTCGAACGGGCCGAGCCGGCGCTTGTCTGGGTCCTCCGATGCGAAGCGCGGGATCGCGTGCGCGTGCAGCTCGGGGGCCTGGTTGCACAGGATAAGGTAGTTGACGCGCTCAGCGTCGGTCACGCGGAGGATCGCGTCGCCCAGACGCCCGAAGTCGGCCATGAACGCGGCGCGGGCGGGCCCGTCGAGGTCGTTGAGGCTGGGCACGACGGGGTCGGGCAGGAGGACGCAGCAGGGCGCGATCGGCTGCCGCTCGTTGAGCACGGCCCACCCGGAGGGCACCCGGGCGATACACAGCGGGTCAGCTCCGGACTGGAGGGCAGCGACGCGGGCGGCGATGGGGGGAGTCACTCTAATTCTGCCTCATTCTGTTAGCCTGGTCTGGATTGCGATCGGAGACGCCAATGCTCGCGAAAGCTGTCGCCGGGGACTACACGGGAGCGGTCGCTATCAACACTGGTGTGCTCTGGACCGGTCCGCGCGCGGACAAGTTCAGAGGGTTCACGTTCATCGACGGGAATGTGAAGTATCAGTCGAGTCAGATTCGTCGTGTTGTCTACTTGGATGAAGAGAAGTCCAAGTCATTTCTTGGATCTGCTGTTGGTGGGATAGCCGGAGGGCTATTGCTGGGGCCTGCAGGGCTAGTAGCTGGAACGCTTGTCGGTGGTACGAACAAGAAGGTCGTCGTGAACCTTGGTCTAGAGTTTGATGACGGCAAGAAGGTCATTCTCTCCGAGAAGTCGAGCGACAAAGGTCTTGAGTGTCTCATCCTGTGGGCGAGAGAACAGAAGTTACTCGAACAGGATCTGGGCTTCTGATCCACTGCGGGCTGACGACAGAAGTCGACTCACAGCATCCCCCGCAGGTACGCCCCCGTGAAGCTGCCCTCAGTGTCGGCGACGTCCTCGGGCGTGCCCGCGGCGACGATGGTGCCGCCGCCGTCGCCGCCTTCGGGGCCGAGGTCGATGATCCAGTCGGCGCACTTGATCACGTCGAGGTTGTGCTCGATGACGACGAGCGTGTTATCCGCGTCGGCGAGTCGCTGAAGGACCTCGAGGAGCTTGCGGATGTCCTCGAAGTGGAGGCCGGTGGTGGGCTCGTCGAGGATGTAGAGCGTGTGCTCAGCGCCGGGGGTGCCGTCGTGGCGGACGCCCTTGCCGAGCTCGGTCGCGAGTTTGACGCGTTGAGCTTCGCCGCCCGACAAGGTCGTCGAGGGCTGGCCGAGCGTGATGTACCCGAGCCCGACGTCGCGGAGGCACTCGCAGAAGCGGAGGATCTTCGGGTGGTTCTCGAAGAAAGTGCAGGCGTCCTCGACGGTCATGTCGAGGACGTCGGCGATGGTCTTGCCGCGGTAGGTGACCTCGAGGGTCTCGCGGTTGTAACGCTTGCCCTCGCAGACCTCGCACTCGACGAAGACGTCGGGGAGGAAGTGCATCTCGATCTTCTTGAGCCCCTGGCCCTGGCATGCCTCGCAGCGGCCGCCGCCGTTCTGGGCGGTGACGTTGAAGGAGAACCGGCCGGGCTTGTAGCCGCGGATCTTGGCTTCCTTGGTCTGCGTGAAGACCTTGCGGATCTCGTCGAAGACGTTGGTGTAGGTCGCGGGGTTGCTCCGCGGCGTGCGCCCGATGGGGGACTGGTCCACCTCGATGATGCGGTCGATGCGGTTGAGCCCGGTGATGCGGCTGTGCGCGCCGGGGATCTCCTTCGACCCGTGGAGGTGTTGTTTGACGGCGCGGAGGAGGATGTCGTTGACGAGCGTTGATTTGCCCGAGCCCGAGACGCCGGTGACGCAGAGGAATCCGCCGACGGGGAAGAGGGCGTCCACGTTCTTGAGGTTGTTGTGTTTGGCGCCCTTGACGGTGACGGCCTGGCGGGTGCTCAGCACGCGGCGTTCGTCTGGGACGGCGATGGTCTTGCGGCCGGAGAGGTAATCGCCGGTGAGCGAGCCGTCGGTATCGCAGATGTCGGCGACGGTTCCCTGCGCGACGATGCGCCCGCCGTGCACGCCCGGGCCGGGGCCGATGTCCACGACGTGGTCGGCGGCGCGGATCATGTCCTCGTCGTGCTCGACGACGAGGACGGTGTTGCCGATGTCGGTGAGGTGACGGAGGGTCTTGATGAGCCGGTCGTTATCGCGCTGGTGGAGGCCGATGGTCGGTTCGTCGAGGACGTAACACGCGCCGACGAGCCCGGACCCGACCTGGGTGGCGAGGCGGATGCGTTGCGCTTCACCGCCGGAGAGGGTGGCGGTGCGGCGGTCGAGCGAGAGGTAGTCGAGCCCGACGGAGGTGAGGAAGCGCAGGCGGTTGCCGACCTCGCGGAGGATGGGCTCGGCGATCTGGTGCTGCTCCTTCGTGAGCGTGAGCCCCTCGACGAAGGCGATGGCGTCGTTGATGTTCAGGCGTGATAGCTCGGCGATGTTGAGCACCGACCCGTCGTGTTTGGGGCGCCCGATGATGGTCTCGGAGAACGCACGCTCCTTCTCCGCCTTGTGCGACGATTCGAGCAGGACGTGCAGGGCTTCGAGGCGGAGGCGGTCGCCGCGGCAGGTGGGGCACTCGCTCTCGCGTTGGAACCCGTTGAGGTGGTCCTTGACCCAGGCGGACTCGGTCTTCTCAAACCACGCGTGGAGCATGGGGAGGACGCCGTCCCACTGGACGCCGAAGGCTTCGGCTTGGTCGTCCGTGGTGCCGTGGAGGAGGATGTCGTAGACGTGCTGGTCGAGCTTGCCGACGGGGGTGGAGCCGTGGACGTTGAACGCGCGACAGAAGCGGCGGAGGTACTTGGGGTAGACCATGCCGCCGGGGCCGTTCTTTTTCCACGGCGCGATGCCGCCCTTGAGCAGTGGCTTGTTGGGGTCGGGGACGACGAGGTCCTCGGCGAACTCGAGGATGGCGCCGAGCCCGTGGCACTCGGGGCAGGCGCCGTAGGGCGAGTTGAACGAGAACAGGCGGGGTGACAGCTCGGCGAGCGCGATCTCGGGGTGCTCGGGGTCGGCGTACTTCTCCGAGTACGGCTGATCGGTCCACTTCTCGCGGTCGTCTGGGTCGTTGATCGCGATGACGACGGCGCCGTCGGCGAGGCGCAGCGCCGCCTCGATCGACTCGACCAGGCGCTGGCGGGCGTCGGGCTTGACGACGACGCGGTCCACCACGGCGTCGATCGTGTGCTTCTTGTGCCGGTGGAGGTCGAGCGGGTTCTCGGTGCCCTTGGCGAGCACGTCGCGGAGGTCGATGACGTCGCCGTTGACGCGGGCGCGTTGCCAACCCTGGCTGAAGAGGTCGTCGAGGACGTCCTTGTGGAAGCCCTTCTTGCCGCGCACGACGGGGGCGAGGACCATGAGCCGGGTCCCCTCGTCGTGCTTCATGACGGCGTCCACGATCTGGGTCGCGCTGGACGACTCGATCAGGCGTCCGGATCGTTCTGTGACGGTGCCGTCTTTCTTGGTCCTGGTCGGTGCCCAGCTTCGCGGCGTGCCGCATCGCGCGTAGAGCAGGCGCAGGTAGTCGTAGATCTCGGTGGTCGTCGCGACGGTCGAGCGCGGGTTGTGGGCGGCGGACCGCTGCTCGATCGCGATGGTGGGGGGGATGCCCTCGATCTCCTCGACGTCCGGCTTTTTGAGCTGGTCGAGGAACTGCCGCGCGTACGCCGACAGCGACTCCATGTACTTCCGCTGCCCCTCGGCGAAGATCGTGTCGAACGCGAGCGAGCTCTTGCCCGACCCGGACAGCCCGGTCATGACGATCAACCGATCGCGCGGGATGGTGAGGTTGACGTCCTTGAGGTTGTGCTCTTTGGCGCCGCGGACGCGGATGACGCGCTCGTCGAGGGAGGATGCCCGTCGGGTGCCCGCGGGCTTGGGGTCTGCGGCAGTGGAAGCCTTCTTCGTGGTCTTCTTCGACGACTTCTTTGCCACCGTGCCCCTCGCCATCCGTGGAATCCTCCGAACCGGCGAGTGTATGGGTCACCCCTCGGGCGGGTCGGCCGGCGGGGGCGATTCGTCGGGCGCTGGGCCGCCGGATTCTGATTCCGCCTGATGCTCCTGCTGCCGCTGCTGATACGCCGCGGCCTGGCGTTTGCGCATCTGGAACCACCCGAAGAGAACGAGCCCGATCGCGACACCGAGCAGGTAGATCCCGAGCTTCTGCGAGAAGGTGCGCGACGAGCCATGACCGGGTGCGGGCGAGGGAGGCATGGGTCCGAGTCTAGCGCCCGCGCTTCGTGGGCCCGGCCCGCTTGCCGCGGGGTTTGCCCGTGCGCTTGCCCTTGAGGGAGCCCGCCCGCTTGCCCTTCGCGAAGAGTTCCTCGAGCTCGGAGCGGTGGATCTGCAAGGGCTCGCCGGCGGGCGTGAGGTCGATCTGCTCCTTGATGTGGTCCGCCTGATCGCGGAGCTGGGCGGCACGCTCGAACTCGAGCGCCTCGGCGGCTTCGAGCATCTCGCCCTCGATGATCTCGACGAGGGTCGCGGCGTCGTAGGCGGGCTCGCTGAACTCGACGCCGCGCTTCGCCTCGCGGCGCGCCGCGAGCTCGCCCTCGATGCCGCGTCGGATCGCCTTGCGGATCGTCTGGGGCACGATGCCGTGCTCGGCGTTGTACGCAGACTGCTTGGCGCGTCGGCGCTCGGTCTCCTCGATGGCGGCCCGCATCGCGGGTGTCATGCCGTCGGCGTAGAAGATGACCTTCGAGCCCGCGTTGCGCGCGGCGCGGCCCATCGTCTGGATGAGGCTCGTCGCGCTCCGGAGGAATCCTTCTTTGTCCGCGTCGAGCACACAGACGAGCGAGACCTCGGGCAGGTCGAGCCCCTCGCGGAGCAGGTTCACGCCCACGAGCACGTCGAACTCACCCTCGCGCAATCCCGTGAGAATCTCGATCCGCTCGAGCGTGTCGATCTCGGAGTGCAGGTAGCGGACGCGGATGCCCTGGGTGTCCAGGTAGTCGGTGAGATCCTCGCAGAGGCGTTTCGTGAGCGCGGTGACGAGGACGCGGTCTCCACGCTCGACGCGTTCCTTGCACGCGTCGAGCAGGTCGGCGACCTGCCCTTTCGCCGGGCGGACCTCGACCTCGGGGTCGAGCAGCCCGGTCGGGCGGATGACCTGCTCGGCGACCTCGCCGCCGGTCTGCCCGAGCTCGTACGGGCCCGGCGTGGCGCTCACATAGACGAGGCGGGGCACGATGGACTCGAACTCCTCGAAGCGCAGCGGGCGGTTGTCCAGAGCGCTCGGCAGGCGGAAGCCGTGCTCGACGAGCGTGTCCTTGCGTGCCTTGTCGCCGTTGAACATCGCGCGGATCTGCGGGATCGTGACGTGCGATTCGTCGATGAAGACGATCCAGTCGGCGAGATTCGTTCGTTCGACTCCGAACCGGCGGGCGTCCTCGTCGTGGTCGCGTGAGTCCTGGGTTGGGCGCAGGGGGACGCCGTTGTCGTCCGCTGTGGGTTGTGTGCGGTCCGCGGCGGGTGCCGAGTTGGGGTCCGGCGGCGCGTAATCGAAGTAGTCGAGCAGCGTGAAGGGCCGCTCGCCGGGCGATCGTCCGTCCATGTACCGCGAGTAGTTCTCGATGCCCTGGCAGAAGCCGACTTCCTCGATCAGCTCAAGGTCGTACTTCGTGCGCGCGAGCAGGCGTTGGGCTTCGAGGAGCTTGCCCTGGCTTCGCATCTCGAGCACCCGAGCGTCGAGCTCTTCGCGGATGCCGCTGATCGCGACCTGCAGCTGATCCTCGGGCATCACGTAGTGCACGGCGGGGAAGAGGAAGAACTGGCGCTCTTCCGCGAGCAGCTCGCCGGACGTCGGGTTGATGAGTTCGAGCCGTTCGATCTCGTCGCCGAAGAGCTCGATGCGGAGGGCGTAGCTCTCGTAGGCGGGCCAGACCTCGATCGCGTCGCCGCGGGCGCGGTAGCTGCCGCGTTTGAAGTCGATGTCGGACCGCTGATACTGCATGCCATTGAGGGCGAGAAAGAACTCACGCCGGTCCAGCTGCGAGCCGCGGGTGATCGTGAGCACGCGCTCGGAGTAGGCACTGGGCGACCCGAGCCCGAAGATGCAGGAGACGGACGCGACGACGATCGAGTCGCGCCGTGACAGCAGGTTGCTTGTCGAGGCGAGCCGGAGCTGGTCGAGCTCGTCGTTGCGCGAAGAATCCTTCTCGATGTAGATGTCACGCCCGGGGATGTACGCCTCGGGCTGGTAGTAGTCGTAGTAGCTGACGAAGTAGTTGACGCTGTTGTTCGGGAAGAACGCGCGGAG
>JAUHXM010000076.1 GCA_030426605.1 Phycisphaerae bacterium | reverse complement strand
CCGGGCTGACGCCCGCGGACATCGACTACATCAACGCCCACGGCACCTCGACGCCCCTGGGCGACTCGGCCGAGGTGCACGCGGTCCGGAACATCTTCGGCGACCGCGCCCCCAAGGGCGAGGGCAGCATCCTGATGAGCTCAACCAAGTCCATGCATGGGCACGGGCTGGGGGCGTCGGGCGCGATCGAGATGCTCGCCTGCCTGCACGCCTGCCGCGATGGGATCATCGCCCCCACCGTCAACCTTGAGAATCCCGACGAGGGGCTCGACATCGATCTGGTGGCCCACCACGCCCGCGAGCGGGCGGTGAAGTACGCCATGAATAACACCTTCGGGTTCGGCGGGCACAACGTCACGCTGATCCTGGGAAGGTACGAGGGATGAGGCTTGAGACCTGAGGAATGAGGGTCGTGGGCCCCGTGGCGCCCATTCCTCCCACGGGCTTGCAAGCCCCCCGCGGACTCGGGCCTCAAGACTCAGGACTCAGATCTGGGGGCTCCATTTGGCACGCCCGTTGCGTCGTTGATCCGCGTCGATCGTGCGCCCGGACCGAACCGGGGCTCCGATCGGGCCGATGAACGGGGCCGGCATGTCCGCGACACTCAAGACCATCGAGAAGCTCGAAGTTCCTGTCGTCGTCCGGCTGGGCGAACGCCCGATCTCGGTCCGCGAGGTGCTGGACCTCTTCCCGGGCAGCATCATCGAGTTGCCCAAGCCCGCGGACTCCGAGCTCGACCTGCTGATCAACAACAAGCAGATCGGCAAGGGCGGCGCGGTGAAGATCGGCGAGAACTTCGGGATCCGCCTGACCTACGTGGGCAACGAAGTGGAACGTCTCAAGGCGGTCCTGCCGATCCACGGCGACGATGATGAGTATTGATCGTCAGTTCGGCAGGTCACGCCCGCGGATGCCATTGCGCGTCGAGAAGAAGAACGCCGGGTAACGCCCAGGGTCCGTCGTGGACCCGTTCTCGAGGCCGTCATCGGCCATGCCGTACCCGCCGAGCAGCCCACGCGTCGGGTTCCAGAGTCCCGCGGGGCGGTAGACCGCGGCGTCTTGCTCGCGTCCGTTGTACGCGCGATCGAAGAGTTCGCTCATGTTTGCCCGTGTGACGGACCCGTCAACCAGCGCGATGGTCGGCTCGGCCTCGGGGTTGTTCCAGTTCGGGGGTGCATCCTGCCCGTCGAGGGATTCTTCTTCCCCGTCCGTCAGGCTGTACCGCGCAGTGGACCGCTTCGTCTTGGTCGTGTCGAGGCGCTCGAAGAAGAGCACCTTCGCGGAGGGGTAGGAAACGTCGGAGAAGCGGTTGCGCCGCACGAACGATTCTGGGGCGCTCCGCCCGTACGCGGGCGTGCGGACCTCGCCGCGGTAGCGCTCGGTGCCAAACCAGAAGACCGGCGGGTAGACGTAGGAGGTGTCCCAGATCCAATTGCGCGGGTTGCCGTCGCCGTAGACGACCGTCTCCTCGAAGCGTTCCTTGGGCCCGTAGTCCGCCGGCGAGAACTGCACTTCGGAGGCCCAGTCGCCCTCGTTCAGCCACGCGGCGACGAGGGAGTACCAGTGGAAGGCGTACATCTCGGAGTAGTCCACCTGCCCGCCGCCGCGGGCGTTGAAGTGGAACGGGCCGGGCGACTTGCACGCCTCGCCCTTCCATGCGGAGGCCCACCCGCGCTCATTGCACGGGGCCTTGTTCGTCGGGTACTGCGGGTTGAAGGGGTTGATGAACTCGTCGTCGAACTCGCCCGCGTAGAGCACCTGGATGGTGCTCAGGGACCGGAGGTTCGCCTTGCTGATCGTGTTCCGAGCGAGCAGGCGGGCCCTGCCGAGGCTGGGCAGGAGGATCCCGATGAGCAGCGCGATGATCGCGATGACCACGAGCAACTCGATGAGCGTGAACGCGCGGCGTCGCGAGTGCGAACGGCGATCGGGCATGTCAGTCTCCAAGCGCAAGACCCAGGACGCCCTGGAGAAGGCGCCGTGCCGGGAGAGCCGCAAGACCGCGGCGGAGATGGCACCCGGCACCGGCCTATTCTGCACGAAACCCCAACAGGTTGCATCCCTGTTGTGACAAGCCGGCCCGGATTGGCCCGGATCTCGGACGTAAGACGCTGCCCCTGTTTGGTTTACGGGCGGTCTTCCGCTGCCTGTTCGCGACCCTTCCGGGCCTCGTATCACATCCGGCGAGACCCCGTGCCGATGACATGGGTCAGCACCCGACCCCCGAGGACACGCCCACATGCCCCGTGACATCCCCGTCGGCAACGGCGACCTGCTCGTGACTTTCGACCGGCTCTACCGCGTGCGCGATCTCTATTACCCGCGCGTCGGACGCCACAACCACACGGACGGGCACGTGCAGCGCTTCGGCGTCTGGGCGGACGGCAAGTTCGCGTGGATCGAGGACGAGGGTTGGACACGCGAATTGCGCTACGCCGCGGACACGCTCACGACCGAGATCCGGCTGGTGCACGACGAGCTCAAGCTCGAGGTCATTTGCCACGACTGCGTGGACTTCCACGAGCCGGTCTACTTCCGCAAGAGCACCGTGCGAGACCTGAAGGGATCGCCGCGGGACGTGCGGCTGTTCTTCCACATCGACCTGTCGATCAACGGCTCACCGGTGGGCGATACCGCGAATTATGACCCGACGACCAAGTCCGTCGTGCTCTACAAGGACGACAGCTACTTCCTCGTCAACACGTGCGACCAGCACAAGATCGGGATCGACCACTGGGCGATCGGCGCGAAGCGCATTGGCGACGCCGAGGGCACCTGGCGCGATGCCGAGGACGGGCAGCTCGGGCGCAACGCGATCTCGCAGGGCTCGGTGGACGCGACGGTGGGCGCGAACCTGATGGTCCCCGCGAACGGGCAGGCGTCCGTCACGAGCTGGATCGCCTGCGGGCACTCGTACGAGGACGTGCGCAAACTCAACGACATGATCTGGGAGAAGGGCCCGGACCGGATGACGGGGCGGACCGAGTCGTACTGGAAGCTCTGGTGCCGCAAGGAGCCTCTCGACACGACCCCCCTGCCCGAGCCGGTGCGCGACCTGTACTACCGCTCGCAGCTGATCATGCGGACGCAGATCGACAACGGCGGCGCGATCATCGCCGCCAACGACTCGGACATCACACACTTCGCGGGCGACCACTACTCGTACTGCTGGATGCGCGACGGGGCGCTCGTGGCGCACGCGCTGATCCTCGCGGGTCAGTCCGAGCTGAGCCGGAACTTCTTCCGGTACGCCGGGCGGTGCATCGAAGCGCCGGGATATTTCCTGCACAAGTACACCCCCGAGGGTTCGCTCGCGAGCAGCTGGCACCCGTGGATGCTCGACGGGCAGAAGATCCTGCCCATCCAGCAGGACGAGACGGCGCTGACCGTCTGGGCGTTGCGCCGGCACTTCGAGCAGTACCGGGATGTGGAATTCATCAAGCCGTTGTACACGACCATGGTCGTGCGTCCGGCGGAGTGGATGCTCAGCTACCGCGACCACCACGGGCTGCCGCAGCAGTCGTGGGATTTGTGGGAGGAGCGGCGCGGGGTGAACCTGTTCACGGTCGCCTCGACCATCGGGGCGCTGGCCGCCGCGGCGGACTTCGCTGAGGACTTCGGCGAGCACGACCGCGCCGCCGCCTTCCGCGAGGGCGCGGACCGCATGACCGCGGGCGTGCGCCGTCACTTCTGGCACCCCGAGCGCAAGTGCTTTGCGCGCATGATCGTCCCCCTGGAAGACGGCACCTACCGCCTGGACATGACCCGCGACTCGGCGAACTTCGCGCTCTGGGCGTTCGGCGGGTTCGACCCCAACGACGAGCAGATCGTCGCCGAGATGACCTCCCTCAAGGACCGCCTGTGGGTCAAGACCCCCACCGGCGGGTGCGCCCGGTACGAGCGCGATTACTACCACCAGATCGAGACGAAGAACATCGACGACATCCCGGGCAACCCCTGGGTCATCTGCACGCTCTGGCAGGCACTGTGGCACATCGAGCGGGCCCGCACCGAGCGAGGGCTCGCCGAGGCGATGCCCTACCTCCAGTGGTGCGTGGAGCGCACGCTGCCCTCGGGCGTGCTGGGCGAGCAGTTCAACCCGCACAACGGCGACCCGATCTCCGTGAGCCCCCTCACCTGGTCGCACTCCACGTTCGTGATCTGCTGCGTGCGGTACCTGCAGAAGCTGCAGGAGATCCGGTCGGGGCAGACGGCGAGCGTGGACGCGCCGGCGATCTGACTGGCGCGCCCCGATCGTGACAGGATCCGTGCCGCAAACCGAGTAGGCTCGCGGGAGATCACGCGGAGGTTGCCATGCACCAGTTCGTTGTCGCTGCGGCTGTATCGTTCATCGGTGCCCAGGCACCCGCGCCCGAAGCGGCGCCGGCGCTCAGCGCGTGGTACGAGCCGATGGTGGGCGATTGGACGTACGAGTTCGCGTCGGGCGCGGGCACGTCCAGCACGACCTACAAGCACGGCGGGCGGGTCGTCGAGACCGTCGTCCGGGGTCAGATCGGCGGGACGCCGTTCAGCGGGACGTTCCTCGCCGCGGTGCGCACGGACGACGGGAACTGGAAGGGCGTCTGGGCGGACTCGCTGGGCAACTACCTCGATATGACCATCACGCGCGCGAACGGCGTGCTGCGCGCCGAATGGGCGATGCCAGCGGGCGCGATGGGCGTCCAAACCCTCATGCGCCAGGAGAACTCCGAGTTCACCGAGGCCTCGTACCGCGATCAGCTGCACGTTTCTCGCGATGGCGGGGAGACGTGGACGACCGTCCGCGACGCGGTCTTCCGGCGCGCGATCGAAGTCGAAGGGCTGTGAGGCTCAGGCGAGCTTCGCGGCCAGCCGACTCAGTGCCTGCACGTCGCGCGACTCGAGCACTTTGGCAGCGTCCTTCGGGTCGATCTTCGAGCCCGCGAGCGCCTTCTCCGTGCGTTTCCAGAGCGAATCGAGCTTCTTCGCGTTGCCTTCGGCCAGCGCGATGTCGCCGACCAGCTCGCCCAGGCGATGGGCCAGGATCGAGTCCTTGTGCTGGTAGTACCGGTCGATGATCTTGCGCTGGTGCGCGCTGTACTCGCGTCCGCCGGCCATGGCGTCTCCCCTACTTCATCCGCACGGCACCCGAGCCCTTGGTGATTGTGCCGAGGGTGTGGACGGTCTCTCCGAAGCGTGTGAGGCGGCGCGCGACGGACGCCGCGAACGTCGGGCGGACGATCAGGCAGTACCCGATGCCCATGTTGAAGACCTTGTCCATCTCGGCGGCGTCCACGCCGCCGTGCTTCTGGAGGTATCTGAACACGGGCGGGACGTCCCACGCGTCGCGGTTGAGGACGGCGTCCACCCTCGGGTGCAGGGCCCGCTCAAGGTTGCCCGCGAGCCCGCCGCCGGTGATGTGGGCCATGCCCGTGATGACCTTCTTGACCTTGTACGCGCGCAGGGTGCGGACGATCGGCTGCACGTAGACCCGGGTCGGCTCGAGCAGCACCTCGCCCACGGTGCGATCCGGGTCGAGCTCGGGGTCGATCGACAGCAGGTCGATCCCCGCGTGCTCGATGATGCGGCGGACGAGGGAGTACCCGTTCGAGTGCACGCCGCTGCTCGCGAGCCCGAGGACGACGTCGCCCGGCTCGACGCGGGTCGTATCCGTCGCGCGGGAGAGTTCGACGACCCCCACCGCGAACCCGGCGAGGTCGAACTCGCCCGGCTTGTAGAGGTCGTTCATCTCGGCGGTCTCGCCCCCGATGAGGGCGCACTTCGCGATCTCGCACCCCTTGGCGACGCCCGCGAGGATCGGTCCCAGCACGTGCTGTTCGACGGCGTGCACGGCGACGTAGTCGAGGAACATCAGCGGCTCGGCGCCCTGCACGATCAGGTCGTTGACGGACATCGCGACGAGGTCGATGCCAATGGTGTCAAACTTCGCGAGGTCCGTCGCGAGCTTGATCTTGGTTCCCACGCCGTCGGTGCAGGCGACGAGGACGGGGTCCTTGTAGTTGTGGCGGAAGAGCTGCTCGTTGTAATCGAGGCGGAGGAGGCCGGCGAACCCGCCCGGGTTCGGGATCACCCGCGGGCCGTGCGTGCGACGCATGAGGGCACCGAGCGAGTGGGCAAAGCGGTCGCCCGCGGCGATATCCACGCCAGCTGAGGCGTACGTCAGCCCGCCCTCGCGGGCGGCGGTCTTGGGGGCGTCGTCGGCGGGCACCGGGGGAGGATACGCGGGCGTGAAGGCGGGCGCGGGTCTAGCATCCCGCTCGCACCGGGGGACGGTGCGGCCAGGCCCGCCGACGCGGCGAGAGAGGACCGGACGACCATGGGCGAAGCACGGATGTTCACGTCGGAGTCGGTGTCCATGGGGCACCCGGACAAGGTCTCGGACCAGATCTCGGACGCGATTCTGGACGCGATGCTCAAGGACGACCCGCACTCCCGCGTCGCCGTTGAGACGCTGGTCGCGACGGGGCTCGTCGTCGTCGCGGGCGAGGTGACGACGAACACGTACGTGGACATCCCCGAGGTCGTCCGCGAGACGATCCGCGAGATCGGGTACACCGACGCGGAGATGCGCTTCGACGCGGAGAGCTGCGCCGTGATGGTGGCGCTGAACAAGCAATCGCAGGACATCGCCCGCGGCGTGGACGCCGAGGGCGCCGGCGACCAGGGCATGATGTTCGGGTATGCCTGCGACGAGACGCCCGACCTCATGCCGATGCCGATCCAACTCTCGCACGCGCTGGTCCGCCGGCACGCGCACGTCCGCGAGGACGGCGACATCGCGGGCCTCCGCCCGGACGCGAAGAGCCAGGTCACCGTCGAGTACGACGATGGCAAGCCCGTCCGGATCGACACCGTCGTCCTGTCCACCCAGCACGACTCGACCTGGAACGACCGGCAGGACGAGCTCAAGCGCCAGGTCATCGAGCACATCATCAAGCCCGTGCTGGGCGACAAGTGGAACCCGGGCATCACGGTCCACGTGAACCCGACCGGGCGCTTCGAGATCGGCGGCCCACACGGCGACGCCGGGCTCACCGGGCGCAAGATCATCGTCGATACCTACGGCGGCATGGGCCGCCACGGCGGCGGCGCCTTCTCGGGCAAGGACCCGACCAAGGTCGACCGCTCGGCCGCGTACATGGCACGGTACGTCGCGAAGAATGTCGTCGCCGCGGGTCTGGCGACGCGGTGCGAGGTCCAGCTGAGCTACGCGATCGGCGTCGCCGAGCCCACCAGCGTGCTCGTGGACACGTTCGGCACCAATACGGTGGACGAGGACAAGATCAGCGCCGCGGTGCGCGAGGTCTTCCCGCTCACCCCCAGGGGGATCATCGAGACCCTCAAACTCCGCAAGCCGATCTACCGTCGCACGGCGCGCCACGGGCATTTCGGGCGGAAGCCCGCGACCGAGGGCGGGCTCGAGTTCTTCACTTGGGAGAAGACGGACAAGGCCGACGCACTGAAGGCCGCTGCGCAGTAACCGTCAGGCGTACAGCGATCGCTCGTTGATATACGCGAACACCCGTGGGTCAAGCCCGGGGATGTCAGTATTGCCGCGCGCGATCGCGGCGCGGATCGCGGTCGCGGAGTAGGGCAGAACCGGCGCGCGCACGATGCGCGATGCCCACGTATCGCGGTCGAATCCTTCCCACGCGGGGTCCGAGCGCATCGCGTCGAGGATCGTCGCCGCGTCGTCATACGGCTCGCGGGCGACGACGACCGGGGCCGCAAGCTCGAGCAGCTCCCGCCACCGGTGCCAGCGGGGCAACGCGAGGAGTTGGTCCGCCCCGATGAGGAACCGCAACACCGCCTGCTCGCCCGCTTGCGCACGAGCAGCGATCAGCGTGTCAATCCAGTAGCTCGGTTCGCCCGATTCTCCCGCCCGGTCGAGCTCTTCGGTCCACACGCCGGAGCCCTCCAGTTCCGCGATCGCCAACGCGAGCATGCGGACGCGGTCGGCGTCGGTCGCGACGGGCCCGGCGTCCTTGTGCGGCGAGCGGGCCGCGGGCACGAACACGATGGGTATCCCAGGATCGCACGCGTCCCGAGCGTTCCGAGCGAGCTGAACGTGTCCGAGGTGGACCGGGTCGAACGTGCCACCGAAAAGGAGCACGCCGCCGGAACCATCGACGGGGAGCGGGGTTGGCGTTCGAGTCGTCATGGCCGATGCTACGGCGACGGCGGAGGAAGACACACGCCCCGCAACGCGGTACAATCGCCCCCACAACCCGGCCCCATCGTCTAGTCAGGTCCAGGACACCAGGTTTTCATCCTGGTAACGCGGGTTCGAATCCCGCTGGGGTCATTTCCTTCTTGTCCCGATCCGTTGTGAGCCTCAGGCGGGCGAAGTCCGTCTCGAACGTGTCGATCGACCCGCTTTCAGCGCATCGCCCCATGTTCTGGACTGCAGTGTCTGTGTCGCCATTGAGCAGGCACGCGATGCCGGAGTAATACAGGGCCTCGGTTCTCTGCCCCGGCGTGCGTGCGAGCGTCTGCAGCGCGTCTGGCGTCGATTCCCCACGGATCGTCGAGAGCACGGCGAGTATCCAGGGGCTCCCGCCCGACGCGCTCTCGCTCATCGTGTACCACCGCTCGGCATCGTCTTTGTCGCCCTGGAGCGCCAGCATGATGCCCGCCCAGAGCTCGGCGTATCCGCCGAGTCGCCCGCCCTGCGCGGCGGCGGCGTAATCGGTGAGCGCCAGCCTGGGTTCGCCGGAGATCTCGTACACCATCCCACGACGCATCCGCCCCATGTCTGCGTTGTCGGCGAGTGCGATCCATGAGGTGAGCGGCGCGATCGCGGCGTGCGGGCGCCCGGCGCGGATCATGCACATTGCGTGGTAGTGATAATTCCCGTACGCCGCGGGCCGACGCTGCTCTCCGATCTCGAACGCCGACGCGGCTTCCAGGTATCGTTCCGCGTTCATCAGCACACCCCCGCGGATCGTGGGCGTCGCGAAATCCGACGGGTTGAGCTCGTCGCACCGGTCGAGGTCGGCCAGCGCATCATCCCAACGCTCGAGTTTCAGGTACGTCTGCGCCCGACGCTGATATCCCCGCGTCACCCCGGGGTCCAGCTCGATCAGCATGTTCGCGTCCGCGAGCGACTGGTCGTATCGGCCTGCGAGCCAGTGGATTAGCCCGCGCTCGACGTAGATGTCCGCGTTTGTGGGGTCGAGTTCGGCCGCCTGGTTGAAGTCAGCCAGTGCGCCCGCATGATCACCCAGGCCGCCGCGGGCCTTGCCGCGGGCGACAAAGGCGTACGCGTACCCAGGGTCGAGTTCGATGGCGCGGGTCGCGTCCTCCACGGCCGACGCCAGACGTCCCGAGTACGAGCGCACCACCGCCCGGTCGTACCACCAGTCGATGTTGGTGGGGTCGCACGAGATCGCGCTGGACAGTGCGGCGTCGGCCTCGGCCAAGTGGTTCATCGCGTAGAAGGCCATACCGCGCATGCCATGCACGCGTGTACCGCCGTGGTGGGCCGCGAGCGCCGCGTCGAGGAAAACGAGCGATTCCTCGAACCTGCCCATGCACCCGAGCCTGTTCGCCTTCTCGACGATGGCGTCCGTGAACTCGGGGTCGAGGGCGATCGCGTTGTCGAGGATCTCGATCGCGCGGGCGTGGTTGGGTTCAACGCTCGAACGCAGCGTGAGCGCCTCGGGCGACCCCGGGAGCAGCCGTTCCACGTGCGCAAGCTGCGCGCCGATGGACGCAGAGATTCGCACCGCGCTGCCCGGCTCGCCTCGCCGGTCGGCGAGTCGGAGCGTCGCCGCCCATCGCGCCTGCTCGATATGCGGCAGCATGCCCAGCAGGTAGCGTGAGCGCCAGTCGTCCGCGTCCGATGCGGCGGCATCTGAGAGCAACGCACGCGCCCTGTCGTTTCGACCTGTGCGGATGTACGCGACGCCCTTGATATGAACAGCGTCCGCGTTGTCCGGATCGATCTCGAGCGCCCGATCGAGCGACGCGATGGCATCGTCGTACCGCTCGTCGTCCAAGTGCGTCATGGCCTGGTGAACGTGCCCGCGGGCACGCTGGGAGGCCTCGTCGAGCTGCGCGCGAGCGCTGGCGCGGCTCGCTCGATCGTACTTCATCCACAGCGAGGCGGACGTGAGCGTCAACGCCAACGCCAGTACCGCGAGCGCCGTCATGGATTTGTGCCGTCGGATGAGCCGCGCGGTCCGCGTGACGACCGAGCCACGCCGCGCCTCGATCGGCATGTCCAGCAACCACCTGCGGAGATCGTCGGCCAAGGCCCCCGCGGATGGGTACCGCTCGCTCGGGTCCTTGCGTACCGCCTTCAGGCATATCGTCTCCAGCTCGCGCGGCACCGTCCGCACGACACGGTGCGGCGGGACCGGCTCGCGCGACGTGATCTGGTGCATCACCTGCCGGTCGTCGGGGGCGCTGAACATCGGCCGGAACGCGAGCAGCTCGTAGAGCGATGCGCCGAGCGCATAGATATCCGACCGCCGATCGGCCGCGGGCGCCTCGGGGTTGAGTTGCTCGGGCGCCATGTACCGGCATGTGCCCAGCAGCGCGTGTGAGCGGGTCAGCGTGGCGGCCTCGTTCGGGCGGGCCAGCCCGAAATCGGAGATCATCAGCTTCCCGTCCGCGGTCAGCAGGAGGTTCGACGGCTTGATATCCCGGTGGATCACGCCGTGCTCGTGGGCGTACTGCAGCGCATCGGCGACTTCGGCGATCCACTGTGCCACACGCCTGTAGTACACCCGTGCTGCTCCGATCGACCCGGATGGTGAGCGCGTTGTGCTCGCCGACCCGTCGTCCCCGCACGGATCCCCGACGACGCACCCCCCCGCCCCGGCCTGCTCGATCTCGTCGAGCACCTCTCGGAGCGACCGCCCTCGGATGAGTTGCATCGCGTAGAAGAGTGTCCCGTCAGCGTCGCCGTAGTCGTGGATCGAGATGATGTTCGTGTGGTCGAGCCCCGCGGCGAGTTCGGCCTCGCGCCGGAAGCGGGCCTTCGCCTCGGGCCGAACCACCCCCATCAGCGCGGGGAGCACCTTGATCGCGACCTCGCGGTTGAGCTTGGGCTGGATCGCCCGGTACACGATGCCCATCCCGCCACGCCCGATCTCATCGATCAGTTCGTACTCGGGGAGGATCTCGTTCAGCCGCGCGAGCGAATCGTCCACGTTGACGGCGGTCCGCTCCCGGATCTTCGTTGCCCAGTGCAGATCGTCCTCGAGGGCCGCGTTGCAGGTGATCGCGTCCGCCCGCTTCCGGCATGTCTCGCACGAATCGAGGTGTTCCGCGAGTTGTTCGAGCTCTTCGTCGCCGGCATCGGTTGCGTGGAGAAGCCGCTCGATGACCTCAACGTCGGGGCATGTCTCGAGCCGTTTCATGACGACTGATCCTCCGGCGACGGCCCACCCGAGGATTCGCGTGCCTCGGCACGTTCGAGCTCTGCCATCTTGATGCGCACCTTGCCCAGGATTGAGTGACGCGTGACATACACGTTGCCCACCGTCATGTTCATCTCGCGAGCGACCTCCTGCGCGGGCACACCCTCGAGTGCGTACTTGCGGAAGGCTTCCATTTTACGGGGTGCGACATCGCGCTCGACCTGGTCGAGGCACCAAAGCAGATCCTGTATGCGCCACTCATCCTCCCAGATCTCTTCAATCGAAGGGGCGCCGTCCGAGACCCCCTCGACGAACGCGGCATCCATGCCCCCGGCGGACCGGCGCCGCCAGACGCTCTTGATCTTGTTCTCAGCGATCGTCCGCACCCAGTTGCGGAAGCGTCCGCGGTCACGGTCGTACTGGAAGTCGCTGATGTGGGACGAGATGGAGACCATGGTCTGCTGCACGATGTCCTCGGCGTCGTCGTGCGAGAGCCCGCGCATGCACGCCACGCGGTAGATCGCGGGGGCGTACCGGTCAAAGAACTCGCGCCACGCGGGTTGCCCGTTGGGACCATCGGCGAGATTGGCCAGCAACGACGGCCTGGTCTCTGGGAACTTCGACGTGCGGAGCATCCGGAATCCCCTCTCGCGATGCATGTCCGGCGGGATCGGGGGCTGGGTGTCCACAAGATACCTCCGGGCCGGGCGATCCCCGACCCTTTCTGCGTGCTCACGTTCCTCCCGGCGTCTGTGCCGGGCTTCTCGGACCACCTCTCTCCGTGATCCGAGCTCTCCGCATGCCTTTACGCGGGGCGCATGGTGTTCTTTGGGGTTGTGATGGCATCGGGAGATGAAAAATCAAAAAATGGTGGCCGTCCCGTAAAGACGTGCCGGGGTGGGGCGTAAAGGTGGCAGGAGGCACGTGCTTCCTCGCCCGCGGCACACACCGCTGGGTTTGAGAGAGAAGAACGAGAAAAGGGAGACGAGAGCCATGACACGCGCAGCCATGATGTCCGGTCTGATCGCGACCGCCGGTGCCGTTTCGGCCCTGCACGCGGGCGTGACCGAGGACGCCGTCGATCGATACAACCTCACGTTCGCCGAGGGCGGGTTCGACGTTGACGGCCCGAACAGCACGAACGGCCCGGCCTCGGGCGCCTGGCTCGACGACAACTTCTCCTCCGCCGTGATGAGCGGGAACGGTAGCAGCTCGAACGGCTATCAGGACTCCTACGTCAACAACGGCGCGTACGGCGGGTATGTTGACGCACGGGCCGACGCGTTCGGCGACGGGTCCGATTTCGCGTCGGCGTACGGCGAGTCCAACCTGACCGTGGACTTCACTCTGGGTGCCGGCGGCGGTGACTGGACCCTTGAGGGCTATGTCAACGCCTTCGGCGAGATCAACGGCGAAGTCTCCGAGGCGTACATCGAGCTCATCGACCTCTCCGACAACTCCGTCATCTGGGGTGCCTTCGTCAGCGACGATTTTGTGACCTTCGACGAGGGCGGTTCCCTCGCGGCCGGCAGCTACCGGATTGAAGCGAATGCGCTCACCATCGTGAACCGTACGTTCGAGGACAGCTTCGGCGACTCGACCGCGACCGTTGATTTCGACTTCACCGTGACGCCCGCACCGGGCTCGGTTGCGCTGCTCGCCTTCGGAGGGCTCGGTTGCGCCGCTCGCCGGCGTCGGTCGTGATCCCGACTTCCTTCTGATCTCATTCATCTCACACACACACGAACGATTACCCACCATCACGGGAAAGAGAGATTCACATGACACACACGACTCTGATGACCGCCATGTTCGCCGCCGCCACCGCCACCTCGGCCCTTCAGGCCCAGGTCCTCGAGATCAGCGTGGACCGGTACAACCTGTCCGCGTCCGAGGGCGGGTTCGACACCGACGGCCCCACCACCACCACCGGCCCGGCGACCGGCGACTGGCTCGACGAGACCTTCACCTCCGCGGTGATGGGCAACAACGGCGGCGACGGGTACGGGTACCAGGACTCGACCATCGCCAACGGCGCGTACTCCGGGTACGTCGATGCCGCGGCGAGCGCCTTCGGTGATGGCTCGGACTTCGCCTCGGGCTACGGGCAGTCGCACTTCGAAATCGACTTCTCCGTTGGTGCGGGCGGCGGCGACTGGAACCTCGAGGGCTTCGTCAACGCGTTCGGCGACATCAACGGCGAGGTCTCCGAGGCGTACATCGAGCTCGTCGATCTTTCCGACAACTCCGTCATCTGGGGCACGTTCGTCGATGACGCGTTCGAGTCGTTCAGCGAGGGCGGCTCGCTCGCGGCGGGCAACTACCGGCTCGAGGCCGACGCGCTCGCCATCGTGGACCGGATCTTCGAGAACGGGTTCGGCAACTCGACGGCGACCGTTGACTTCGACTTCACCGTCACCCCCGCGCCGGGCACCGCGGCGCTCATGGCGCTATGTGGCATCGGCTGCGCGAGCCGTCGTCGCCGGGCGTAAGCCCGCCGCACGCGGCAGCGGCCCGTGTTGTCTCTTCTCTCCACAAACGGCCTGGCGGCCGTGGTCTCCGGATCGCGGCCGCCATGCCGTTCTCTCAATGCCGAGGATTCGGCACCACGCACCCCGAAGCAAGGATCAGCGGCATGACGCAACGGAAGCCATTGGCGTGCTCTGCTCTCGGGTTGATCGTCGGGGCCTGCGGGCTTGCCTGCTCATCTTCGAACGCGGCGCCGGTTGCGACGCCGGCGCTGCGCTGGACCGATGGACAGACGCTCGACTCCGCTCCTATGAGTCTTCCCGTGCGGCGCGCCGCGATCGCGAGGCTCGCCGCCCGCGAAGACCGGACGCGTGTGCTCGTGCAGCTCGCCCACGCCCCGACGCTGGCTGAGCGTGGAACGCTGGCGAACGCGGGGCTGACACTCCTGAGCCCGCTCGGCGGCACCGCGTACTTCGCCCACCTGGACCCGGCGGCCGACGCCGACGCGCTGGGCCGGTCCGGGCTCGCCTCGATCGGCGCGATCCCGGCGAGCCGAAAGCTCCACCCGGATCTCGCGTCGGGGATACTCCGCCCGTGGGCGGTCTCCCCCGACGAGGGCGTGCCGGGCGTCGGGCTGCACGAGTTCCTTGAGAACGGGGCGCTCTCGAGCGTCGCCCTCCGCGACGCGGGGCTCGATCCACAAGTCGCCGTGGTCGTCGCGTTCCACGAGGACGCGGACGCGATCCTCGGCGCACCGCAACTCGCGATGCGACTCGGCGGCTCCGTCATCTCGAACATCCTGTCGATCAACGCGGCGGTGATGCACCTGCCCGCGTCCGCGCTCGACGAGCTCGCCGACATGGACGACGTGATGTGGGTCGAGCAGCCGCTGCCCGCGCTGAGCGAGAACAACGCGGAGAACCGCGCGCTCACGGGTGTGGACACGATCAACGACTCGCCGTACTTCCTGTCGGGCGCGGGCGTCACGGTCCTGGTCTACGACAGCGGGTACATGTTCGCGCACGGCGACTACGCCTCGCGCCTCACCATCGGCGCTTCGGACACCGACACACTCTCCGGGCACGCGACGCACGTCGGCGGCACGATCGGCGGCGACGGCACCGGCGTCTACGACCACCGCGGCATGGCGCCGGGCGTCGAGCTCATCTCGTACGGTTTCCAGCAACACGAGGGGACCAGCGCGCTCACCCCCGGCTTTCTGTACTTCGACCCGGGCGATCTGGAGAGCGACTATGCAGAAGCGATCGGTCTCTACGGCGTCCACATCGCCAACAACTCCATCGGCACGAACGTCGAGCCCAACGGGTACCCGTGCGAATGGACCGGCGATTACGGGCTCACCAGCTCGCTCATTGATGCCATTGCCCGCGGCTCGCTCGGGCGTCCGCTGCCCATCGTCTGGGCGAACGGCAACGAACGCACGAACGACCGCTGCCTCGGCGACGATAATGGCAACCACGGCGAGTTCTACTCCACAGCGCCGCCCGCGTGCGCGAAGAATCACATCACCGTCGGTGCCGTGAACGCGGACACGGACGAGATCGCGTACTTCTCGTCGTTCGGCCCAACCGACGACGGTCGCCTGAAGCCCGATATCTCCGGGCCCGGGTGCCAGATTGGCGGCGACGAGGGCGTCACCTCCACCACCCGCTTCGGGCTCGACACCTACGGGCGCGCGTGCGGAACCTCGATGGCCGCCCCCTCCATCACGGGCATCGGCGCGCTCGTGCTCGAGCAATGGCGCCTCACCAACCCAGGCGCGGACGACCCGATGGGCGCGACACTCAAGGCGCTGCTCGCCAACACCGCGGTCGATCGCGGCAACGTGGGCCCCGATTACCAGTACGGGTACGGGTCCGTGCGCGCGGAGAACGCGGTGAACGCTGTGCTCGCGGGCAACGTGATCGAGGGCTCGGTCACGCAGGGTTCGACGTTCCGCTTCACGGTCACGGTCGGGCCGAGTGATCCCGAGCTCCGCGTCACGGCGGCGTGGGACGACGCACCCGCGGCGCCCAACGTACTCGAGGCGCTCGTCAACGACCTCGATCTCCGCGTGATCGACCCTGCCGGCGGCGTCCATTTCCCCTGGACGCTCGACCCCAGCGACCCAAACGCGCCCGCTGTCCGCACCGTGCGCGACGCGCTGAACAACATCGAGCAGGTCGTCATAGACGCGCCCGCACCCGGCGATTACACTGTTGAAGTGATCGGGTACGCCGTCGCGGACGGTCCCACGCAGTCGTTCGGGGCGGTGTGCAACGGGGTGCTGACCGGGTGCTCGTCGGCGACGGCGTACCCGATCACTTCAACAG
>JAUHXM010000075.1 GCA_030426605.1 Phycisphaerae bacterium | reverse complement strand
CAGGTCCGGAAGGAGCAGTTCCGCCAGGTGATCCAGCTCATCCACGAGCAGAAGCAGAAGCACGGGTGGAAGGGCCAGCCGGTCATCCTGTGCGGCGACTTCAACGTGATCGGCGAGGCGAAGGGCTGGGGGTGGGCGACCAGCGAGTACCGGGTCATCAACAAGATGCTTGAGGACGCGGGGATGGCGGATGTGTTCCGATCCGTGCACCCGGCGGATCAGAAGCCGATCGATCCCGGGTACACGCTCAACCGGTACACGAACAAGCTCGCGCAGCACTTCGACCCGGACGGGGTGCCCAAGCTGCAGCGGCTGGACTATGTGTACGCGAACCTGGCGGAGTCCGGCATCGCGGTGCGGTCGTGCGCGGTGCGCTCGCGGGGGTGGGTGTACCCGACGGGCGCGGGGTTGATGAACGACTCGGACCACTTCCCGGTGGTGATGGAGTACGAGTTGGGGGTCGCGGGCTAATCGCGGGCGAGCACGACGACGTCGGCGGGGTCGATGGAGACCGCGACGGGGTCGCCCGGCTTGAGCTCTGCGTGCGTGGAGGCGGCACCGAGGGGGTTGAGCTCGGAGACCTTGACGCCCGGGTGGCCCTTGAGGTCGATCAGGTGGTGGGCGGTCTCGCCGAGGTAGGTGGTCTCGGCGACGGTGCCGGCGAGGGAGCCGGGCGTGCCCGGTGCGCTGAGCTTGAGCGCTTCGGGGCGCAGCGAGCACAGGACGCTCGCGCCCTGGTCGGTTGGGGCGTGCGTGTGGGCGCGGGCGGCGATCGTGCCGGCGTCAGAATCTAATGTCATATCACCATCAAGGTGTGATGAGATCGTGGCGCTGATGAGGTTTGTCTCGCCCAGGAACTCCGCAACAAAGCGTGAGTTTGGGGCGCGGTAGAGCTCGCGGGGCGAGCCCAGCTGGACGACCCTGCCGTCGCGCAGAAGGGCGATGCGGTCGGCCATCGAGAGGGCTTCTTTCTGGTCGTGGGTGACGTAGATCGTCGTGAGGCCGGAGTCTTTGCAGATGCGGCGGATTTCGAGACGAAGGTCGTTTCGAAGCTTGGCGTCGAGGTTCGATAGGGGCTCGTCGAGCAGCAGGACGTCGGGTCGGATGACGAGCGCGCGGGCGAGGGCGACGCGTTGTTGCTGCCCGCCGGAGAGCTGGTTGGGTTTGCGCTTGGCGTAGGCCTCCATCTGGACGTCGCGGAGGGCTTCGAGGGCTCGGCGGGCTTTCTCGTCGGCGGGGACCTTGCGGACGCCGAGCCCGAACGCGACGTTCGCCTCGACGGTCATGTGGGGCCAGAGGGCGTAGGACTGGAAGACCATGCCGGTGTTGCGTTTGTTGGGGGGGGTGTGGGTGACGTCCTTCCAGGCGTTGTCGCGTCCGAACTTGATCTTGCCGGAGGTCGGGTCGTTGAACCCTGCGATCATGCGGAGGAGGGTGGTCTTGCCGCACCCGGAGGGCCCGAGGAGGAAGAAGAGCTCGCCGGGCTCGATGTCGAGGGAGATGCCGTCGACGGCGCGGGCGGCGGCCTGGCCGGAGCCGAAGACCTTGACGATCTGGTCGATTTGGATGGCGACGGACATGGGTCGGTAGCGTAGCCCGTGCGCCGACTCGTGTCGCCACCGAAACCGGGGAGGTGGTTGGGGGGGCGAAAAAATCGACCATTCTAACAATGAGGGTTGTTGGGTGTCCCGTTCATATGTTAGACATAGCCGCGTGCGTTTGTTGCAATGTATCCTGGTGCTATGCGGGGTCTGGTGGGTTCCGTGCGTATCGGCGGATCCGGGGAGTGCCTCGGAGCAGTTTGCTCAGCTTGTGGAGCGGGCGACCAACGGGGCCATTCCGGAAGGAACCCGGGTCGAGTTGGAGAGTTGGATCGACCTTGGTTTGGTCCGGCAAGTCGCGGAGTCGCGCGCGAGCGGACGAAGCCGTGACACTAAGGATGCGTACGCGCTGCGTCTCAAGATTGATGAAGCGATGAGCGAGCGCGCCGCGCCGGATGAGGACGCAGGCGTGACTCGTTCGTCGCTTTGGTTCGGCGGGGCCGATCGTTGGCGGCTTTGCGAGGACTCGGAGGGTTCGTACTTCGATTGCGCAGTCGATGGTTCGTCGTCCTGGGGGTTGGCAGACTCACTCGAGATCGCCTTGGTTCCGAGCGCGAGCCGCCCGCCGCCGGGGCGTGATTATCAGTCGGCGTTCGATGTGATGGCACGCGACCTGAATGCGTTGCTCACGGGGGGTGTTTCCGACGCGCTGGTGTTTGGTTGCGAGTTGGTGTCGGTGGAGGAGTCGGAAGGTTCCTGGTTGGCCCGGATGTCGGATCGTTCCGGCGAGGCCGTCTTCGAGTTCCGGGGGTCGTTTGACGAGTCGGGTGAGGGCATCGTCGTCGAGCGATCTGAGGTTGTCACGTTGCCGGGTTCGCTGAACAGCCGGGCGGGGTATGGGCGTTCGTTCGAGGGGTGGGACGGGATCCCGGAGGGTGGCACGTCCTTTCCGGTCGTGATGCGCACGCTGTCGCCTGCCGGATTGGTGAATCGGACTTTGTCGTTGTTGTCAATCACGGCCGTGACCGAAGCGCAGTTGGACGCTGTTCTGATCGCGCCGCGTGCCGGTGAAGCGGACGCTGTGCGGGGCGAGTTGCCCGACTCCATCGGTGTTTGGGATTACGCGAGCGGCGTGCAGTCGTATGCGTCGGGCGGTGAGGGGCAGAACGAACGACTGGAGGTTCCGATCCCGGAACAGCTGCGGTCGCCGTCCGAGACAGGGTCATCGGTGCAGAGAACGACACGTGTCGTGGCGATCGTTGTGGCCGCAGTGGTCACCCTGGTCGTGATTCGGTTGGCGATGCGGCGTGGCGGGAGCAGCTAACGGGGGCGGCTTCTCGCTGCGGGCGCAGAATCAGGAGCGACGAATGCGTTGTAGAGCACACCAACGATTGGCGGTTTATGTATTTGCGGCGACGGGTGCGATCGGCGCAGCGACCTTTGGTCAGGGGCAACAGCCGCCTGATTGCTTTGTGACGATTCAGGACACGGCGTGTGCGCCCGGCGGAAGCGACGCGGGCTGCCCCGCGGCGGTCATGCTTGTGAATCCGTCCTGCCCGTGGTACCGGGATGTGGGGTTCAACGAGACGGGGACTGAGCCGCCGATCAGCTCTTGGGACGCCTTGTGCCGCAAGAGGATCTACGTTGATACTGGGGATCCTTTCGGATGCCAGGGCGCGATCATCCAGTACATCACGCCGTGCGCGCAGCCGGTTGGCTACCAGAGCTGCGCCGGTGGTGGCGTGGCGTAGGTTTTGATTCGCTTCGTCGGCCTCGGATGCGGGTACGTGGTCCATACCGCGTTGGTGGTGGCCGCGTGTGCGAAGCTCGTGGATCACGAGGCATTTCGACGATCACTCGAGACCTGGGAGTTGGTTCCGTCGGGGTTGCACCCGGTCCTTGCGGTCTTGGTGCCCGCGGTTGAGCTGGGGCTTGGTTTGGCGTGGTGGCTCGGCGTCCGCCGACGGGTTGTGGGATGGCTGGCGGTTGGGCTGCTTGGTCTGTTCACGGGCGTCTACGGGGCGCATTGGGTTGTTGCGAGTCCCCCGGACTGCAACTGCCTCGGAACGCTGCTTGCTTGGGAGCATGCGCGTGATCAGGCGTACGGGCTCTTTGTTCGGAATGCGGTGCTGATCGTGCTCGCGGGGTTCGGCGCGATGGCGGCGGCTCCGCGGTCTCGCGGCGAGACGTGATTGGGTGGGGAATCCTGATGGTCTGGCGGTCGAGAGCGCACGGGCTGACGCTTGTGGAGCTGTTGGTTATGCTGGTCGTGGTCGGCGTGATCGTGGCGATCACCATCCCGGGAGGGAAGGCGGTCCGGGATCGGGGGCGTGACGCACGGTCGGCGTCCGACTTGCGGCAGCATGTGGCTGCGATGCAGTCGTATGCGGGGGATTGGGATGAAGCGTGGCCGTTTCTGACGGACCCGGGCGTGAACCAGACGCGGATCGAGGCGGAGGGGGTCGCGGTCGATGTGCGGTTCTTCGATATTTACTTGTCTTGGCCGATCGGGTTGGCGGGTGAGGGCTACACGCCATTGGGGTCGGGGTCGCTCTTTTCGCCGTGGTCGTCGGGGGGCAGCGTCTGGGAAACGACGTACTACTACTCCTCGACGTGCATCACGGACCCGGACTACTGGCGATACGGGCTGCGGGAGGAGGGGCGGGCGCAATGGAACGCCCAGCGGGTGTACGGGGTTGCGATGCCCGAGCGCAAGGGGGTTCTGATTGATGAGGCGGGTCGGCAGGCGCGGCGGTCTCTGATCGGGCGCGCCGATGGGGGGGCTGGGCGTGTCGACGAAGGGTCGCTGACCGAGCCTTACCGCGAAGGTGATCGCGCGCCGGACGAGACGCACGAAACCAGTGGGGGGTCGGTGCGGGGGCTTGTCGTTCGGCACACGGTTGATGGGCTCGACGGGCAGGACGTTCGCGCAACCCGCTGAGCGTGGTGCCTGGGCGCGGTACGCTCGTCGTATGAGCGGGCAGAAGGCGAAAGACGATGAGGCGGCGGCGCGGGTGGAGCGGGTGCAGGGGTACCGCGTCCGGCCGGACCGTGAGCCGGGCGTCGGGGCTGAGGTCGATCGGCTGACGCGGGGGATCCGTCGGCGGACGGACGCGGAGGAGGCGGCGGCCGATGCGTGGGAGGCCGTGGTGCCCGATGAGTTCAGCGAGCGGGTCGTGTTCGTCCACGCGAAGCGCGGGGTGGTGACGGTGAAGGCGGCGGACGCGGGGGTTCGCTACCGGCTGGAGGCGTGGTTGCGCGGGGGTGGGCAGGCGACGTACGTGGGCGTTGCGAAGACTGGCGTGAAGTCGGTGCGGGTGGTGGTGTGAGTGACACCGACGCGCTGGTCGAGTTCCTCGCGGACCGGCATGTCTCGTGCCCGAACTGCGGGTACGACCTGCACGGGCTGCGCAATGCTCGTTGCCCGGAGTGTGATCTTCAGCTGGCGTTGCGGGTCAATCTTGTGGACCCGAGGCTCGGGGCCTGGATCGTGGCGGTGGTGGGGCTGTCGTGCGGCGTGGGGTTCGAGGTGCTGCTGCTGGCGTACTTCGGGTGGATGAAGCTCGTGAGCGGGTTTGCGCCCTCGGCGGTGGCGATGGTGCCGCTGGTGGTGGGATTCATGGTGCAGGGGTCGGCGCTGTTGGCGCTGCTGCGTGGGCGTGGGTGGTTCCGGCGGCGCGCGGGGTGGGCGCGGGCGGCGGTTGCGAGCGCGTGCTGGGTGATCACGCTCGCGAGTGCGCTGGTTTTTTTCGGGCTGGTGGGGTGAGTGATCGGTTCAGCCGCACCCGGCGACGAAGCTGGCGACGAAGCAGTCGATGTCGTCCACGTTCAGCGTGCCGCTCGAATCGCAGTCGGCGCTTCCCAGATCGCCCGAGACGAACGCGTTAACGAAGCAATCGATGTCGTCGATGTTGAGCGTGCCGCTGGCGTCGCAGTCGGCGAAGCAAGGCGCGATGTCCGTTGCGGCGAAGGCGTAGATGTACGATCCGACGTCCGCGCTGCTGAACACGGAGGACCCGGCGTAGACGGCGGCGCCGTCGTTGGAGAAGACGGGCTGGCCCGATGGGTACACGGTGCCGGCGACGGGGAGCGTGAACGGCGTCGTCCAGATCGAGTTGCCGGAGTGGGCGTCGAACGCCTCGATGCGTCCGGACTGCCCGAAGCTCGACCCAACGAGCACGATGAAATCGCCCGAGGGGTGGACCGCGGGGGGCTCGCGGAAGGGGACGTCGTCGAAGATCTGCCAGCGTTCTGAACCGTTGGGCTCGACGGCGCCGAGGTAGTGGAGGTCCCACGCGAGGAAGACGGCGCCGTCCGGACCGACCGCGGGGGCGGTGGCCTCGGAGGCGATGTACGGGTCGTAGCGCCACGCGACCGAGCCGTCGGCCTCGAACGCGGTCATGCCCCACGCGGAGCCCATGCCGAACGCGGTCATGTAGAAGCGTCCTGCCAGGTAATCCGATGCGACCTGGAGTTGGAGGTGCTGCATGAACGGGGCGTTGACGGAGCTGACGAAGACCTCGAAGTCCTGCGTGCCGTTCGTGCCGAACCCGAAGAGGCCGCCGCGGCCGTTCTGATCACAGTGGAACGCGAGGACATCGCGGGCGCCATCGCGCGCGAAGGCGATGTGGCTGCCGATCGGGTTCTCTTCGTAGAGGTTGGGCTCGGCTCGCGTGGACCACGCGACTGATCCGGCGGAGTCGATCGCGAGGACCTGGTCGTCCGAGTCGGGTCCGCTCGCCGCGGCGTACGCGAGCCCGTCGGGTCCGATGCTGGGGCCGGCGAACCAGGAGATCGCGTCAGAGAACGTTCGGGTCCACTTGAGCGTGCCATCGGGGTTGAACGCGACGAGTTCGATCGGGTTTCCGAGGGGGTTCACGGGCACGAGCACGGTGCCGTCAGCGAATACGGCGACGGGCCCCTCGTCCCCGTTGCCGGGCTGACCGTGGAGGGCGTCGGCGGTCCATCGCTCGGTGCCGTCGGGGTTGATGGCATAGAGCCGGCCGGTCGTGTCGCAGGCGTAGAGCGTGCCGTCGGGGGCGACGGTGGGGGAATTCTCGAGGAACCCGTGTTCGATCTCGTATCGCCAGAGGAGCTCGCCGGCGTTCTGAGCGGAGGCCATGGGGGCCGACAGGAAGGCGAGGGCGGCGATGGCGTGCGGGGCGAAGGGTCGCATCGGGGTACTCCCACGTACGGGGGGCACACTCGCGTCAGCGTTGCGGAGTGTGCGTGGAAACCTCGGATCTGCGTCGGTGCGGGACTGTACACCTAGTCGCGTAGGTCATGGGCAGCCGGCGAGGAAGTTGTCGGCGAAGCACTCGATGTCGTCGAGGTTGAGGATGCCGTTGGCGTCGCAGTCGGCGCCCGCGAGGTTGGCAGCGAGGAAGGCGGCGACGAAGCAGTCGATGTCGTCGGTGTTGACGGTGCCGTTGGCGTCGCAGTCGGCGAAGCACGCGGTGGCGCCCGCCCATGCGACGACGTCGTGCGGGCTGATGCCCTGGGTGCTGAACGGTGCGCCGGCGACGGGGACGGGGTCCCCGGTCGGGTCGATATCGAACGAGTAGACGCCGGCGATGCCGTCGATGGCGCTGGAGTTATCGCATGCGAAGAGGCGGTCGTCGAGCGTCGCCATGCCCTGCAGCGTGCCCTGCAGGCCGACGTCGAAGAACTCTCCGGTGTACGTCGGCAGTCCGGATTCGGGGTCGAGGGTGAAGGATCGGATGGTGGCGTCGGTGCCGTGGGAGACGAAGAGGCGCGTGCTGTCCGGGCTGAAGGCGAAGCCCTTGGGTGATGCGCCCGAGGAGTCGAAGGGGCTCGCGGGGAGTGCGCTGAGCGAGCCGTCGACGGCGCTGATGGCGTAGCCGGCGAACGCGGAGCCGCCGGCGCTGATGCCGCCCGCGGCGTAGAGGAATCGTCCGTCGGGCGTGACGGCGACTTGCGTGCCGAAGACAGGGATGCCCAGCGTCTGCACGAGCGCGAGCGAGTTGCCCGAAATCTCAAACACGCGGACTGTGTTCGCGAACGAGTCGTTGGCGTAGAGCCACTGGCCCGAGGGGTGGACGTCGATGGAGGTTAGGAACGAGCCTGCGGCGGTCGTCGTCGCGAAGGAGAGTGTCTGGGTGGTCTCGTCCCAGTCGTAGAGGTGGATGGCGTTCGCGCCCGAGGAGTCCGTGATGGGCACGGCGAGGAGGTCGTCGCGCAGCCAGAGGATGTCGAGCCCGCCTTGGGCGAGGGGGAGGACGGCCGCGACGGCAACCTCCGCTTCGTCGGAGATCTCGTAGACGGTGACCTGCTCGCCGGCGTTGCCCGAGGCGTGGTTCGTCGCGAGCCAGCGGCCGTTGGGCGAGATGCTGATCGCGTAGGGATTACAGCCGGGGCAGGGATTCGAGATGGAGGTGCGGGTGCCGGTGATGACGCGGCTGACGAACGTGAGCGTGCCGTCGGCGTTGACGAGGAAGCTCGAGACGCTGCCCTCGAGGTTGCCCTGGTTGGCGACGAAGAGCGCGGGGTTGGTGGATTGGGCGAGGGCGGGGGGGGTGAGGAACATGGCGGCGAGCGCGGCGTGGCGGCGAGGCATGGCGGGT
Organism: Phycisphaerae bacterium; assembly: GCA_030426605.1. GTDB lineage: Bacteria > Planctomycetota > Phycisphaerae > Phycisphaerales > UBA1924 > BQJQ01. The sequence continues at coordinate 8,105 of JAUHXM010000075.1, read as the reverse complement.
CCTCCGGCGCCCGCATGCTGGCGCGGGCGATGCCACCACGGTCGCAGATCCGGCGGCCGGGATCAAGGGGCCGTCAGCCGCACCCGCTGAGGTATGTTTCGACGAAGCAGCCGATGTCGTCGAGGTTGAGCAGGCCGTTCGTATCGCAGTCGGCGTCGATCAGATTGGTCGCGAGGAATGCGGCGACGTAGCAATCGAGATCGTCGGCGTTCAGGATCGCGTTCGCGTCGCAGTCGGCGGCGCAGAGGGGCTCCGGGTCGCCCGCGATGACGTAGACGCGCCCGCGTTGGGGGTTGCTTCTGCCGCCGTTGGTGAGGGATGAAATCGCAAAGTCGGGGTAACCGTATGCGTTGAGGTCGCCCACGCCGCCCATCTCGTACCCGAACCCGATGCCCGGGGTCGGCCCGAGGTGCGAGCGGATGAGGACCCCGGTCGCGCCGGAATAGACGTATGCCTTGCCGGCGTCGGTGCCCGCTTCGTCGCGAGCGGGGACGCCGACACCGATGTCGTTGATGCCGTCGAGGTCCAGATCGCCGAGGTTTCGGTTGATGAACCCGAACTGGTCGTTGGCGGATTCGCCGGGCCAGTTGTGGATGAGGGTGGTGGGCTCGACGAACTGGGCGGGCACGGGCGCGGCAACGGCGGCGGCGATGACGGCGGTCAGTCGGCGATGCATGTGCCCTCCTGCTCTCCCACGAGGAGGTCACTGGTATGTTCCGCTGACGGATCCGCCCGGTTGTGGGACGGCCCCCGATCGGCTTATGAACACCCGGCGAGGAAGGCGGCGACGAAGCAGTCGATGTCGTCGAGGTTGAGGTTTGTGTTCGCGTCGCAGTCGGCGATCAGCCCGCCGGCGAGGAACCCGGCGACGAAGGCGTCCACATCATCGAGATTGAGCGCGCCGTACGGGGCCACGACGTCGGCGGGGCTGCAGCGGAGCGAGCGTGCGATGACGCGTGTCGGTTCGACAACAATCTCGCAGGGGTAGCCGAGCACGGCGGTGCTCGCGGGGGCGCCGGTGATCGTGCCCGCGTCGCAGCGGATGAGCTCGTACTCGGTCTGGTGCGCGGGGAGGGGAACGTCGGACGCGAAGGCGATGTTGATGGCGCCGTCGAGCGCGACGTCGCCGGCTGGCAGTGCGATGGTGGTGTTGCCCGAGGTGGTGACGACGAACCGGAGGATGGAACTCGGGGCACAGGTGAGCCCGCCGGTGATGTGGAGGGTTTCGGCGGGCTCGGAGATGCTGGGGTTGATCTGGGCGTTGTTGACGACGGGGGCGTGGATCTCGCCGAAGCCGGCGATGGTGCCGTCGTTGGTGACGGCGCCGTTGGGCGCCGCGAGCTGCCCGTCGTCGAGCTCGATGAGGCCCTGGTTCATGAGCCCGGCGGTGGAGCGCACATCGAGGATGCCCGAGGCGATGGGCGAGGTGCGGCTGACGGAGATCGTGCCCGTGGGTGTGTTGGTGACGAAGCCCATGACGACGCAGACATCGTCGGTGAGCACGTCGGTCTGGGCGTTGTTGACGAGAGACATCGCGAGGGCCTCGGTGGAGATCGTGGTGCGGCTGCGGAAGGTGCCATTGTTGGTGATGGTGCCGAGGAGGCGGGTGTTGAAGGGGGGCCCGAGGAAGGGTCCGGAGAGGACGCCGAAGATCCCGTTGAAGGTGAGGTCGCCGCCGTTGGTGATGTCGGAGATGCGGGCGTCGAGGCCCGGGTCGCCCGCGATGAGGACGCTGGCGTTCGGCGCGATGTTGAGATCGCTCGTGATGATGAGCCCGTTTTGGATGGTGAGCTGATCGTCGGTGCTGTCGTCGGGGCGGACGTCGATGGTGTCGGCGCGGAGGGTGCCGCCGTAGATGAAGGCATTGGCGCTGTGGGTGGGGCTGCCGCCGATTTCGAGGAGTGGGGTGTCGATGGTGGCGCCCAGGTCGAGCGAGAGGGTGCCGTTGCCCAGCTCGCCGATGGTGACGCGGTCGGCGTTAATGGCGGCGCCTGAGGGCGCGGTGGCGGAGAGGGTGCCGGTGGCGCCGGAGTCGGCGCCGACGGCGATGTGCTGGGCGTTGATGGTGCCGCCGAAGGCGTCGAGGTGGGCCTGTGTGCCGCTGCCCAGGCCGACGGCGATGGTACCGGCGCCGAGGGTGCCGGCGCGGACGGTGACGCGTTGGGGGCGTGGTGCGGCGACGACGGACTCGCCGATGGTGAGGGTGTCGGGGTAGAACCCGCCGCCGTCGAGGGTGACGGAGGCTTCGCCTTCGGCGCCGACGCACGCGGTGTTGGCGCCCATGACGCCGCCGGTGAACTCGAGGGCGCCGGTGGTGTTCTCGCCCTTGCCGATGACGAGTTCGTTGATGTTGGAGAAACCGCCGGTGTGTCGGAAGATGCCGTGGCCGTCGATGCCGTTGCCGATGGAGAGCTGGCCGTAGACATCGAGGACGGCGTCGTCAGACTGGGTGTGAACGGAGGGGGCGGGGTCGTACCCGATGGCGAGGATGACGGAGACCTCGAGGTCGCCCGCGGACTGGTCGAGGGTGGCGGGGCCGTCGATGCCGAGGTAGATCGAGCTGCCTTGGGCGCGCCCGCCGGTGATGTTGAGGGCGCCCACGCCGGTGCCCGAGCCAACGAAGTTTGTGGTGGAGACGTCGATGCGGTGGAAGTCGAAGTCGCCGCCCTCGATGTCGAGGGTGCCGGTTGCGTCGCCCGCGCCGACCTTGACGTTGAAGGCGTTGACCTGGGCGGCGGACAGCGCGGTGAAGGTGCCCTCGCCGCCGTTGAGCCCGACGGAGAGGAGGGCGGCGGTGAGTGTGCCACCGGAGATGTGGACCTCGTTGCGCGGGCCGTTGTGCCCGACGGAGAGCGCGCCGGTCTCGAGCGTGCCGGCGCTCATGAGGAGCTGGGTGGTGCCCGAGCCGGTGCCCTGCAGGATGACGCCGTCGAAGACGGGGGCCGGGGAGACGCCCGGGCCGGTGTAGAAGCAGATGGATCGTGTGGTGAAGTAGGCGTCATCGCCGGAGATGGGGAGCCCGCCGCCGGCGGGGCCGCTCGGGGTGAGCGACCAGTTGGACGCGTCGTCCCAAGCGTCCACGATGGGTTCGACCCAGTAGCGGTTGGTCTGGGCGAGCGCGGGGGCGGCGAGCACGGCGAGGGCGAGGGCGTAGCGGGTCATGGGTCTCTCTCCGGTCCTGTTTGGGAGAGAGAGGATAGAAGAAGCGGGTGTTTTCTCCAAGCCTCGTCGCGGGTGTTGCCCGAGCGGGCGGGGCGCTTCAGGGGCACCCGTCGAGGAAGGCGGCGACGAAGCAGTCGATGTCGTCGATGTTGAGCGATCCGTTGCCGTCGCAGTCTGCGGTGTCCAGGTCGCCAGCGATGAAGCCAGTGACGAAGGCGTCGATGTCGTCGATGTTGAGCGTGCCGTAGGGCGGGGCGAGGTCGGCGGGGCAGTGGGTGAGGACGGGGACGAGCACGAGGTCGTCGTAGAAGATCGAGGTGGAGCCTTGCGCGTAGAGGTCCACGGCGGCGATGTCGAGCGCGCCGCCGCCGTCGCCGAGCACGCCGCCGGTCCATGCGTATTCGGTGACGAGCTCGTCGTCGTAGTAGATCTCAGTCCAGTCGTTCTCGAGGTCGACGTCGGCCTGGATCTTGACCCAGCGGTCGGTGTCGAATGGGACGGGGACGGTGTTGAGGCCGTCGCCGTGGAAGACTTTGAGCAGGCCGTCGTTGGAGTCGAACTGCATCTGGACGGACCACAGGGTGGCGGGGTCGGTGCCGTTGTAGGTGTTGAGGATGTTGAAGTAGGAGCCGGCGAAGGTGCCGGCGCCGCCGGACGCGAAATCGGACGGGATGTACTGCCAGCACTCGAAGGTCCAGAAGCCCGAGTCGGCACCCTCGAACTCGCGGACGAGGTCGGCGTTGTCCTTGATCTCGATCGAGTTGGGCGGGGAGTGCGGCTGGGCGTTGGTGATGGGGGCGTCGAAGGCGGGGTCGTCGTCCCAGCCTTCCCACCCGCCCTGGCCGATGGCGGTGTCGGTGTTGTTGATCGAGTAGAGGTCGCAGGTTTCCCACCAGGGGACGCCGAGCAGGTCGATCATGTAGGTCTGCCATTCGCCGAGGTCGGCGTCGAAGGCGAAGAGCTCGTAGCGCGCGTCGGCGATGCCGTGCATGGAGACGGAAAGGTCGAACGGATCGAGCGGGGTGATGCCGAAGCCGTCGGAGGTCCAGTGGAAGCCGCCCTGGGGGCGGGGATCGCCGAAGGGGGTGATGAAGGTGGGGGCGGGGGTCCAGTTGCCGGTGCCGGGGTTGACGGCGATGGGCGCGGCGGATGCGAGGTCCATCTCGACGAGTTCGGGGATGATCACGATCTCGGTGATGCGCTGCGGGTTGACGGTTTGCCCGGGGACGCCGAGCGTCATGGAGAGGACGTCGAGGGTGTCCGACGGGAGCGCCTCGGGCGGGACCGGCGCGCGGTCGGGCTTGCCGCAGGCGCTGGTCGCGGCGGCGTTGAGCCTGAACATGCCCGGGTTGCTGTCGATGTTTTCAAAGCGGATGTATTCCCACTCGGGGCAGGGGTCGAAGACGAGGCGGAGGTCGCGGTAGGGAGGGTTCGCGAGGAACTCGTTGGCGTTCTTCGATGCATGCGGCGCGTGGTTGGGCGGTTGCGTGCCGCCGACGGCGACAAACTCTTTGGGCTTGAGATAGCGGGTGCTGGTCGGGTGTCCCGGGAACCCGACGACCTGGTTGACCTTGAGTGTGACGATCTTCTTCTCGTTGTTGTCCACCTGGTTCTCGAGCGCGATCCAGAGCGAGGCGCCCGGCGCGAGCGTGACGGAGAAGGGCGAGGAGCCGTTGGTCCACCCGCTGCCGGGCGTGGAGGGGCTCATCGCGCCGGGGGGCGTGGTGCGGTAGTAGGGGGTGTCGCCGGCGTGGGCGTGGGCGGCGGCGAACAGGGATATCGCCGCGGCGATCAGGGCCGCGATGGTCGGGATATGGCGCATTGGTCGCTCCTTGGACGGGGGAATGCGTCCGGGCGGCCCGGCGGTCGGAGCAGGACCGCCGCTGTTCAGAGCGTACCTCACCCAGCTTCAAATCTGAGTCATTTCCGAGATTTCTGGGAGTGGCTTGAACGGGGGGTCAGGGGCACCCGGCGAGGAAGGCGGTGACGAAGCAGTCGATGTCGTCCACGTTGAGCAGCCCGTTGGCATCGCAGTCGGCGGCGAGGTCGGCCGTGAGGAACGCGGCGGCGAGGGCGTCGATGTCATCCACGCTGAGGGTGCCGAACGGTCTGGCGAGGTCCGCGGGGTTGCAGGGCACGATGCTCGCGTCGAAGGTGTAGACGGCGCCGTGCGAGCCGACGTGCGCGACGCCGTTGGACACCGCGACGGAGTACCCCGCGCGGCTCGCGTCGGGGTCTGAGGGGACGAAGGTCGTGGCGTAGTGGCCCGTATGCGCATCGAAGAGGTGGGCGACGCCGCTGAGTGATCGCTCGTAGTCGGCGCCGATGACGACCGCGTTCTCGTCGATGGCGTAGGGGGTGCGGTCGTATGTGTTGGTTCCGACCGTGCCGTAGGGGGCGGCGGGGACCAGCGTGGTGATGAGCGCGGGGTTCGCGGGGTCGGAGATGTCGTAGAGCGCCGGATCGCGGATGCTGTCGTGCGCGACCACAGCCCGGTCAGCGTGGGCGGCGAGCGCTGCGCCGAGCCCGCCGGGGCGGGTGAGCTTCCCGATCTGCTGCCCGGTCGCGAGATCGAAGATGTAGACGGCCGGGGGGCTTTCGGCTGACGCCGCGACGAGCGCGACGTCGGCGGTGATCGCGACCGCGCGTCCGAACCCGTGCGGGGCCGGCGTACCGGGGTCGGGGTCGAGGGCGTGCATCTGCTGGCCCGTCGTGGTGTCGAAGATGTAGGCGCGGCCGCTGTTGCTTCGGTATGAGCCGACGACCGCTCGGTTGTTCGAGACGTCGATGGCGACGCCAAAGTTGTCGTCGTTGGCGGCGTCGTCGGGGGTCAGCGTGTGGAGCAGATTCCCCGTCCCGGCGTCGATGACGTAGGCCGCGCCCGAGTCGATCTCGTCTGCGACGGCGTGGATCGCACCGACGACGGCGACGGAGCCGGAGATCGCGGTCTTGTAGAAGCTGGTCACGCCCGGGAGCGGGCCGCCCCCGATGACGCCGAGTGGCGTGCCCGACGAGGCGTCGTAGGACTGCAGCCCGGCGAGCGGCGGGTCATAGACCACGAGGGTTGTGCCGCTGGACCCGAGGCCTTGGCCGTACTGGAAGCTGGCTGTCGCGCTCTCCAGGGTGTGCAGTTCGTCGCCCAGGTCGGCCAGCGCGGGGGTGGCAAGGAGCAGCGGCACGATCAATATTCTGAGTTGTGGCACGGTCGGGCTCCGGAAAGGGGAGCCCAAGCTACCGTGCCGGCGTATAGGGCTCAATGGGGCGTGAGCAAAGTTCGCGCGCACATTGGCCCGATGGCAACATAGGAGAGATTGGGGATTCCGCGGCGGTTTGCCGTGGTGAAGCGTGGAGACCCCCATGCCGCCGACGATGCACAACACCGACCTGACCCCCGAGCTCCGGGCGCACATGGAGCGGATCAAGGCGAAGGCGGCCGAGGTCGGGCTCGACTTCTTCGAGGTCGTGTTCGAGGTGCTCGACTTCGACACCATGAACCAGATCGCTGCGTACGGCGGGTTCCCCATCCGCTACCCGCACTGGCGCTGGGGGATGGAATACGAAAAGCTCTCCAAGCGCGACGCCTACGGCATGGGCCGCATCTACGAGATGGTCATCAACAACGACCCCTCGTACGCGTATCTGCAGGAGTCCAACTCGGTCACGGATCAAAAGCTCGTGATGGCGCACGTCTACGGGCACTCGGACTTCTTCAAGTGCAACTTCTGGTTCTCCAAGACCGACCGGCACATGATCGACCGGATGGCGAACCACGCGACGCGCGTCCGCCGGCACATCGAACGGCAGGGGCAGGAGCGGGTCGAGCGGTTCCTCGATGACTGCCTCGCGATCGAGCACCTGATCGACCCGCACTCGGCCTTCGTCGAGCGTGACGACGGGGAGGACTTCGGCAAGCCCCCGGAGCCCGAGCGGTACGCCGCGAAGGAGTCGATGGACCCGTTCATCAACCCGCGCGAGGAGATGGAGCGGCAGAAGAAGGAGCTCGCGGAGAAGGCCGCGGCGGACTTGGCGCGGTTCCCGCGGCGTCCGACGCGGGACGTGCTGCTCTTCCTGCTGCGCCACGCGAAGCTCGAGGACTGGCAGTCGGACGTCCTCGGCATCGTGCGCGACGAGGCGTACTACTTCGCGCCCCAGGGCATGACCAAGGTCATGAACGAGGGGTGGGCGACATACTGGCACTCCAAGCTGATGACGGAGCACTTCCTCGAAGACGCGGAGATCATCGACTACGCCGAGCAGCACTCGGGCGTGGTGCACATGGCGCCCGGCGGGTTCAACCCGTACAAGATCGGCGTTGAACTGTTCAAGGACATCGAGCGCCGGTGGGACGCCGGGCAGCACGGGCCCGCGTGGGATCGCCTGGGCGGTATCGGCGAGCGCGAGCGGTTCGACGACAAATCGATGAAGGGGCGTGACAAGATCTTCGAGATCCGCAGGATCTACAACGACGTGAACTTCATCGACGAGTTCCTGACGCCCGAATTCGTGGAACGCCATCAGATGTATCAACACGCGCGCGACCCGCGGACGGGCGAGGTGAAGATCGTCAGCCGAGACTTCGACCGCGTGAAGCAGACGCTGCTGTATCGGTTGACCAACATGGGCCAGCCCTTCATCCACGTCGCGGACGCGAACTACCTGAACCGGGGCGAGCTGTATCTCGCCCACGAGTTCAACGGGTTCGAGGTGGACGCGGACAAGTCCGTGGAAGTCCTGCGCGCGCTGCGGCGGATCTGGGGGCGCCCCGTGCACCTGCAGGCCTTGATCGGCGAGGAGATGTTCCTGACGAGCGTGGACGACGTGTCGGACGAGCCCAAGCGCGAGAAGATCGGCGACGAGACGCCGCCGCCGGCGCACGCGATCTCGTGAGATTCAGGCGTTGGACGCGCGCTCGGCCCGCTCGGTGCCCTCGCGGATGAGCTGGG
>JAUHXM010000074.1 GCA_030426605.1 Phycisphaerae bacterium | reverse complement strand
CGAGATCGTCCTCCTCGAGCCCCATCTGGTGCCCGATCTCGTGGAGGAGGGTGACCCGGATCTCCTCGCGGACGCGGCGGTGGGCGTCAGCGGGGTCCCACCCGCCGGCCTCGGTGAGGATGCCGACCCGGAAGAGATGGATCTGGGTCGGGAGAGCCTCGTCCTCGATGGAGCGTTCGGTGTTCGCCGTCCCTGTGTGGAGCCCGCACAGCTCGGGTGCCTGGTCGCGCGTCATGCCGAGGTCGGCGAGCATGCGATCGTCGGGCTCGTCGAGCACGATGATCTGAAGCTCGTCGAGCACGCCGGCGAACCGATCAGGGAGCCGATCGATCGCGTCGGCGACCATCTCGTCGAACCGGTCGCGCTCGGCATCGTTCACGTGTCGGCCCCCGAGGTCCGGCTCGCGCGTTCGGCGTTGCTCTCGAGGATATCCGTCAGCTTCACCTGCTCGTTCGCGAGGACCGTGCGAAGGCGCAGGGTGTCCACAAACGCAGCGAACAGCCCCATCGTGAGCAGGAACCCCCCGAGCGAAATGAGCGAGATCGAGAGAAGCGAGACCCAGTCGCCCGGGGTCGGCGAAAAAATCAGACGCAGCGCATCACCCACCGCGCCGACGACAAACGCGCCGATCATCGCGAGCATGGACTGCCGGTCGATCTGCCCGGTGCGGAAGATAAACGAACGCGCCGCGAGGTGGCGCGCCGCTGGGCGGAGCATGAGCACCATCGCCATCGCGAGGATCGCGAAAACGAGCCGGCACGCGGTGCGCTCTTCTGAGAACCCGACGCTCGATGTGTACGGCTGGTTGCCAGACGCATCGAGCACGAGGTGTATGCGGTGGAACACAACGACCAGCGGGACGTACAGCACGACGCCGAGCACCGCGGACACGACCCGCGGGCGCGGCACGGAGGCGTACGGACGCACGAGGACCGTTGCCCCGATTGCCGACAGGACGAGCATGCCAACCGACACCCAAGCGAGATCTGAGACAGGCCACGCGATCTGGTACTGCGCGTCTGCCCACTCGGCGAGCCGCATCGACCACACGCCGAGCGCCGCACCGAACGCCGCGCCGATCCAGAGCAGCACGCCCCAAGCCGTGAGCCTCGGGTTCGACAGCGGCACCAACTCGTCGGCGCGCGGGTCCACGAGGATCAGGATCGTGGTCCGCACGGGCAGCCCGCACTCCGGGCACCCGGACCGGATGGACATGCCGCGCAGGTTGTACCGGCAACGCGAGCACGGGAGATCCCCGGTGAGATCGCGCGCCAGTTCGCGTGCCTGGCTCGGTCGTGTCGGTTCGGTGCTCATGCGTCCCACGATCTTGACTCTGGACCGAACGCGGAGCATACCAGCCCACGACGGCATCCGGAACGCGACGGCTCGGTCAGGGCTTATACTCCGCCCCGCCCGGACGCACGGAGGCCCACGCCGCCCATGAACGACAAGATCGAAGCCCTGCGGCAAGCCATCTCGAGCGTCTACCTCGGCAACCCGGCGGCGGTGGATCAACTGATCAAATGCCTGCTCGCCCGCGGGCACGCGCTGATCGAGGACGTGCCGGGCGTCGGGAAGACGATCCTCGCGTCCGCGCTGGCACGGAGTGTCGATTGCGCGTTCACGCGCCTGCAACTCACGCCCGACATGCTCCCTTCCGACGTGCTCGGCGTGACCGTCTACCACCAGGAGTCGGGCACGTTCGAGTTCCGCCGCGGGCCGATCTTCACGGACATCCTGCTCGCCGACGAGATCAACCGGACAACCCCGCGCACGCAGACGGCCCTGCTCGAAGCGATGAGCGAGGGCCGCGTCTCGCTGGACGGGCAGGTCCACGAGCTGGGCAGCCCGTTCATGGTCGTCGCGACGCAGAACCCCTACGACTTCGAAGGAACGTACCTGCTGCCCGAGAACCAGCTCGACCGGTTCCTGATGCGGATCTCACTCGGGTACCCCGCGGCGGAGGTCGAGGCGACGCTGCTCGACGTCCGCCCGGCGACGACCGTGCTCAACGAGCTCAGGCCCGCGCTGCACGCGGACGACGTGATCGAGTTGCAGCGTGCCGTCGATGCGGTGCGGATCGAGCCCGTGGTTCGTGACTACATCGTCGCGATCGCGCGGGCGACTCGGTCGGAGCCGGAGATCGAGGTCGGGCTCTCGCCGCGCGGGACGCTGGCCCTCGCGCACGCCGCACGAGCGACAGCGGCGATGGACGGCCGCGGGCACGTGATCCCCGAGGACGTCCTCGAGAATATCGTCCCCGTGGGCGCTCACCGCGTGCTGATCCGTGAATCCGCGGCGGGCGTGGACTGGGCCCGTGCCGCGGCGGCCGTCGAGCGCGCGTCGCAGACCGTGAATCCCCCGCTCTAACCGACGGCGAGCAGCGAATCGATCAATTCGATGGGATGACGCGCGTGCGCCCCGGTGACGTCGAGGATCTGGTGCCGGCATGAGGTGCCCGTCGCGAGCAGGGCATCTCCCTCATCGCACCGATTGACGGTGGGCACGATGTTCATCTCGGCGATTTTGACCGACAGGTCGAACCGGTCTGAGGTGAACCCGTACGAGCCGGCCATGCCGCAGCATCCGGAGTCGGGCACAACGACGCGGTCTTCGCCGATCACCCGAGCGAGCGCCTTGGCCGACGAGCCGGCGCCCCAGAGAGCCCGCTGGTGGCAGTGCGGGTGCATGACCGCGCGCCCCTCGAACGGCCGGAAGCTCGGGTGGCGCGGGTGTTCGTCCCAGAATCGTTCGAGGAAATGCTCGGGGAGGTACGACCGCTCGGCGAGCGCCCGGCGGAGCCTGATGGAAGACCGAACATGGAGCGCGACCCACTCGTCTTGGACCGCCGACAAGCACGAGGGCTCGCAGACGACGAACGCCGCGACGTCCGGGCGGTGGTCAATGTACGGGCGCAGCCGCGCGATCCACCCATCGATCTCGCGGGCAGCGTCCGTGAGAAGGCCGACGGAGATGCGCGCGCGGGCGAGGTCGCCACACAGGACGTGCTCGACGCGGTACCCGAGCGCGTTGAGCACCCGGCACGTCGCGAGCCCGATCTCGGGCTCGAAGGCATTGGTGAACGCGTCGCCGATCAGCACCACCGTCGGGGCATCCGACGCGAGCCCGTCTCGTTTGGGCCACCGGCGGGTGAGCGGGCGGACGAGCTTGGGCAGAGACCGGCGCTCGTCGATGCCGTACCGCTTCGCCAGGGCCCGCCGCACGATCGGGATCCCCGAGGCGGTGTTCACGATGGCGCGGACCGGCAAGGCGTACTTGAGCGCGTCATCGAACGTACCGAAGAACCGGTCCCCGCGTGATGCCTCGCCACGAACGCGGATGGACTGGGCGGTGTACTCCGCTTTGAGCCGGGCGATATCGACACTCGTCGGGCACTCGGACTTGCACGCCTTGCAACTCAAGCACTCGGAGAGCGAGTTGCGTGTCGCCTCGTGATCCCAGTCCGGACCCGGCTCGTCAGTGAGCTGACCCGTGATCGCGAGTCGCAACGCGTTGCCCCACCCGCGAGTGGACCGGCGTTCGTCCCGCGTGGCCCTGAAAACGGGGCACATGGCGCCGGAGGTCGTCGATCGGCAGACGCCGGCGCCGTTGCACATCTCCGCGGCGTGCACGAGACCGCCCTGTGGTGCATGATCGAAGTGGGTCCGCCGGGGGGTCCCCTCAGAGCTCGCGGCGGCACGGACACGCGTGGGTCCAGAGATCGAATCGAGCGGGCCCGGCGCGACGATGTTGCCCGGGTTGAGGATGCCCTGAGGATCGAAGACCCGCTTCACCTCGCGGAACGCACGCATGACGTCGGGCCCGAAGTACGACTCGAGCAACGGCCCGCGGGCACGCCCGTCGCCGTGCTCGCCGGACATCACGCCGCCGAGCTCGCGTGCAATCGCCGCGACGTCCGCGGCGATGCGGTGCATGCGCAGCTCGTCGTCCGGGTCGCGCAGATCGAGCAGGGGACGGATGTGGAGCACGCCGACGGACGCGTGGGCGTAAAACGAGCCGTAGGTCCCCTCCCGCGTGAACACGTCGCGCGTCCGGCGGACGAACTCGCGGAGGTGCTCGACGGGGACGGCGTTGTCTTCGACGAACCCGAGCGGCTTGCGGTGACCGGGGATTGCGTGCAGCAGCGGCTCGCCCGCGCGGCGGAGCGCCCACGCCGAATGGATCTCGTCGGGGTCGGTGTACACCGTCGCGAGGTCACGCTCGTGCCGTTCCATGCACTGCGCGGCACGCTCACGAACCTCGCCCGTCGAGCCCTGGAACTCGACAAACAGGTAGGCCTCCGGCGGCGCATCCGGCGGAACCGGGAGTTTCTCAACATGCCGGCGCTGCTCGGCGTTCGAGCGGGCAAGCCGGATGATGAGATCGTCGAGCAGTTCGACCGCGGACGGGTCGAGCTCGAGCAAACGCGGGACCGCCGCGATGGCACCGTCGAGCGTGGCGAACGGGATGACGACGAGTGCCCCGTCCTCAGGCAATGGGGTAAGGTTGAATTCGGCGCCGACGACGAGCCCGAGGGTCCCCTCGGAACCGCACAGGAGCGGCGCGAGGTTGACGCCCCCGACGTCCCAGTCAGCACTTCTGAGTTCATCGAGCACGACATCGAGCTGATACCCAGCGCTGCGGCGCTTGGTCTTCGGGAATCGTGCAACGATCTCGGTCTCGTGTTCCCGAACGATCTCCGCGACGCGGTCGGTGATCTCTCGTGCGGCGGGATCACGCACCGCGGCGCCGCGATCGAACCGCACCACCCCTCGTCCGGGCAACGCGACATCCACGCCCAGCACATGCTCGCTGGTCCGGCCGTGCTTGATCGAGCGGGCGCCGGCGGCGTTGTTGCCGATGCACCCGCCGACGGTGGCCTGCCGCACTGTTGACGGGTCCGGAGCGAAATGCAGGCCGCTCGGGCGGAGCAGCGCGTTGAGGCGGTCGATTGTGATCCCGGGGCCGACCCGGCAGCGACGGGCCTGCGTGTCGAGGGTGAGCAACGCGTCGCAACCGGCGGATGTATCCACGACCACGGCGTCGGCGACGCACTGCCCGGCGAGGCTTGTCCCGCCACCGCGGGGCAGGACGGGCACGCCGTGCTGCGCACACCACGCGAGCGCGGCCACGGCGTCCGCCTCGTCCGCGGGAACGACGACCGCGCGTGGCTCGACCTGGTAGATCGACGCGTCCGTCGCGTATTGCATCCGTTCAAGACGCGAGACGCGGACGTCGCCGCGCACGGCGTTCGCGAGCTCACGCCACATCGTGTCGCCAAGGTGCGACCGCGTCGCCGAGATGGGCAGAGCGATGCTCAAGGGGAGCATCCTACGGCTGCCGGGACCGAGTAAAAGAAAGCGGCCCGGCAAAGTGCCGGGCCGCTCAGGAATCAGAACTGCACGCGGGCGTACGGATTAGTCGTAGAAGGGGAAGATGTTGATGCGGCTGTTGTTGGCGTCAACGTCATAGTACTGACGCATGAAGGCGTTGGAGTTGTTGTTGTCCGTGCCCTTAACCTCGTAGTCGTCGCTGTCTTCCATCGACTTGGCGGTCCAGCGGTCGGTGTCGTCCTCGTTGACGAAGATGTTGTCGCCCTGGGTCTTGAACTCGGAGTCATCGATCCCGATGAACGTGATGCTGATGGAATCGGGGTTCGGCTCGTTCAGGGTGGCGGCGTGGCCGTCGTTGAAGCCCATCACACCCGACCAGCTGGTCCGGCTGCCGTTGAACGCGAGCGTGTTCGAGCTCTCGCCCTGGGCGTTGGTGCCGTCGTTGTCGCTCTCCTGAGCGGCCTCGAGGAGGATCCAGCCACGCTCGTCGTCCGGGTCCTCGCGGTACACCGGGCCGCGGTTGCCCACGGCGGGCTCGACGGCGTTGAACGTGTTCTGCCAGAGAGCGGCGCGGCGCCCGAACGGGGGCGTGTGGGCGTAGGAGAACCCACCGGAGCTCACGGCACCGGGGGAATCGTCCAAGGGCTTGATCTCGTGGTACTCGTTATCGAGCGGGGTCGCGGCGAATGCCGGGTCCCACAGGGCCTTCTCGGCCTCGCCGCCGGCCTGGTTCGCGCCCTCGGGCTTGTCGAACTGGTATTCGGTGTACTCCTCGTACCCGCCGTTGACCTCGACCGGGGAGTAGCCAACCTCCGGCGGGATGAAGCCGTCGAAGATCATCTTCGAGTAGATGTTGCGGGTCAGGTCCTTGTTCTTGGACTGCCCGTCACCCGTGGTCTGGTAGCTCGCGCCATCGGCGATGGTGTAGTTCGAGGTGTCCAGGCGGCTCGGCACCGGGTAGTTGTCGTTGTTCTGCTGGGCGAAAATCGCCATCGACTGGATGATGCCGCGGACCTGGGTCTTGTCCTTGAGCTGCTGAGCGCTGCGGCGGGCCTTGCCCAGAGCCGGCAGCAGGATGCCGATGAGCAGCGCGATGATCGCGATGACCACCAGCAACTCGATGAGCGTGAAGCCCGCTCGTTCCTTCGTGAACCTCTTCATGAGTCGTCTCCAATAGAGCTGACGCCCGGGCTCCCCCGCCCGCGCGCCGAACGTGTGTTTGTTCGTTGAGCCCTCAGGGGAGACAGCGATCACGCTGCGAGGGCCGCACCGACCGCGTCCCGGGTGATACGACAACGCGCACCACGCCCGAGGCGGGGTCTCTTCGAAATGTCGAGTGTGCGGCCCAGGGAATCACTCGGCGAAATCTCGCCAATGAGTGCGGGTACATCGGATCAATGCAGGCCGACCACTCCTCTACCCGTACGGGTGAACTGTAGCATATCCGGGCGGAGGGTGTTCTCGGTTCCAGGATTCCCCCCGTTGCTCAGTGTCCCCATGTTGCCGGAAAGGGCGAACGTGACCAACCATGACCCGAACAAGAGACTGGCCGATTTGGGCCTCTCGCTGCCCGCCGCGCCCAAGCCTGTCGCGTCATACATCCCCGCCCGGCGGGCTGGCTCGCTCGTAGTCGTCAGCGGGCAGATCCCCGTCGTCGATGGCGAGCTGATGGCGAAGGGAGCCGTGCCGGGAGAGGTTGACCTCCTGACCGCCGTCGCGTGCGCCCGGCAGTGCCTGCTCAACGGGCTCGCGGTGCTCGCGGCAGAGGCCGGATCGCTCGACCGGCTCGACCGCGTCGTCCGGCTCGGGTGCTTCGTCGCGTGCGATCCCTCGTTCACCGAACACCCCAAGGTCGCGAACGGTGCGAGCGATCTGCTGCTCGAGATCTTCGGCGACCGCGGCCGGCACGCGCGGGCGGCGGTCGGATGCCCGTCGCTGCCTCTGGGCGCGCCGGTCGAGATCGAGTTCATGTTCGAGGTACGCCGCTGAGCGCGCAACTCACGCCTTCGCCTCGGCGTCAAGCAGCTCGGCGAGCTTGCGCCGGAGGACCTTGCCCGTGCCGCTGCGCGGGAGCTCGTCGAGCACGCGGATCTCACGAGGGACCTTGTAGCCCGCGAGGTTCGCGCGGCAGAGGTCGATGAGCGACTGCCTGTCGAACGTGCTGCCTTCCTCAAGCTGGACGAACGCGACCGGGACCTCACCGCGGACGGGGTCCTTGAGCCCGACGACGCCCGAAGCGCTGACGGACGGGTGCGAATCGAGGACCTCTTCGATCTCGCGCGGGAAGACGTTCTCCCCCCCCACGATCAGCATCTCCTTGATACGCCCCGTGATGAACGCGTGCCCGTCGTCGTCGATGCGTGCCATGTCGCCCGTGCGGAGGAAGCCCTGCTCGTCGAACGTCTCGGCGGTCACTTCCGGGAGCTTGTGGTAGCCCTGCATGATGTTCGGCCCGCGGAGGCGAAGCTCGCCGTCCTCGTTCGGGCCGAGGTCCCTGCCGGACTCGATGTCCACGATCCGCTGCTCGACGCGTGGCAGGGCCATGCCGACGGAGTGCTGCTTGTAGTCCTGCGGGCGGCACCAGTGCGTGACGGGCGAGCACTCGGTCATGCCGAATCCCTCGGCGATCGTCACACCGAACCGTTCCTTGAACTGTTTGGCACAGTCCTCGGGCAGGGGCTCGCCGCCCGAAACGGCGTAGCGGAGCGACTCGAAGTCCGAAGCGGTCGCTTTCTTCACTCCCAGCATGGCGCGGTACATCGACGGGATGCCCACGAAGACCGACGGCTTGTGCTCGCGGAAAGATTGCACGATCTTGTTCGGCACGAACCGCGCATGGAAAACGACCTTCATCCGTGTGCACAAGGGCAGCAGCGTGAGCGTCGTGAGCCCGAAGCTATGGAACTGGGGCAGTACTCCAAGCATCACATCGTCGGGCGTGAAATGGACCCACTCCTGGATCTGCTCGATGTTCGAGCGCAGGTTGCCGTGCGAGAGCATGACCCCCTTTGGGCGCCCGCTGGTGCCCGAGGTGTAGAGGAGGCACGCGAGATCGTCCGCCGCGGCGCCCCTCGGCCAGCGGATCGGCGGGAGCCCCTTCATCGGGACGTCCTCGATCTTGATCAGCGAGCGGACCTTGGGCGTGAACCCAAGATGGTCGAGCATTGGGCCGACCGTGAGGACGACCTCGATGCCCGCATCCTCGATGATGTACTGGAGTTCGTCCTGTGCCAGCAGGTAATTCAACGGGACGATCGGGCGCCCGAGCATCCAGGACGCGAACGCGCATGCTGGGAAGATGCCGCTGGTCGGGACCATGATGCCGACGGGGCCGGTCGTGCCGGACTGCTTGACGGCGCGTGCGATGAACAGCGCCGCGCCGAGCAGGTCGATGCCGCGGTACGACCGCCGGTCGTCGATCACCGCGACGCGCTTCGGGTGCAGCGCGAGGGTTCGGATGATCGGCCAATGCACGCTGGTCGCCATGGGTCCCCCTTCGGCGTGACGCCGACACAAGCTAGTATATACTAGCTACGCCCACAACCTCTCTGGGATTCAATACGGCCATATTTCGAGCCCGTGCGGACAGTTCCGAACATCCATGCTCACGTTCACCTGGGCCAGGACCTCGTCGGTATCCGGGTGATGGGCGGTGATGGTCGAGGGACTCGATCCGCCGATGATGGTGCCGTCGGCGGCGACGCAGAGCCCCCGGCCGAAGCCCTGGCGGGCGTAGTCCTCGGGCACGTCGGTGTGCGTCATGGACGCCGGGTCATACTTCGGGATCGCGTACCGCTTGCGGATGTTCCCGCGCCGGTCGGCGACGACGACCGCATCCTCGCCCGTGGAGTTGTAGAGAACGCCGTCACCGAATGGGCGGGCGTTGTGCGTGTGCACCGCGATCTGCGCGTACGGCGTGAGTTTAAGCCGGTCGTCGTACGCCATGAGCACGGGGAGGCGGAGGGTGCCGACGAACGTGGTGTGGTTCTGACGCCACACGGAGTTGATGTGGATGTTGTCGCCAAGCGGCGGGCCGCCCTTGGACGACTGCGGGTCGAACCGGACCGGGGTGATGCTCCCCTGCCCGCCGGGCCCGCGCCTCGGCTCGAGCCACGTACCGCGGTCGAAGACGCCGGTGGGGATATGGAACTCAAGGATGGAGTCATACGACGTCGCGGTGAGGTAGATCCGGTCGGCGTCGAGGACGATCTCGTGGCAGTGATGAAGGTACGCATTCCTGAACGACCGTTGGATGTTGAACGAGCGGTCGAACACGTAGAGTTCGTCGGACGCGGCGATGTAGATATCGTCGCCGTGGTAGACGATGCCGCGCAGCCCGCGCCCCGCGCCGCGGCCCTCCCAGTCGATGCCGACGGCGTTCCAGTCGAGGACCTGCTCGTGGGTGCCGCGTTCGAGGTCGATGAGGTACGCGCCGCCGTGCGAATCGCCCTGCTGGGTCGAGCGGATCACATCGGTCATGAGGACAGTCGGCAGCGGCATGGGTGAGGAGGATACCCGGTCCGTCAGACGCGCTCCGCCACGGCGCTGGCGACGGCAAACCCGGACGCGTGCGAGAGCGAGAGATGCCAGGACGTGATGCCGCGCTCACGGGCGATCGCCGCGGCCCGCCCCGTGAGGTTCACGCCCGGCTTGCCGGACGCTTCGCGGACGACCTCGACGTCCGTCCACCCGATGCCCTCGGCCCAACCGGTCCCGAGCGCCTTGAGCACCGCTTCCTTCGCCGCGAACCGCGCGGCGAGGTGCTCGACACGGCGCTTGGGGTTCCGGTCGGCGTACTCGCGTTCGGCGGCCGTGAAGCAACGATCAAGGAACCGCTCTTCGTGGCGCGAGAGCAGGCCCTCGATTCGGTCGAGCCCGACGAGATCGACGCCCATGCCGACAACGGGCATGGTCAGGTTGCCTTTGCGGACGAGTCCGGCTTCTTTGCGGGCTTGGACTCGGGCTTCTTCGCGTCCTTCTTGTCCGGCTTCGAGTCGGAGGGTTTCGGCTCGGACGCCTTCTTCTCGGCGTCCGCGCCCTTCTTGTACGAATCGGACCGGTAGTCCGTCTCGTAGAAGCCCGACCCCTTGAACAGGACGGCGGCGCCGGTGCCGATCAGACGCTCGAGCTGCTTCTTCTTGCACGCGGGGCAGGTCCGCTTGATCGGGTCGGACATTTTCTGGAAGAGCTCGAACTCGTGCCCGCACGCGTTGCAGCGGTAGTCGTAGGTCGGCATCAGCTGGACTCCCCGGGGACGACGGCGACCTTCGCGGGTCGGACCACGCGCTCGCCGAGCTTGTACCCGACGCCCAGCGCCGCGGCGATGCACCCGGGCCCGACGCCCTCGGCGGGCTGCTGGAGCATCGCCTCGTGCTCCATCGGGTTGAACTCATCGCCGACCTGCGGGTCGATCTGGGTGACGCCGTACGTGCTGAGCACACGGAGGAGCTCATCGCGGATGACCGTCACGCCGCCGGCGATCTGCTCGGCGGAGACCTTGGTCACATCCTGCCCGAGCGCCAGCTCGAAGTTGTCCAGCACCGGGATGATCGACTGCACAACGCCCGTGAGCGCCTGCGTGCGCGCTTCGCGCTCATTGATCCCGGCGCGGCGTTGGAAATTCTGATGGTCCGCCACCGCACGCTGGAGCTTCGCAAAGTGCTCGTCTCGCTCGCGGAGAGACGCTTGGAGCGCCGCGACGATCTCCTCGGCCCCCGCGGGTGCCTCGAGCTGCCCGGTCCGGGCGAGGTCCTGGATCTCGACGACACGGTCCGCGAGTCCTTCGTCCTCGGGCGCGGCGGCCGCGTCGTCGAACGATGGCTCCTCGTCCATCTCGGGGGTGTCGAACTCCTGCACGTTCTGATCGTTCTCGCGTTCACTCATCGCGTCACCCTCGGGCGGATTAGCTTCCACCCAGGAAGTCGGTCATCTTCTTCCAGAACCCGTGCGACTCCGGGTTCACGTGCTTGTCCTCGGTCTCGGCGAACGCCCGGAGGAGCTCCTCCTGCTTGGCGCTGAGCTTCTTGGGCGTCTCGATCTTGACGATCACGACGAGGTCGCCGCGCCGGCCCGAGCGGAGGTTGGGCAGGCCCGCGCCGTCGATGCGGAAGATCGCGCCGTACTGCGTGCCGCGGGGGATGTCGAGCTGGCGCGATTCCTCAAGCGTCGGCACATCGACCCTGGCGCCGAGCGTTGCCTGCGTGAAGCTGATGGGCATCTCGAGCAGCAGGTGGTCGCCCTCGCGCTCGAAGACCGGGTGATCCTTGATGCGCGCCACAACGTGGAGATCGCCGCGGACGCCCTCGCCGGTCGGGGAGATGTCGGGGCGCGGGGGCTCGCCCTCGCCCGCGACGCGGACCGCCTGCCCGTCCTGGATGCCCGGCGGGATCTTGACACTCAGCGTGCGCTTCTTGGGGGACCGCCCCTTGCCGTGGCAGGTGGAGCACTTGTCCTTGATCACCTTGCCGCGCCCGCGGCACGCGGGGCATGCGGTGACCATGCGGAACATGCCGCCCAGCCCGGCCTGCTGGACCTTGCCGCGCCCTTCGCAGGTGGTGCAGGTCTCGGGCTCGGTGCCGGGCTTGGCGCCGCTGCCGGCGCAGGTCTGACACACGTCGAGGCGGGTGATCTCGACATCCCGCGAGCAACCTTGGAGAACGTCCTTGAGGTCGAGTTCGACCTCGGTCTCGAGGTCGTACCCGCGGGCGACGCGCTGGCGGGCCTGGCCGCGTCCGCCCATGCCGCCGAAGCCCCCGCCACCACCACCGCCGAAGATGTCGTTGAACATCGAGAAGATGTCATCGACGTTCATGCGGCTGAAGTCGTGGGCGGCGGCACCGCGGCCGCGTAGGCCCTCGTGCCCGTACTGGTCGTAGATCTTCTTCTTGGACTCGTCGGAGAGGACCTCGTACGCCTCGGCGCACTCCTTGAACTTCGCCTCCGCTTCGGCGTCGTCCGGGTTGCGGTCCGGGTGGTACTTCATCGCCAGGCGGCGGTAGGCGCGCTTGATCTCGTCCGCGTCCGCGGACTTGTCAACGCCGAGCACCTCGTAATAGTCGCGTGTGGCGGGCATGGGTCAATCCCGCCCTTCGAATGAGCTGTGCCATTGCTGAGCTGACCAGGCGTCCATCAACGACCCATCCAATCGCTTGCCGTCACGGTCGCAGAAGAACGCATCGACATCGTTCGCCCAAAGGCCGTTACCGTCAGCAGCCTTGAGTAACTCTTCCGCGACCCCCTCGCAAACATCTCGCATCAGTGTTCCGAGAGACTTTGCAAACTGATCGAGATCAACGCCACCCGACTGGACGAGATGCTCGCGCACTTCGAGTGCGGACTCAGGCATATCGAAGGTGACTTCTTCGTTTGTGAACGGGTTCCGAGCAACCTTGGGCGTTCCGTCACGCACGCCTCGGAGCGCTTCATCAACCTTCATGCTCATATACATGCGGAACGTGCCCGCGATGCTGTCACGCAGGATGTCATGGTCCGTAGGCATCCGTGCTCCCGATTAGCTGTCCGACCCGAGCACGCCCTGGGCCGCGGCGAGAATCTCCGGCACATACTGGCCCATCACATTGCCCAGCTTGGGCGAATCGCCCGCAGCGGTCAGCGCCGCGTTCCACGTCTCGCCCGCCTTGGTGTGCGCCTCGCGCATCGCGGCCTCGGTCGCTTCGCGTGACTCGGGCTTGCCCTCACGGTTGTTCTGCACCATCCGCGCGAGCGTGAGCGACTGACGCCCCCAGTTGAACACGGCCTGCTCGGCGGTGACCTCGCCCTGCGGGGCCTGCGGGTTGGGTTGTTGCTGCTCGTCGGCCATGTCGTCCCGTCGGTTCGAGTCAGGTTCCTGCGAATCGAGCCCGCGCCGGTCTCCCGGCGGGGCTCGGTGATCTGTTCATGCTCCCCATCGCCGACGGGGGAGCTGTCGGCGTGAGCCGACTGAGTGGGCATGACGTGCCGGTCTCCTCCGACCGGCATTCTGACCCCCTCCGACCCGCTTCGCGGGCCCCCCCCCGTCGGCGACGGGGGAGGATCGAATCATCAGACCGTCGCGCCGACGGTCGGCTCGGCGTCTTCCTTCAGGTCGCTCACCATCACGTCGGTCGTGAGCATGAGCCCGGCGACGGACGCGGCGTTGATGATCGCGCTCTTGGCGACCAGCGCGGGGTCGATGATGCCCGCCTTGACCATGTCCACGTAGTCGCCCGTCGCGGCGTTGAGCCCGAAGTTGCCGCCCTCCTCCATGATGGTCTCGACGGCGAGATCGCCGTCGTAGCCGGCGTTGGCGGCGATCTGACGGGCCGGGTATTCGAGCGCGGCGGCGATGATGTCGAAGCCCTGCTTCTCGTCGCCCTTGGCCTTGCGCTTCGCATCCTCGAGCGACTCGATGGCACGGATGAACGCGACGCCGCCGCCGGGCACGTAGCCCTCCTGCGCCGCGGCGCGGGTGGCGTGCAGGGCGTCATCGACGAGGTCCTTGAGGGCCTTCTGAGCCTGCTCGGTGGCGCCGCCGACGTTGATGATCGCGACGCCGCCGGTGAGCTTGGCGTGGCGCTCCATGAGCTTCTCCTTGTCGTAGTCGGAGGTGCTCTTGGCGTGCTGGCTCATGATCTGCTCGGCGCGGGCGGTGATGTCCTTCTTCTTGCCGGCGCCCTCGATGATCGTGGTGTTGTCCTTGGTGACCACGACCTTCTTCGCACCGCCGAGCTCCTTGAGCTCGATGGACTCGATCGAGCGGCCCAGGTCCTCGGAGAAGTACGTGCCGGCGGTGACGGTCGCGATATCGCCCAGCATCGCCTTGCGGCGGTCGCCGAAGCCCGGGGCCTTGACCGCCGCGACCTGAAGCGTGCCGCGGAGGCGGTTCACGACGAGCGCCGCGAGCGCCTCGTTCTCAACTTCCTCCGCGATGATGAGCAGCGGCTTGCCCGTGCCCGCGATCTTGTTCAGCAACGGCAGCAGGTCGGGCAGGTTGCTGATCTTCTTCTCGTGGATCAGCACGTACGGGTCCTCGAGCACGCACTCGGCGGTCTTCGGGTCCGTCATGAAGTAGGGCGACAGGTAGCCCTTGTCGAACTGCATGCCCTCGACGTACTCGAGCGTCGTCTCGGCGCTCTTGCCGTCCTCGACCTCGACCACGCCGTCCGCCCCGACCTTCGCGATCGGCTCGGCGATCAGCTCGCCGACTTCCTCGTTGTGGTTGGACGAGACGGTCGCGACCTTCTTGTAGTCCGCCTTGCCCTTGCAGGGGGTCGCGATGCCGTCGATGGCCTCGCTGACCGTCTCGGCGGCCTTGTTGATGCCGCGCTGCAGGTGCACCGGGTTCGCGCCCGCGGCGACGTGCTTGAGGCCCTCGGTGAAGATCGCTTGCGCGAGCACCGTCGCGGCGGTCGTGCCGTCGCCGGCCTTGTCGGCCACCTTCTTTGCGACCTGGTGCACCATCTTGGCGCCCATCGACTCGAACGCCGCGGGGAGCTCGATCTCCTTGGCGACCGAGACGCCGTCCTTGGTGACGTGCGGGCCGCCGAAGGACTTCTCGATGACGACGTGGCGCCCGGAGGGGCCCATCGTGCATTTGACCGCCTCGGCCAGCTGGTCCACGCCCTTCTTCATCTCGAGGAGGGCTTTGTCTTCGAACATGATCTGCTTGGTTGCCATTGCGTGTGTCCTTGTCGCGTTGCGAGGCACTAGGCACTGGGCACTAGGCACTCGGATCAGTTTGTCCCAACTCCGGCCCTAGTGCCTGATGCCTAGCGCCCGGTGCCTCCGCTCGCCTCTCAGGCGAGCACCCCGAGCAGCTCGGACTCGCGGAGGATCAGGTGGTCCTTGCCCTCGATCTCGACCTCGGTGCCGGCGTACTGCGAGTAGACGACGGTGTCGCCCTTCTTGATGCTCATGGCGGCGCGGGTGCCGTTCTCGAGCACCTTGCCGGGGCCGGTCGCGACGACCTTGCCCTGGATCGGCTTCTCCTTCGACGACTCGGGCAGGTACAGCCCCGACTCCGTCACGCTGTCCTTCTCGATCGGCTTGACCAGAACGCGGTCTTCGAGTGGTTTGACTGCCATTTTCATCTGTCTCCTGTTCGATACGAGCATCAGTTTGCTGAGACTGCGCCCGTCACTTTCTGATCGTTGGTAAAGAACTCTCCAAACCGGAGTCTCAGTACTTCATTCAAAAGCGGCATGTGAATCGACCTAGACGGATCAATTGAACTGCCGTACTGATGCAGCATGCCGCACGCGACAAACTTCCCATCTAAGACGCTGTAATCCGCCATCGGGTTGTTCTTTGGTGGCGGGACCGCACTCTTGAGGTTCAAGCCATGGCCGATGTAGAGACCTGCAAGCATTGCCGCAACCTGAACGGGTTCACAAGCAATGTCCTGCAAGGAACATTCCTCGGACTTGACCATCGCTCTTGGAAGCAATCCGACCAAGCACTCCAACAAAGCCAACGTCCCGAGCGCAGCGTGATGGAAGAACGGTTGATCCTGATACCCAAACATCATGGGCGGACTCGGTAGTTCCTTTGCTGCCGCCGTGAGCCGGTCTCCTTCGAAAGCGCTGCATGAGGAGAATGAGTAGAACTCCGCCCGTGGCGTCCCGAAGTGGTGAAAGAACGTTTGCCAGTCAATCAACTGATTGCCTGCAAGACCGATCCCCTCGGCACTCCCATGTGCTGAAACGTGCACAACCGCCAGTTCACCCTGCTGCTTGAACTTTGTCGCCGCCAACTCCAAATCGCTCACAGATTGAATGTGGTTGTAGAAACAGCCACAGCCGAGCAATTGGAGAAGTTCCATTAGGAGCTTCCCCTCAGTCCGCCCGGCGGTCAAATCTGCTGCCGACGGTGATTCCAGGATGAATACGTCAAAGTTCATCAGCTTGGTCGATCAGAACCCCATCCCGCCCATACCCGGCATGCCACCCATGCCGCCCATGCCCGGCATGCCGCCGCCCATACCGCCCATGTCGCCGTGGTCGTGGTCGCCGGCGGGCTCGGGCTTCTCGGTGACGATGCAGTCGGCGGCGAGCAGGACCGTCGCGACCGACGCCGCGTTCTGCAGCGCGCTGCGGTCCACCTTGGCCGGCGTGATGACGCCGGCCTTCAGCAGGTCCTCGTAGGTGTCGGTCAGGGCGTTGTACCCGAACGAC
>JAUHXM010000073.1 GCA_030426605.1 Phycisphaerae bacterium | reverse complement strand
GCTCTGTGGCATTCGAAGCGGGCGATCCGAACGGAAGGACGCCTGAGGCCAGGGCTCAGGGCGTGCATGTATCCTCGATCGAGCTCGACGAGTCCGAGTTCGTCACGAACACCCTCGCCGCGCGCGCGACCGGGCTGATCAGGTTCGACTCCACCCTCGACCTGCGCGTGAACGCCGGCCCCCTGGAGAAAGTCCAGGAACTCCTCGGCGGCATCGGCGACGTCCTCGGCGCGATCACCGACCAGCTCGTCACCTACCGCGTCCGCGGCACCACCGCCGAGCCCGACGTCTCCGTTGCGCCCCTCGGGGTCGGTGGATGACGGTCCGCACGAACGTCATCCTCATGGGCCTCCGCGGGTCGGGGAAGTCCACCACCGGGCGCCTGCTCGCGCGCGAGCTGGGGCACGCCTTCGTCGATCTCGACGACTCGACCGCCCGCGAGCTCGACGCAAAGGATGCCGGCACCGCCATCCGCGAGCACGGCATCGACGCCTTCCGCCGCGCCGAATCGCGCGCCCTCGAGCGCGAGCTCGACGCCGACGCGACCGTCCTCGCCCTCGGGGGTGGCACCCCCACCGCGCCGGACGCCGCCCGGCTCATCCGAGACGCCCATCGTCGCCACAACACCCGCGTGCTCTACCTGCGCGCCGAACCGGAGACGCTCCTGCGGCGCACCCAGGCAGACGCGACCGACCGCCCCGCCCTCGTCGGCGGGCACCCGCTCGCCGAGGTCCGCGAATTGTTCGAGGAGCGCGACCCGCTCTACAGCGAGCTCGCCGACGAGATCATCGACGCCGACACGCTCGACCCGGCGGACGTCGCCGAGCGCCTCGCCCGCGCGCTCGATCCGTGCTGAGTCACCCGTCCGCCGCGCGCACCGCCGCGCAGAACGCCCGGATCGCGCCCAGATCCTTCACGCCCGGCGACGACTCGACGCCGCTGGACACATCCACCGCGTACGGCCGCACCGCCGCGATCGCGGCGCCCACGTTGTCCGGATCGAGCCCGCCCGCGAGGAACACGGGTTTGTCGAACCCGTCCTCGCGCGCCGACGCGAGGTGATTCGCGAGCGAGCCCCAGTCGAGCGCCGTCCCCGCACCGCCGTCCGATCCGTCGATCAACACGGCGTCCACCTCTTCCACCCCGCCCCACCGCGCCAGCTGCGTGCCGACGCTCGCCTCATCAAACCGGAACGCCTTGATCACGTTGGGCCCGCACGCGCGCACCGTCTTCTCGCTCTCCGTGCCGTGCAGCTGGCTCAGGTTTGTCGGACACATCTGTTCGAGCTCGGCGAAGGCGTCCACACTCAAATCGCGCGTCACACCCACCGTCTGCACCAGCGGCGACAATCCCATCATGATCTCGAACGCCGCGTCCGGCTCGATCAGCCGGGGCGACCCCGTCGCGAAGATGAATCCGATCGCGTCCGCCCCCGCGTCGCACGCGGCGTGCGCCGCCTCCGCGTCGCGGATGCCGCAGATCTTCACGCGCGTCCGCCCTGCCCCGTCGCTCATGCGTTCGACTCCTCAAGCGAATGCCCCATCGATTCCAACTCCGCGCGCGCCAGCTCGCGGACGCCCTCGTCCGTTCCCGCCGCGGCCTCACGCAGCGCCCCCACCGCGTCGTCAGCACGACCGAGCCGCGCCCACAGCCGTGCGAGCAGCACCCCGATCACCCCCGCCTCGCGGTCCTTGGGGTACGCCGTGAGGAACCGTTCGTACGCCCCCGCCGCGTCCGCGTCCGCGCCTTCCTGCACGAACCGAGCCGCGAGGTCGTACTGGGCCTGCCGTGACAACGTCGTCAGCCCGACGTCCGCCTCATGATCGCGCACGAGCGCGCGGTACGCGTCCATCGCCTCGGCATGCTGACCCTCGGCGAGCATCCGCGCGATCGCCGCCCGGCGCTGCGCGATCTCCTCGCGCACCCTCACCTGCGCCCGCGACTCGCCCTTCTCTGGCGTCGCCCGCACGCGTGCTGCGGGGTCCATCCCTGACGCCGCCGCCCGGAACTGCCGCCGCCGCTTCGCCTGCTTGAACATCGAGAAGAGGTCGTACGGCTCGCGCGGCGACGCCCCGATCGCCAGCATTGCGAACGCCACCGAGAACCCCAGCCCGTACCCCCCGAGGTGCGCCAGGTACGCGACCCCCCGGTCCACCCCCAGCCCGTGCGAGAACAGGTTCCAGCAGATCGCCAGCCCGATGAACCACCACGCCGGCACGCCCACCACCGAGAGTCCGAAGAAGAAGAAACACTTGATGACGGTCCTCGGGAAGTAGACGAGGAACGCGCCCGTCACCGCCGCGATCGCGCCGGACGCCCCGACCGCCGGGTGGTAGAGGTACACCTGGTACGCCGGCTCCCACGTGCGCTCGAACGCCGCGTGCAGCCCCCCCGCCGCGAACGCTCCCGCGACGTACAGCACGATGTACCCCACGCGCCCCAGGCGGTCCTCCACCGCCTGCCCGAACACCCACAGGAAGAGCATGTTGCCCCCGAGGTGCCACAGCCCGCCGTGCAAGAGCGTGCTCGTGACGGGCTGCCACCACCGGAACTCGTCCCCCCCCACGACCCAGAACAGGGTGAGCAACCGCTCGTGCTCGTCCGGGTTCACGGCCTCGAGCACCGACATCGCCAGATAGGCGACGACAGTGATCAGGATGATCACAGGCGTCACGAGCGCCGGCCGACGCAGACCTCGGTCTGTCCCCAATGGAATCAGCACGGGGCGATGGTAGGTGGACGCGGCCCGCACGCCGGGGCGCTCCTACACTCTCCGTCCCGCCCGAGGAGTGGTCGGGAATCAGCCTCTCAACGACAGGAACCGGACCCATGAGCGAGTTCGTCAAGGGCCTCGAGGGCATCGTCGCCGCCCAGACCGAGATGTCATACATCGACGGCGAGAAGGGCGTGCTCGAGTACGTCGGCATCCCCATCGGCGAGCTCAGCGCGAAATCCACCTTCGAGGAGACCGTCTTCCTCCTCTGGAACAAACGCCTGCCCACGCGCTCCGAGCTCGACGAGTTCACCTCCGAGCTCCGCCAGCGCTACGAGCTCCCCGCCGGCATGGAGCAGCGCGTCACCAGCCTGCCCACCAACGCCGAGCCGATGCACGTGCTCCGCACGATGGTGAGCGCCCTGGGCATGCACGACGCACAGCCCAACGAGATCGAGCTGGACCGCGCCCGCCGCAAGTGCCTGAACGTCCTCGGGCACGCCCCGACGATCGTCGCGTACTTCGACCGCTACCGGCGCGGCCTGCCGCTGATCCACCCGGACCGCTCGCTGAGCTTCGCCGAGAACTTCCTGTACATGCTCAACGGCGAGAAGCCAACCGCGACCATGGCCCGCGCGTTCGACATCTGCATGATCCTGCACGCCGACCACGGGCTCAACAACTCGACCTTCGCCGCGCGCGTCATCATCTCGACCCTCTCGGACGTCTACTCGGCGCTCACCGGCGCCGTCGGCTCGCTCCGCGGCCCCTTGCACGGCGGTGCCAACGAGGGCGTCATGAAGATGCTCAACGAGATCCCCTCCGTCGCCGACGTCGAGTCGCACGTCATGGGCAAGCTCGAGCGCAAGGACAAGATCATGGGCTTCGGGCACCGCGTCTACAAGGCGAAGGACCCCCGCGCCAGCGACCTCCAGGGCCTCGCCGAGCAGCTCGCCAAAGACACCGGCAACGAGGACCTCTACGCCAAGAGCCACGCGATCGAGCAGATCATGGAGCGTGAAGTCGCGGCGAAGGGCATCTACCCGAACGTCGACTTCTACAGCGCCACCACGTATCACTGTATCGGGCTCAAGCTCGACCTCTTCACGCCCATGTTCGCCCTATCACGCATCGGCGGTTGGTCCGGGCACATCATCGAGCAGCTCGACGGCAACCGCCTGTTCCGACCCAAGGCGGAATACATCGGCGCCCACAACGCCCCCTACACCCCCATCGATCAGCGCTGACCGATCATGCCGGCGCGCACCATCGGGCTCTTCCAGTGGCGCCGCGACTGGGCGGATCTGTGGCTGTGCCAGTGCGAGGGCCCCTGGAACCGCGAGCACGGCCCCAACGGTGATGTCGAGTTCCGGCCGTTCGATCGTGAGGCCGATCACCTCCTGCTCATCGGCCCCCCGGTCGATCCCGCGGGCGGGCCCAAGATGCCGTATCTGGCGCGCAAGCGTGCCAAGCTCGCCGGTCGGCACGACGCCGAACGCCTCCGCCACGCGACCGCCACCCTCGGGCGCGCCAAATCGGACATGACCATGCTCGTCTACGAGCCGGCGTGCGCGTTCTCAGACGCCTGGTTCGAGACCGCCGCCGAGCTCTTCGACCGCGTCTACGCCCCCGACGACCGCGCGACACACCCGATCGTGCTCCCCAGCACGTGGTCGTTCACCGACCGCCTGCAAGCCCTCCGCGACGAGCGCCCCATCGACAACCGCCCGATCGCGCTCGCGTGCGTCACCTCCGGCAAACGCCTCTGGCCCGGGCACGACGTGCGGCTCGACTTCCTGCGCGCCGTGCGGGCCGCGGGCATCCCGATGGACCTGTTCGGCAAGGGGCTCCCCTCCGATCTGTCACCCCTCGGGCCCGTGGAATCCAAAGCCACCGTCTACCGCGCCTCGCGGATGGCGCTCGTCATCGAGAACGACGCCGAGGGCGAGCGCTACGTCACCGAAAAGCTCTGGGACGCCCTCATCTGCTGGTGCCTCCCCCTCTACCACGGCTCGCGCGCGCCGGACACGATCATCCCCCCCGAGGCGTTTGTCCGCGTCCCCTCGCTCGATCAGGCGGGCATCGACGCGATCCGAGAAGCGCTCGCCGACGACACGCTGCGCGCGCAGCGGCTGGACGCGATGCGTGAAGCGCGGTCGCGGGCGCTGGGCGACCTCCGCCTCGCCGCCTGGGCCGCGCGCACGCTCGGGTGATTCAGAACCCGAGTCGGATCAGCATGTCCTCGAGGATGCTCCGGCTGCCCGCCTCGTCGCCGAGCGGGATCACCTCGACCCACACCCGCGTGGCGCCGGGCACCTGGCGTGCGTGCACCTCGACCTTCCGGTGCAGGCGTTTGCCCCCGGGCCGACCGACGACGCGCCCGCGTTGCCCGGAGGTCTCGCTGGCGATGATCGAGTGCCCGCGTCGGATCAGGACCTGCTCGCCCGCCGCGATCACAGCCGGCACGGGCACGCCCGCGGGCAGGTCCGCCTCGAGATCGTCCCCGTCGTACCGCGCCTCGACCCCGGTCCGTCCCTGCCGGACGTACGTCCGCCGGTCGGCACATCCGACGAGCATCGCCGTCGCGGTCAGCAGGATCAGAGTGGTGAGACGCCGTCGATCCATCGGTCCATGTCCAGATCGTCCGGGTCGAGCCTGCCCCGCCACTCTTCGAACGCCTCGGCGAGCAACGGGTCCAACGCGTCATGCTCCATCCCGTCATCGGGGACCGACGCGGGAGCTCGTTCGGGCGTGGATTCCGGCTCGGATGAACGCTTGGGTTCGGGTAACGACAGATTGAGGCGCTCCCCGAGCCCGCTGCCAGCCGGGGCGTCCCGCCCCGGTTCTCCCGTTCGCCCCCCACGGCCGGCACGATCCGTTGACTCCGGCAGGGGTTGCCCCACCGACGCGGCCGACCCCTCCACGTCTGAAGACGGGGGCGGGACGCCCCGGCCCGCGCGTTCACCCGCCGCGGGCTCGAACCCGAACTCCCGCATCCAGTGCGCGATCGACGCCCCGCTGAGAGGCACATCCGTGGCGAACGCCGGGCGCTCCGGGTGGTCCTGGTCCCGCGTGTCCGCCGCGAGGGCCTTGAGGAACGCCCCGTTGCCGATCTGCTCCGCCTTCGCCTCGCGGGCGGCCCGGATCAGCCGCCTGTCCGAGCTCACCATCAGGATCGCGATGCCCTTCGCCCGCGCGAGGGTGTCCTCGATCACGTCATCCGCCTCGCGTCCCGGCCCCGAGAACACCACTTCCGTGTGCCCGATCCGCGTCCAGATCAGCCCGCCCGAGGTCTCGAGCAGGTTCGCCCGGTCCCACCCCGGGCCCGGGCGACCGTCACAGACGATCCGGGCCCGCCGACGCCCGTACCGGGGGCTCCGCTGGATCCAGGCGATCAGCCCGGGGACGTCCAGGGCCCGCTGATCCCGGGGCAGGCACCACCGCGCCCCGATCACGTTGTACGCGTCCACGAGCAGCATGCAGGCACCGTAAGCGAGCCGGGGCGCCCCCGCCCCGGTCCTTCGGACCCCACCTCCGTTTGACCCCGCCCCGATGCCCGCCTTCAATGGTCCCCTGACTTCTCAGAAGGAGCTCCGATGGCGATCCGAATCAAGTCCCGCGGCGGCGAGAGCGTCGAACAGATGATGCGCCGCTTCAAGAAGCTCTGCGAGAAGGAAGGGCTGACCAAGGACATCAAGCGCAAGGAGTACTACGAAAAGCCCTCCGAGCGCAAGCGTCGGGCCCAGCGCAAGTCGCAGTCCCGCCGCGTCCGCGAGGCGTAACCCCCTCGCGTCTGCATGACCCACCCGAACGCCCGCACACGCGGGCGTTTTCTGTTTCAGACCCGCCGGGCGTGCCGACCCACTGTGGAGGGCAACCCCTTTCCACGCGTTTCGGGGTTCGGAAATCCTGCCCAAACGCAAAAACCGCCGACACAGGGCGTAGACTCGCCCCCATTTTCGATTCCGCGGGACCCCGTGAGGGACGGGGCCCATCCACCACGCGAAACCAGGCCCGGGCGCGCCAGGGGTTGACGTCGCTCCCGCCTGCTGATTCGAGGAACACGCAATGAGCATGTTGGACGCACTCGCGATGACCCCCACGCTCGGGAGCATCGACGCCATCCCGCCGGCGTACTACCTCGCCCCGGTCGGGGGCGTGCTCGCCCTCGTCATGGCGTTTGTCTTCTCCCGCTCGGTCATGAGCAAGTCCGAGGGCGACGACGAGATGATCCGCATCGCCGACGCCGTCCGCAAGGGCGCGATGGCGTACCTGACCCGACAGTACAAGGTCGTCTTCGGCGTCTTCATTGTGCTCGTCGCATTCATCGCCGTGCTCTGGCAGCTCGGCCTGCAGGAGATGTGGGCCCTCATCGGCGTGCCAATCGCGGGCCTCTTCTCCGGCCTGTGCGGCTGGTTCGGCATGAAGATGGCGACCAACGCCTCCGCCCGCACCACCCACGCCTGCAAGAGCTCGCTGAACGAGGGCCTCACCGTCGCGTTCCGCTCGGGCGCCGTCATGGGCCTGACCGTCGTGGGCTTCGCCCTCATCGACGCCAGCGCCTGGTTCATGATCTTCAACGCCACCGGGCTCGCCGGCGACATCGTCGCCCTCACCACCGTCATGCTCAGCTTCGGCATGGGCGCCTCGACGCAGGCCCTCTTCGCCCGCGTGGGCGGCGGCATCTACACCAAGGCCGCCGACGTCGGCGCCGACCTCGTCGGCAAGGTCGAGGCCGGCATCCCCGAGGACGACCCCCGCAACCCCGCGACCATCGCCGACAACGTCGGCGACAACGTCGGCGACGTCGCCGGCATGGGCGCCGACCTCTACGAGTCGTACTACGGCTCGATGCTCGCCACGATGGCCCTGGGTGCCGCCGCGGCGTTCACCATCAAGGGCGGCGAGATCGTCGAGGGCGCGCAGACCGTCTTCGCCATGAAGCTCGCCACCGCCCCGCTCGCCCTGGCGGGCCTGGGCATCCTCTGCTCGATCATCGGCGTCTTCACCGTCAAGGCGAAGGAGAACGCCTCGTTCGCCCAACTCCTCAAGGGCCTGCACAAGGGCGTCTACGTCGCCTCGGGCCTCATCATCCTCGGCGCGCTCGGCCTGCTCTACTGGCTGTTCAACGGCGAGCCCATGATGGACGGCATCACCACCTGGTGGGGCCTCGGGCTCTCGATCGTCTCGGGCCTCATCGCCGGCAACGTCATCGCGTACGCCACCGAGTACTACACCTCCTACGAGCACAAGCCGACGCAGCGCATCGCCCACCAGGCCCTCACCGGCCCGGCGACCGTCATCATCGCCGGCATCGCCGAGGGCATGAAGTCCACCTGGGCCTCGCTGCTCACCGTCGTGGTCGCGATCATCGCGGCCTTCGCCTTCGCGGGCGGCGGCGAGAACTTCCTCATGGGCCTCTACGGCGTCGGCATCGCCGCCGTCGGCATGCTCTCCACACTGGGCATCACGCTCGCGACCGACGCCTACGGCCCGATCGCCGACAACGCCGGCGGCAACGCCGAGATGACCGGCCAGGAGCCCTACGTCCGCGAACGCACCGACATGCTCGACTCGCTGGGCAACACCACCGCCGCGACGGGCAAGGGCTTCGCCATCGGCTCGGCCGCGCTCACCGCGCTCGCTCTCTTCGCTGCGTACATCCAGATTGTCCAGACCCAGATCACGTCGCAGTCCGAGTCCTTCATCGCCAAGAGCGCCTACGCCGCGCCCGCCGGCGACACCGACGGCGTCTACGCGGTCTACGAAGGCCACGGCAAGTTCGCCGTTGTCACCGCTGGCGCCGGTGACGAGGGAGCCGACCTCGTGGATGGCGGCATGTGGATGTCAACCTCCGGCGGGCACGGGCACGCGCCCGAACTCGCCAAGGGCACCGTCCTCGACGCCGTCCGCGCCGACGACGAGACCTACACCGTCACCCACGCCACCCAGCACGACGGCCACACCGATACCTACAACCTGACCGTCAAGTCCGCCCGCGACGGCTCGATCGCCGACGTCCTTCAGTTCTACGACGTGACGCTCGCCAACCCGCGTCTGCTCGGCGGCATCTTCATCGGCGTGCTCCTCGCGTTCCTCTTCTGTGCCCTCACCATGAACGCCGTCGGCCGCGCCGCCTACGCGATGATGGCCGAGTGCCGGCGCCAGTTCGGCAAGATGCGCGAAGGCCTCCGCAAGGGCGGCATGTCCGAGGAAGACGTCGCCAACCCCGACAACTGGCCCAAGCAGGGCCTGGACGTGGACGGGCACCACTACCCCGACTACGCGAACTGCGTCGCCATCTCGACCGCCGGTGCTCAGAAGGAAATGGTCGTCCCCGCGATCCTCGCGATCGTCATCCCGATCGTCGTGGGGCTCACCCTGAGCGTCCCGGGCGTGATGGGCCTGCTCGCGGGCGGGCTGACCTCCGGCTTCGCCGTCGCCGTCTTCATGGCCAATGCGGGCGGCGCGTGGGATAACGCCAAGAAGCTCCTCGAATCCTTCGGCAAGACGACCGCCTCCGAGATGGTCGCGGGCACGGGTAACTCGTCCAAGGTGCCCGCCGAGGTCAAGGACGGCATCATGGCCCGCGCCCAGGAGATGGTCGCCGCCGGCAAGGGCGACGAGATCGTCTACGGCAAGGGCTCGGAAGACCACAAGGCGACCGTCGTGGGCGACACCGTCGGCGACCCCTTCAAGGACACCTCCGGGCCGTCGCTCAACATCCTCATCAAGCTCATCTCGATCGTCTCGGTCGTCTTCGCAGGCCTCGTCGTCGCCTACGGCCCGATGATCGGCTCGATTCTCGGCATCGACTGATCGACCCGATCCCCGCCTCCTCACACGCCCGGGCTCGCCGCCCGGGCGTTTTTTGTGCGCCGGTAGACTGCCGCCATGGTCACCCTCCTCACCATCGGCGTCGCGCTGCTCTTCGCCCTGCTCGCCGGCGCGGCGGTCTGCCACCTCATCCCACGCCTCGGCCCGCCGGGCCGCGCCCTCGGCGCGTGGCTCACCCGCGGCATCGGGCTCGACCTCTGGATCGCCTACTTCACCGTCATGCCCCTCGTTGTGGGCATCGTCACCGGCGCGGACGCGATCGACGCCTGGTGGGGCTGGCTCGCCGGGTTGGGCGTCGCGGTTGTGGCGATGGTGCTGACGGTCTGCATCTGGACACCTCTACACGAGTTCGCGCACCCCAACGCGCGGAAGGGGCCGCGGATCGTCAAGTCGATCAACCGCAACGTCGGCCCGCTTCGCAACCACGCGGCGGTCTGGACGACGGCGCTCGCCGTCCCCCTTTTCGCCATGGTGCGTCTCGCCGAGTGGGTCGTGTACCCGCCGCTCACGTGGTTGATCAAGCTCCCGAAGTACGACTCGCGCGACTGGGTGAATGTGAGCCGCCACAAATTCGACGGGCTCGTGGGGCACGACCTCATCTGGTGTCTCTACTGCGACTGGATGACGGGCGTCTGGTCGCTGGGCACGGAGATGCTCCGCAACGTGGAAAGCTTCTGGTGCCCCATCCGATTCGACTCGACCAAGAAGTGCGAGAACTGCAAGATCGACTTCCCAGACGTGGACAACGGGTGGGCGCCCGCGGACAGCGACATCGCGACCGCCGCCGCCGTCATCGACGCGAAGTACCCCGGACCCGACGGCTGGAACCCGTGGTTCGGGCACCCGACGCGCCTGACCGTAGAGGGCAAGCCGACCGACCGTCCCACTGACCCGTCCTCGGGTCAGTGAATCCAACCGGGCGTCTCCACTGACCGGAAGGCCGGTCAGTGCCACGGAATCACGCGCCACCCAACTCGCGCCACCGCGGGCACGGCATGAGGTGGTCGTTCACCATCCCGCACGCCTGCATGAACGCGTAGCACGTCGTCGGTCCCACAAACCGAAACCCGCGTTTCTTGAGGTCCTTGCTCATCGCCGTCGCTTCGGGTGTGACCGGGGGCACCTCCGCCATCGTGCGCGGGCGGTTCACGATGGGCTCGCCGCCCACGAACGACCAGAGGTAGCCCTCGAACGACTCGCCTTGGGCGCGCATTGCCCGCACCGCGCGAGCGTTTTCGACGATCGCCGTCAGCTTGCCCCGGTGCCGGATGAGCCCCGCGTCCTGCAACCGACTCTCGATCCCCGCTTCGCGGATCCGCGCCACGCGATCGACATCGAACCCGAAGAACCGCTCGCGGTACCGATCACGTTTCTTGAGCACCGTGATCCAGCTCAGCCCCGCCTGCTGGCCCTCTAGGCAGAGCATCTCGAACAGCCGCGTCTCGTCGCGCGCGGGCACCCCCCACTCCTCGTCGTGGTACGCGACGTAGATCGGGTCCGTCCCGCACCACGGGCACCGTTCGCTCACGGCGCGCCCTCCGCGAGCCGCATCAACTCCGGGATCTGCGCGAGGTCCATGTTCCCGCCCGAGACGATCACCCCCACACGACCGCCGATCTCGCGCCCCTCGCGCACGTCCCGCGCCGCGCCCGCGAGCCCGAGCACCCCGCTCGGCTCGATCACGAGCTTCATCCGCGACATGCACAGCAGGACCAACCTCGCGAGCTCCGCGTCCGACACCGTCATCATCCGATCGACCCGCTCCAGGATCAGCGGCAGCGTGTATCGACCCGTGTAGGGCGTCCGCGCCCCGTCCGCGATCGTGTCCGGGTTTCGCACCGTCCGAAGCACCTTGTCGGCGAAGCTCCGCGTCGCGTCGTCGCCCGCCTCGGGCTCGACGCCGACGACGGTGCAACCCGGCGACATCGCCCGCGCGCTGGTCGCGCTGCCCGAGAGCAGCCCACCCCCGCCGCAGCAGACGTACAACGAGTCGAGCTCGCCGACCTCTTCGAAGAGCTCCATCGCCGCCGTCCCCTGCCCGGCGATCACATCCGGGTGGTCGTACGGCGGGACGAGCGTCATCCCCCGCTCCTCCACGATCTGCCGCCCGAGCTCTTCGCGCTTCGCCTCGTCCGGGTCGAACAGCACGATCTCCGACCCCTCGGGCGCCCTCGACAAGTACCCCCGCGTCGCGTTGAGCTTGATCTCGGGCGCGTTGCGGGGCATCACGATTACCGCCTTGATGCCCAGCGTCGCCGCCGCGTGCGCGATCCCCTGCGCATGGTTCCCGCTCGAGAACGTGAGCACCCCCCGCTCGCGTTGCTCATCGCCGAGCTGCATGAGCGCGTTGGTCGCGCCTCGGATCTTGAACGCTCCGATCCGCTGCAGGTTCTCGCACTTCAGAAAGACCTGGGCGCCGATCAGCTCGTCAATCGCAGCGCACGTCATGACGGGCGTCCGGTGCAAGCGCCCGACGATCCGCGCCGCCGCGTCCCGCACGCGATCGAACGTCACCTCGCGCGTCAGCGCGAAGTCCGGCGTCGCCCCGTCGGTCCATTCCATGGGTCGGTTCTCCGTCATGCCTCCGGCGGGTGGTGCTCGCCCGCTGTGATCCCGCCGTCCACGGCGAACTCACCACCGGTCGTGTACGCCGACTCGTCAGACAGCAGATACACCACGAGAGACGCGACCTCCTCGGGCCTGCCCATCCGACCGAGCGGCACCGTCCTCGCGACCCCATCGACCGCGGCGTCGCGCGACGAGGCGTCTCCCAGCATCGCGTCCCACATCGGCGTGAGCACCGCGCCGGGGAGCACCGCGTTGCAACGGATGCCCAGCCCCCGCTCGGCCGCATACAACGCCACGGACTTCGTGTGGTTCCGCACCGCCGCCTTGCTCGACGCGTACGCCCCCGCGCCGCTCACCCCGACGACACCCGACCGCGACGCGATGTTGACGATGCTCCCCCCGCCCGCGGGCGGTTTCATCGCGCCGATCGCCGCCCGGCACCCGAGGAACACGCCGTCCAGGTTCGTGGCGTGCACGGCGCGCCACCCTTCGATGGTCGCGTGCTCGACATCCTGCGGCCCGAGCCCGTCGTCGAACCCCGTGATCCCCGCGTTGTTCACGAGCCCGTCGATCCGCCCGTGCGACCCAAGGACAGACGCGACGACCCGCTCCCAGTCCGACGTCACGCGCACGTCGAGGCGGTGATACACCGCCGCGGCACCGATCTCGCTCACGACGCTCGCGCCGAGCTCGTCTCGGATGTCGGTGACCACGACCCGTGCGCCTTCTTGCGCGCACGCGTGGGCGCACGACGCGCCGATCCCGCGCGCCGCGCCGGTGATCAGAACAACCTTGCCGTGGAGTCGTGCCATCCGCGGATCGTTGGTCCGCGGAGGCGTTGGGTCCAAAGAAAAAACCGCCTCCCCGGAGGGAAGGCGGCCGTAGGAAGCCTTCAAAAGGCAAGTCCTGCTTGATTGTGGGCTGCACTGACGGCAGTCCGTCGAGCTGCCGCGTTACCGGCGCAGCCCCTTCGTACAGTCAACCAATTCCACTGGACCACCTCCTTCATTCATTGCCCGCCCCAGCCGTCGCGGGTGCCTGTACCCCCGCCGCCGGGTTACTTCCCCCCGGGCCGTCACCCGGAGCTCATCGCCCGAGCCTGGGAAGGTCCAAGCCCGGTCGTCGCGGCGTGCCCGGGGTTCCGCCGGTGGTTTTCACCGGACGGGCCGCCCCGGCCGTTGCCGCGATGACAGAATATCGTCGAGAACCCCTACGACGCAACAGCGAAGTTTGTTCCACACGATCGGTTTCTTGCCTGTCCGATCATCCGTCGAACTCGTCGAACGCCCCGTTCTCGCCCTGCTCGTCCAGGTACTTCTGGAACTCGCCCGTCTTGTACGAGATGAAGCAGAACGCGTGGTGCAGCGTCAGCCACTCGATGTCGCCCTTGTCCTCGTCCAGATCCTGACGCAGGCGGTTCAGCTCCGCCAGCATGGTCTCGGCCTTGATCGTCATCCACGCACCTCCTTGGGTGCCCGATGCTACGACCCCGCTCGCCGCAGCGCCGCGCCGCCCGCCCACGCGACGCCGTACAGCGCCGCGAGCACCAGCACGATCGCCGGTCCGGTCTGCCAGTCGAGCTCGAGCGAGACCACGATCCCGCCCAGGACGCCCAGCAGCGCCGCCCCCACGCTCGCCCACAGCACCGGGCCCAGACGGTCCGACACCCGCAGCGCGATCGCCCCGGGCAGCACCAGCAACGCCGTCGTCAGCACGATCCCCGCCAGCTTCATCGTCACGATCACCGTGACCGCGAGCAGCACGAGCAGCATGGTCTTCATCACGCCGTCACGCACACCGAACGCACCGGACGCAGAATCGTCGAACGCCCAGAACAGCATCGGGCGCCGGAGCCACCACAACGCAACGACCACGCCCGCCATCGCGGCACCGCCGAGGATCGCGTCGATCCAACGCACCGTCAGCAGCGACCCGAACAGCACCGACTCCACGCCCGGCGGGCGTGCGCCCGGCGGTGCGATCTCCGCGGCGTGCCGCAACAACAAGAACCCCACGCCCATCGAGACGGCCAGCACGATCCCGATCGCCGTGTCCGTCTGCACGCGTGAGCGATCGCTGAGCCACGAGATGCCCAACGCCGACGCGATGCAGAACGCCGCCACGACGCCCAGCATCCCCGCGTCGCTCGCCGCGGACCCCGCCGCAAGCCCGAGCACCGCCGCGAGCCCGACGCCCCCGAATGCAGCGTGCGACACCCCCTGCCCGATGAACGCCAGCCGCCGGAGCACCACCGGCACGCTCAGCAACCCCGCCCCCACCGCGACCACGACCGCGACGACCACGCCCGGCCAGTACAGCCCCGACTGGAACAGATCGCGGACGGTGTTCACGCCCCACCCCCGTGGTCGTGCCCGCACGAGTGCCCGTGCGTGTGGCCCCGTGTGTGTGTGGGGTCATCAAAATCCGCAGCGGCGTGCGCATCGACATGCACCTCACCCCCCAGCA
This sequence comes from Phycisphaerae bacterium, assembly GCA_030426605.1. GTDB lineage: Bacteria > Planctomycetota > Phycisphaerae > Phycisphaerales > UBA1924 > BQJQ01. Next base: position 1,942 of record JAUHXM010000073.1, on the reverse strand, counting down.
CCGCCTCCACGTCGTGCCGGAAGACCTCCGCGAGCACCTCGGGCGTCAGCCCCTTGGGTGCATCATGGAAATGCAGCGACTGCCGCAGGCACGCGACGCGGTCCGAGCTCGCCGCGATCGTCGTCAGCTCGTGACTCACCGTCACGACCGTCAGCCCGAGCTCGGCGTGCAATCGCGTGATGAGCTCGCTGAACCGGCGCTGCCCGGTGACGTCCACCCCCACCGTCGGCTCGTCAAGCACGAGGAGCTTGGGTTCGATCGCGATCGCCCGCGCGATCATCGCACGCTGGAGTTGCCCGCCGGACAGCCGCCCGACCGGGCGTGACGCGAGGTCCGCGATCCCCACGAGCTCGAGCGCCCGATCGACCGCCGCCCGCTGGCGTGCCGTCGAGCGCTTCCACGGCGCGACGCGCACCTCGACGCCCATCGCGACCGCCTGACGCACCGAGATCGGCCACGCCCGTCCGGCGCCGATCCGCTGGGGCAAGTACCCGACGAGCCCCTCGCGCCGCGCCCGCGCGGGCGTCGTCCCGCACACCCGCACCGTGCCCGCATCGGGCTCGAGCTCGCCCAAGATGAGCTTGAGCAGCGTCGATTTGCCTCCGCCGTTGGGCCCCAGCACGCCGAGCCGCTCGCCCTCGCGCACGTCGAACGTCACGCCGACCAGCGCCGCCTCCGCGCTGGGCGACCCGACCGATGGGTAGGTGAACCCCACCCCCCGGCACTCGATCGCGCGCGTCTCGGATGACCCGCCCACTCAGCCGCCCAACTCGAACACGCGGATCAGTTCCTCGGCGTTCGCCCACATCATCGCGCCCCAATCGCCCGACCCCAGGGGGTCGAGCTGCCCAGACGGGATGCCCATCTCCGCCGCGATCCGCGTGAGCTCGCGCCCGTCGTACTGAGGCTCGGTGAAGACACCGCGCACGTCGCCCGCCGACAGCGCCGCTCGCACCGCCCCAATCTCGCCCGGCGTGGGCTCCGCGCCGTCCACCGGGCGCATGACCTCCGCGATCTCGATGCCATACCGCTGGGCAAACCGCGCAAACGCGTTGTGATGCGTCACGAGCCGGGCCCCGGCGTACGGCGTCAACGACGCACGCACCTTCGCGTCCACCAACTGGATCTGATCCCGCACGCCCGCCGCCCGCTCAACGAAGCCGGACGCGTCCGATCCGATCTCTTTCGCGACCTCCGCGAGCGCAACCTCGACCGCCCCCACCAGTTCAACCATCAGGTCGGCATCCAGCCACAGGTGCGCGTCCGCCTCGGCGTCGTCGTGCGCGTGGTCGTGGTCATGGCCGTGATGGTGATGATCATCGCCCCCGATGCCCACGACATCCGCGAACGTCACCACCCGCGTCCCCCGGTCCTGGAGCCCGCGGACGTACCGCCCAAGCCCGCCCTCGTTCCCGAGCCCGACGACGACAATGAGGTCCGCCCGTTCGAGCGCGCGGACGTCGCTTGGCCTGGGCTGGTACCCATGCGGGTTGGCCCCGGTCGGGATGAGCGTGCTGACTTCGGCGTCCTCCGGCGCGACACCGCGCACGACGCCCTCCAGCGGCGCAATCGAGACCACGACGCGCATCGGCCCGGGCTCGCGCGGCGTCTCGCCGCACCCGCCGAGCAGCCCCGCCGCGAAGACGCCGATGCCGATCCAGATTCCGATCCACCTCACGAGCATGCCGAATCCTTCGCCCGAGGGCCGCGGCGGGTTCGCCTAGTTGCAATTCTATTCGCAACAACCCCGCCCGGCAAGCCGCCAAACGCCGATCCGGCCCATGCCCGGCTCGCCCCGCCCGATCGCGTGCGTACACTCCGGGTCCGCGGGGCGGTAGCTCAGTTGGTAGAGCGCTTCGTTCGCAATGAAGAGGTCGGGAGTTCGAATCTCCTCCGCTCCATTCCCGCAAAACCCAGCAAATACGGGCTTCCCAGCGACGTC
>JAUHXM010000072.1 GCA_030426605.1 Phycisphaerae bacterium | reverse complement strand
CACCCGCAAGAAGGCCACCCGCAAGAAGGCCACCCGCAAGAAGGCCACCCGCAAGAAGGCCACTCGCAAGAAGGCCACTCGCAAGAAGGCCACTCGCAAGAAGGCCACCCGCAAGAAGGCCACCCGCAAGAAGGCCACCCGCAAGAAGGCCACCCGCAAGAAGGCCACCCGCAAGAAGGCCACTCGCAAGAAGGCCACCCGCAAGAAGGCCACCCGCCGCCGTCGCGCCCGCCGGGCCTGATGCCGCGAGGGCTGAGTCCCTTCTCTCTTTCTCGCCCGGCGATGCTGGGCGTTGAGCGAAACACCGCAACTCGCCGGGCCGACCACGATGGTCGGCCCGGTTGTTTTTTGGGCACGGGCGTGGGACGATCCCGTCATGCCGGACCCGGAGGTGATCGAGGCGCTCAAGATCCTGCGTGGGCACGCGTCGGGGACGCTGCTTGTTGACGGATCGCCGCGCGTGGTGAAGTACGTCGTCGATCCCGGGGACGGGTCGGTGATCACGGTCCTGGACCCGCGGGACACCCGGGGCGGCGAGTATCAGTTGTGCCTTCCGGATGACTCGTTCGACACGCAGCTCCGGGCGCTGGTCGAACCGACGGCGCTGGGGGACGACGGCGTGTGGACCGATCGGCACGGCGCGTACCACGGGCCGGGGCGGGCGACGGCGTGGGTGCGGCTCGCGTTCGCGCACGCGAAGCTCGCGAGCGGGCCCGTCGTGGACGGCGACGACCTGATGGTGCCCAACGCGTTCGCGGGCGAGCAGACCCGCCTCTGCGCCGAGCTGAATGCGGACCGGGTGTTGCTCCGAGCGGCGTGCGAGCAGTCGTCGGGGGTCGCGATCGAGGACCCGTTCGCCGTGGGTGTGGACCCGCTGGGCGTGGACGTGCGCGCACGGTTCGGGGTGGTGCGGATCGCGTTTGAGACGCCCGCGGCGGACGGTGATTCGGCTCTGGATGCCGTCCGATCGCTCGGATGAACGCGGTGCGCGGGTTTCGGCGGGTGATCGCATAGAATGGGTTGGTCGGGCGTGGGAGCGCGAGCAGCGCGAGGGAGCCCACGCCCCGCTTCGGAAGGAGCACCCCATGCGCGCCGACATCGCGTACAACAACATCATCGACGGCGACGAGTTCGCCAAGGCCCAGGCGGCGGCGGACGCGGCGGCGGACCTGCCCGCCGACCAGATCGACACCGAGGGCTTCTACGTCACCCAGCTCTACGAGCGGTACAACGACGAGAACCACGACGTCTGGCGGCAGATGTACGAGAAGCGTTGGGAGATGCTCGAGGAGCAGGCGTCCACGACGTTCATCAACGGGCTCAAGGCGATCAAGCTGCGGCCCGACCGGGTGCCGCTTCTCTTCGGCGAAGCCCCCCACCCGACCGACCCGGCCAAGACCGTCACGGGGATCAACGAGTTCCTGCGCCCGCTGACGGGGTGGCAGAGCCGGGGCGTGCCGGGGTACCTGCCCGCCAAGGCGTTCTTCGCCTGCCTGGCGCGGCGGGAGTTCCCGACGACCATCGTGGTGCGCCCGAAGGACAAGATGGACTACCTGCCCGAGCCGGACATCTTCCATGACGTGTTCGGGCACGTCCCGCTGCACGCCGACCCGGTGTTCGCGGACTTCCTGCAGACGTACGGCAAGGCGGCGCTGCACGCGGGCGACGAGCACACCGAGGCCCTGTCGCGGTTGTTCTGGTTCACGGTCGAGTTCGGGCTGATCAAGGAGGATGGCAGGCTGAAGATTTACGGCTCGGGCCTGATCTCGTCGCACGGGGAGTCGGAACACGCCCTCAACGCACCCGAGGCGCCCAAGGGGGCGAACCTGCCGCCGAGCGATCAGTCGGGCAAGGTCGAGCGTCGCCCGTTCGACATGGACAAGGTCTGCGCGACGGACTTCGAGATCGACCACTACCAGCCGGTGCTGTACGTGCTGGAGAGCTTCGAGCAGCTGCGCGATGCGATGACAAAGTACGCGGACCGGGTGCTCGAGGAAGCCGGTCAGACGGCGTAAGGAGCATCCGATGAAGACGAACGAAGGCACGGCGGACCGAGCAGTCCGCGCGATCGCGGGCATCGCGGCGTTGGTCGTCGCGTTCATGTTCCTCGGCGTGACGGCCGGGTCGATCCTCGGCATCGTCGTCGCGGTGGTCGGGGCGGTGCTGCTCGTCACGAGCCTCGTCGGGTTCTGCCCGGCGTACACGCTCCTGGGCATGAACACCTGCAAGGTGAAGCCCTCGGCGTGATCGCGGGCCAGGCCTGATCGACGGATCGCTTCGCGTGCGAGCATCCCCTCGGACCGGGAAGCACTGACCCGAAGACGGGTCGGTGGCACGAAGAACGATCGGTCGGATCCGTCACTCAGGGCCTAGAACCGGGACAGGTCCGGGTCGGGCAGCGAGGACCTGAACGCGCCGCCGACGGCGTCGAGCGTGACCTTCTCGCCGCACTCGGGGCATCGCGAGCCCGATGTGGCGCGGAGTTGATACGCGCACCCGGGGCAGTCCGTGTCGTGGTGCTTGAGGTAGAGGTCCACGATCGCGTCGTGCCCGCCGGCGGCGTCGCGGTTTTGTCGGATCGCATCGAGGAACGCCTCGCGGTCCTCGGGGCGGTCCCACGCGGTGTGCGGGACGACGACCTGACGCTGCTCGTAGGCGCGGATGACATCCGCCCAGTCGAGTTCGAGGATGGTCTCGACCGCGGGCCAGCGCCAGCGGACGAGAACGTTCGGGGCTTCGTACTCGAACGCGTCGTCGGTGACGCGCACCTCGACCGGCGTATCGAGCGCGGGCGGGTACTGCGCTCGGATCGCGAAGCCGACCTGGCGGGCGTGCTCTCGGAACCACCCGCGGTCGCTGAACTGGTGCCGGTGGATGTAGAGGCCCAGGATGAGCCCGATGCCCGCGCCGGCCCACCGGGCCTCGGGCATGCCGAAGTCGGCGTCCGCGATCGCGATGGCTTCGACCAGCAGGAACCCGAGGCCCATCGTCCCGGCGATGCCCATGAGGCTGACGACGATCTGATCGTTGCGGGCCGCGGTGTGGGCCGGTGTCGGGCCGGTCTGGGCCATCTCGTCGAGGGTGGCCTTGCAAATGTCCGCGACGGATTGGTGGTATCGCACTCGCAGCGTGTCGGTCATGATGGGAGTCTAAGGTTTGACGGGGCTTGCACATGCGTGAATCCGAGCTGCTCGAGCACATCTACGCGAGATCCGCCGGCATCCGCGCGTCGGGCGGGTGGGCGGTCGTCGTCGGCCCGGGCGACGACGCGGCGGTGCTGCGCTCGCCCAAGGGCGACACGTTGATCGTCACCGTCGATCAGCTCGTCGAGGGGCGGCACCACCAGACTGGGACGGCGATCGACCTGATCGCGCGAAAGGCGGTGGCGCGGTCCGTCTCGGACATCGCCGCGATGGGTGGGCGGCCGACGTGGGCGACGGCGACGGCGGTGCTGCCCCCCGGGTTCACACGCGCCGACGAGCTCTTCGACCGGATGGCGCACTGGGCTGGCGTCTGGGGGTGCCCGCTGGTCGGGGGGGATCTCGCGACGCACCATTCGCCCAAGCACCCGCTGACGCTGACCGTGACCATCGCGGGCGTGCCCGAGCGCGGGCCGGTGACGCGCTCGGGCGCGCGAGTCGGCGACGGGGTGTACGTCACGGGGTTGTTGGGCGGGAGCCTGGACTCGGGTCGACACCTCACGTTTGACCCGCGTGTGCACGAGGCGGCCGGGCTCGTGGGCGTGCTCGGCGACCGGCTGCACGCGATGATCGATCTCTCGGACGGGCTCGGGCGCGACGCGGGCCGCCTCGCGGCGGCGAGCGGTGTTCGCGTCGAGATCGACGCGGCGGCGTTGCCGATGCACCCGGGGGTGCTCGATTGGAACGCCGCGATGGGCGACGGCGAGGATTATGAGCTGTGCTTCTGCGCCGAGGGTGCGGTGCCCGACGCTATCGAGGGCGTGCCGATCACGCGTGTCGGAACGGTTGTCGCGGGTTCCGGGTGCGTCGTCGAGGCGCTGGGCGAGCGGCATGATGTGTCCGCGCTGGGGTGGGATCACTGATCCGTGGGTGCCACGGTCAAGCTCGTTTGCCCGTGGATCTGTGGCTTCGGTCGAGAGCGCGGGCACGCAGGGCTTGCCCATGGCACCCTGTGGTCGCCGCGCCAAGAATCCGGGATGCTCCGGTTTGATCGGCATGCCGAGTCGCTCGACGAGACCGCGGTGATCGCGCGGGATCTGGCGATCGTGCTGCGCGCGGGTGATGTGGTCCGGCTCGAGGGGGATCTGGGCGCGGGGAAGACGACGTTCGTGCGCTCGCTCGCGGCGGCGCTCGGGATCGGCCCCGGAGCGGTGTCGAGCCCGACGTTCGTGCTCGTGAACGAGTACGCGAACCCGACGGACCGCCCGGACCTCGTGCACCTGGACTGCTACCGGATGGGCGGCGGGGACGAGCTGGATGATCTCGGGTGGGACCGGATCGTTGGGTCGGGCGCGATCGTCGCGGTGGAGTGGCCCGAGCGGATCGAGGGGTCGCTGCCCGACGACGCGGCGCGGGTGCGGATCTCGCACACGGGCGAGACGGCGCGGGGGTTCGAGTTTCTGGTGCCCGCGTCGTGGGACGAACGACCGGGGATCGGCGGGCTTGAGGCGCGCACGGCGACGACATGCCCGCGGACGGGCGTGCGCGTGGAGGCGGACAGCCCGTCGTGGCCGTTCGCGGACGAGCGGGCCCGGCTCGCGGATCTGCACGGGTGGCTGACGGAGAAGCACGTGATCTCGCGGGCGGTCGAGGAGCGCGACCTGGACGAGGGCGTGGACTGAACTTTCGCTCGTCGGGACGCCGCGGATGAGCGGAGCGAATCCAGCGGATCGCGACCGGTGAAGATCCGCTGGGTTCGCCCTTCGGGCTCATCCGCGGCGAGGCCGATCGGCGGGCGACGAGCGCCCACGATCGCCGATAGAGTGGGTCTATGCACAAACGCGATGGATCGCCGGTTGCGGGGAAGGTGTTGGCGGGCGTTCTCGTGGCGGCCGCCGCACCCCCCGCGGCCGCGCAGGGTGAGTCGGGCGCGGCGCTCGACCAGTCGCCCGGGTTCGGCGTGTGGGAGCTCTTCTGGCAGAGCTTCGACCTCTTCACGATCCTGCTGGTGCTCGGGTCCGTCGCGGCGGTCTGGGTGATCGTCAAGTGCGTCATCGAGATCCGGCCCAGCTCGATCTCGTCGGGCAAGAGCGCCAAGCGGCTCGCCGGGCTGATCGGGCAGGGGAACTGGGGCGAGCTCCGGGCGTTCGTGCAAAAGGACTCGGCCCTCACGTCCGTCGTCGTGCGCGAGGCGATCGAGCAATCGGCGCGCGGGCGGGCGGCGATGCGTGAGGCGGCGGAGGTCACGGCGTCCACCGAGTGCGCCAAGTGGTTCCGCAAGATCGAGCCGCTCAACGTGATTGGCAACCTGGGCCCGCTTGTCGGGCTCGCCGGGACGGTCTGGGGGATGATCCTCGCGTTCACGACGCTGGGCGTCGAGGGCGGGCAGGCCGGGCCCGCGTCGCTGTCGATCGGCATCTCCAAGGCGTTGTTCCACACGCTGCTCGGGCTCATGCTCGCGATCCCGTGCCTGCTCGTGTTCGGGATCTACCGGCAATTGGTGGACAAGATCTGCACGCGGGCGATGGCGGACGCGGCGCGGTTCGTCGAGCAGCTGCCCGCGGAGGAACCGGGCTCCGCGGCGAACGGCGAGCCCACGCTCGAACCGAGGAAGAGCGCGTGAGACTGCGTCGGGCCAGCGCGATGGCGGGGCCTCGGGCGGAGGTCGGGCGCGTGAACGTCACGCCGATGATCGACGTGGTGATGTGCCTGATCGTCTTCTACCTGATCGTCGGGCACCTGGTGATGGAGCGCGAGGGGCTCGCGCGCCTGCCCGAGAGCATGCGGGGCGAGGAGCAGGACGACTACGTCGAGCCGATCGTGATCGCGATCATCGACGCCGAGTCGGTGTCGGTGGATGGGGTGGAGACGGCGATCGAGCGGCTGGAGTCCGTGCTGAGCGGCAAGCGGGCGCAGCAGCCGGGCGTGACCGTGCGGCTGCGCGCGGGGCGGGAGATGGCGTACGAGCTGGTCGAGCCCGTGATCGAGGCGTGCCGGGGCGCGGGCGTGACGAGTCTTGAGCTTGCCACGGAGCGGTCGCCGTGAGCGGGTCGGCGGCCGGGAAGGCGTTCCGGAACCGGACGGCGCTCGCGCAGCACGAGCTGCACTTCGGGCCCAACATGACGCCGATGGTGGACGTCGTGATGGTGATCCTGATCTTCTTCATGGCGTCCACGGCCATTCTGGGGCCCGAGTGGTTTATCAACGCGCACCTGCCCGAGGACGAAGCCGTCGCGGCGGTGCCCGACGAGCGGTTCACACTGCCCGACATCCGGCTCGAGGTCGTGCTAACGGCGGACGACGCGGGCGACGCGCGCGTCACCGGGTTCGGCGTCACCAACGGCACGATGGCGGAGCTGGTCGAGGCTGCCCGGGCGGCGGCGCCGGACCTGACGGCGGGCCGCGAGCCGACGGTCGTCATCGCGCCGGGCCCGGGCGTGGCGTACCAGGACGTCGTCCGCGCGCACGACGCGTGCACGGCGGCGGGGTTCACGCGGGTGGGGCTGGATTGAGGCCCGAGGATGCCGGGGTGCCATGAGCCTGGGTGCCATGAGCCTGGGTGCCATGGGCAAACTTGTTTGCCCGTGTCCTCCGATGCATGACGAGCACGGGCAAGCTTTGCTTGCCCATGGCACCCAGAATCACGGAGGCTCACGTGGATCATCGAAAGACCAAGACGTCTTTCGATGTGCCGGGGCATGCCCGGGAGCTGACGTTCTCGACGCAGCACCGATTGCCGCTGCTCACGGATGGGTTCATCGCCGATTGGGTTGTCGATGCGATCGATCGGGCACGACAGACGCACGGGTTTCGGCTCATTGCCTACGTGGTGATGCCGGAGCATGTGCATCTGCTCATCCTGCCCGAACACGATCGGCCGGGCGTGGCCGAGATCCTGAAGTCCGTCAAGCAAGGGGTATCCCGCCGGGCAGTTCGTCGTCTTCGGTCAGAGAAACCCCACATGCTCGAACAGCTTGTGGTCTCACGCCCGAGCGGACGCACTGAGCACAGGTTCTGGATGCAGGGCGGTGGGTACGACCGGAACCTGACATCGATGGACACGGTCCGGGCGGCTGTCGCGTACATCCACGCGAACCCGGTGCGGCGTGGCTTGGTCGACCGGGACATGGATTGGCGGTGGTCGAGCGCCGGTTGGTACGACGGGCAGGAGGACCAGCCAATCGACATTAACCCGCTTGCCTGACAACTCGGGTGCCATGGGCAAGCGGAGCTTGCCCGTGTCTTGGGTAGACCCAGAAATAACCACGGGCAAACAAGTTTGCCCATGGCACCCGAGTCAGGCGGTCGCGGGTTCGCGGTTCCATCCGCACTCGGTGCAGCCGGGGGTGAGGTCGCCGGCGAGGTCGTAGGTGCAAAGTGGGCAGCGACCGCGGTAGCGGCGTAGATGAGATCGACTGAGATCAAAGATGGAGAGTACCGCGTACCACACGCTGACGTAGATTCCCAGATTGGCAAACAGACCGCCCGGAATCGGATCGAGCGGAAATCGGTGGCCACCACTCGAAATCCACAGCGACTCATGGGAAAGAACAGATCTTCGTACGCCCGATTGGACTCCTGAGAGTGATTCGCGCGTGTGAGAAACAACTGCTCGGAATGGCCATCCTTGTGCGGTACTGATCATAAACACTACTACGTCGGGGTCGGTCGAATGCGGGGCAACCTGTACCCAGTCCGGCACATCATTTGACAGCTCCCTGCCGCCTATCTGATCGAAGTAGCGGGATGCTCGCGCCTCACCCGAGACGCTCGGCGGTGCGTCCCGGTCGAAGTAGGTCGTCCATCGGGTCTTCGCGATTGTCTGAATGCCGGCGTAATGAATCTGATCCTCGCCGTAGTAGGCGGTTCGCGCTCTCACGAGGTCCAGATCGAGCCCTGCCGCGACTTGCTTGGGAACGAACGTCCAACCCCAAGTGGCGATCGCGGTGAGCCCAATCCCGCCGCAGCATGCCCAAACAAATCGACGTCGCGACCAAGCCTTGTCGGCGCGTTGCACTAGCTCCCCCGCGCGACGATCTGGAACCGGTGACCCTCGGGCACCAGCCCGCGTTCGCGGCAGAGGCGGTCGCGCAGCGCGATCAATTCCGGCGCCTCGATCGCTTCGACCTCGCCCGTGTCGGACCGCACGAGCAGCGTGTTGGCCGACTGCCCGTAGACGAGTTGAAAACGAGACCCGTCGCGGTCGAAGAGGATCCGCTGGATGATGCCGGCGTCCTCGAGGAGCTTGATGGTGCGGTAGACGGTCGCCTTGGAGACCTTCTGGTCGGGGGCGGCGGCTTCGCGGAGTTGGTCGAGGAGGGCGTCTGCTTCGAACGGGCCGTCGAGCTCGATGATGGCGTCGAGGATGCGGGCGCGCTCGGGGGTGTACTTGAGGCCCTCGGCTTTGAGCTGGCGCCGGAAGACCGAGCAGAGGGGCTCGACGATCGAGAGCGCGGTTGGGATGGGGGGCGGGGTGCCGTTGGAATCGGGCATGGGGGATGGTACGCGGGCACGCCGCGGATGAGCCCGGAGGGCGAATCCAGCGGATGGGTGCGCGATCCGCTGGATTCGCGTCGCTCATCCACGGCGTGGGATTGCGTGGGTTCCGCTGGATTCGCGTCGCTCATCCGCGGCGTGCGGTTGCGCGAGGTCCGCTTTGCTCATCCGCGGCGTGCGAGGATGTGAGACGAGGAAGACCCCCTCCGACCCGGCTTTGCCGGGCCACCTCCCCCGTCGGCGACGGGCGAGGATCCGGGAGGCTGGCAGGCGTATCCGGACGTTCGCCGGCGCGGTTTCGGGCATCATCTACACTGCGCGCATGACGGGGCCCGGGGCGGAATCGCCCGCTCAATCCGCGCGCAACGGGTGGACGATCGCGGCGGGTGCGCTCGTCGTCTCGATCGTCGCGCTCGCGGCGTGGGGCGACCCCGCGCTGCTGCCCGCGACGCTCGCGGGCGTGGGCGTGATGCTCGGCGCGACGGCGGCGCTGGTCGGCGGCTATGCGCTCACGGCGTGCGGGCTTGGGGTGCTGGTGATGCCGCTCGTGCGCGGGTCGCGGGACGCGGTGCCCGTGGCGCTCGCGTGCGGCGTGGGTTTGGCGCTCACGCTCTCGCACGGGCTGGGCGTGCTGGGGCTGCTGGGGCTGCTGGGGCTGCTGTCGCCGATCGTGGCGATCGGGCTGGCGATCGTGGGCGCGGGGGTGACGTTTGTCTGGGTTGCCAAGTGGAACGACGGAAGACCCCCTCAGTCTCGCGCAGCGAGACAGCTCCCCCGTGGGGACGGGGGAGCGCGGGGCGGGCGCGGCTCGTTGGCGTGGTTGGCGGCTGTGCCGATCGGTGTGCTCATCGTTGCGGCGAGCGCGCCGCCGGGGTGGTTGTGGTCGTCGGAGTTCGGGGCGTACGACGCGTTGGCGTATCACCTGCAGCTGCCGCAGGAGTGGTGGCGCGACGGGCGGGTGTGGCCGGTCGAGCACAACGTGTACGCGTTCCTGCCGAGCTATGTGGAGGCGGCGTTCGTGCATCTGGCGAGCCTCGGGGCGGCGCCGATCGACGGCCCGGGCGGGCATGGGCTGACGGCGGGCAGCGCGTGGCGTGTGCAGGCGACGCACGGGCTCAGCGCGGCGTTCGGGGTGCTCGCCGCGTGGCTTGTCGGGCGGTTCGTGCGGGCGGTGCTGATCGAGGCGGACGCGGACGAGCGGGCGCAGCGCCTCGGCGCGTGGGTGAGCGGGGCGCTGGTGCTCGCGACGCCGTGGGTCGTGGTCGTCGGGTCGATCGCGTACAACGAGACGGCGGTGCTCGCGATGGGCGCGGGGGCGATGCTCGTGGCGGTCGATCGGCGCGTGCGGCCCGTGTGGCGCGGGGCGATCGCGGGCGGGCTCGTCGGCGTCGCGTGCGGGTGCAAGCCGACGGCGATGTTCTTTGTGACGCCCGTGGTGGGGCTCTTGCTGATCGCGCACGCGGACCGGCGGGCGTGGGTCGCGGTGACGGGCGGGGCGGTCGTGGTGGGCGCGATCGCGATCGCGCCCTGGCTCGTTCGCAATTGGGTGGCGTCGGGCAACCCGGTCTTCCCGGCGATGACGGGCGTGTTCGGCACCGGGCACTGGACGGCGGAGCAGGCCGAGCGGTTCGCGGGGGCGCACGTGTTCGAGGGTTCGTGGGCTGACCGGCTGCGGCTGCTCGTGTGGAGCGACCCGGACGCGCCGGACGGCGCGCCCCACGTCGCGCGGTTTCGGGGTGCGACCAACGTGCAGTGGGGTCTGCTCTTCGCGACCGGTGTGGTCGGCTCGGTCGGCGTGATGATGCGGGGGCGCGTGGGCCGCGTCGGGATGGTGCTCGCCGGTGGGCTGGCGATGCAGGTGATCGCGTGGTTGTTCCTGACACACCTGCAGTCGCGGTTCCTGCTGCCGTGCGTGCTGACGCTCGCGCCGCTGACGGGGCTTTGGGTCGCGGAGGGGCGGTGGATTGCGGGGCGTGGGGTGGTCGGGCCGGTGCTCGTATCGCTGCAGACGAGCCTGCTCGTCGGGCTGTTCATGACGGAGCACGGCGGGCGTCCGAACGCCTCGACGGGCGTCGGGCTTTCGCTGACGATGGCGCGGCCGGCGCCCGCGGTTGAACGCCCGAGCCCGTGGGCGTGGGTAAACGCGAGCCTGCCCGGCGACATGCGGCTGTATCTCGTGGGGGACGCCGCGGCGTTCTTCTACGAGCGCGATCTCGTGGTGAACTCGACGTACGATTCGTGGGCGCTGGGTGACGCGATCGGGGCGCACCCGGGGGACCCAGGCGCGTGGACCGAGGACCTGCGCGGGCGCGGGGTGGACGCGGTGCTGATCTCGATGAGCGAGGTCGCGCGGCTGGAGCGTTCGGGCTGGATCGACCCGCGTGTGTCGGTCGAGCGCGTCGAGGCGTGGGCGCGGACGCTCGGGCCACCAACGATGGCGTGGCCCGAGCTGGGCGTCGGTGTGTGGGTGATCCGGGAGGGCGAGGGGTGAGCGAGCCGGGCACGCCAGGCAGGGGGAGACGGCGCGTGGGCGCGGTCGTGCAGGCGGTCGGTTTTGCGGCGGGCATCGCGCTGCTGGGGTACTGCGTGTCGCGGGCGCTGTCGCCCGAGAATCGGGAGCAGCTGGGGCGGCTGACCGACGCCTCGGCGGGGCAGATCCTGGCGATGCTCGCGCTGAGCGCCGCGGCGATCGCGGTGAACGGGGCGATCTTCTGGACGGTGCTCTGCCCGGTCCGCCGGCTCAAGCTCGCGGACGTGATCGCGGTGAACGCGCTGGCGACGTTCCTGGCGTACCTGCCGTTCAAGCTCAGCGTGGTGGCGCGGGTGGTGGTGCACAACCGGCGGGACGGTGTGCCGCTCGTGACGATCGGGGCGTGGATCATCGCCGTCGCCGGCGTGCTCGTCACGACGCTCGGGCCGGTGCTCGGTGTGAGCGTGTGGCGACGCGGGGTGGACGCGCTGTGGTGGGGGCTGGGCATCGCTGGGATCGTGGTCGCGACGGGGGCGATGGTCGTCGTCGCCGGGTGGTTCGCGGGCGAGCGCGGCATGGCGCGGCTGCACGCGATCGCGGACCGGCTGCCCACGGGCGTGTTCGGGCGGGCAGCGCGGACGGAGCGGTTCGAGCAGGCGCACGCGGGGGCGGCGATGCTCGCGCACCCGTGGTCCGTCGCGGGGGCGTCGGCGTTGCGGCTCGCGGACGCGGCGGGGCTGGCGGCGCGGTTCGCGATCGCCGCGGCGATCCTCGGGGTCGAGCTGCCCTGGACGGACGCGATCCTGCTGGGCGCGACGTACTTCGTGCTGGGCGTGGTGTCGCCGTTTGGGATGCTTGGGGCGCGCGAGGGCGGGACGCTCGGGTTCGCGGCGCTCGTGGGCATCTCGGCGGCGCAGCAGGCGGACGACGGGTCGAGCCCGCTGTTCGTGCTGATCCTGTTTGTGACCGGGGTCGAATCGGTCGTGAACATCGCGGGGGGCGGGTTCGCGGTCGCGTGGCTGCGCGCGGACCGGCTGCTGCGCGGGCGTGGGGCGGGCCGCCCGGACGCGGGGCGTGGGCCCGTATGATCGGCGATGCGGATTGCGCTGGCCCAGATCGACCCGACCGTTGGTGACGTCGCGGGGAACGCCGCGCTGATCGAGCGGTGGATCGATCGCGCTCGTGCGGCCGGTGCGGAGCTTGTGGTGTTCCCCGAGCTCGCGATCAGCGGGTACCCGCCGCGGGATCTGGTGCTGGTCGAGGGGTTCGTCGGAGCGTGCGCGGCGGCGGCGAAGGAAGTCGGCGAGCGCGCGACGGCGGGGATCACCGCGGTCTTCGGGTGCCCCCTCCCCGCTGACCGAGAAGACCCGAGCGGGGGCACCGCGAACAGCCTGCTGGTGTATCGCGACAACGCGTTCGTGGACTTTTACGACAAGCGGCTGCTCCCGACGTACGACGTGTTCGACGAGGACCGGTACTTCACGCCGGGCGAGCGCGCGTGCGTGGTCGATGTGAACGGGACCATGGTCGGGCTCGCGGTCTGCGAGGACCTGTGGCGCGGGGAGGACGCGGGGTTCAGCTCGCGCTACCGGCGGGCGGCGGACCCGGTCGCGGAGGCCGTCGCGGCGGGCGCGCAGGTGCTCGCCGTGCCCTCGGCGAGCCCGTTCGTGCTGGGCAAGAACGCGCGGCACCGGCACATCGTCGCGAAGCACGCGCGCACGCACGGCATCCCCGTCGCCAGCGTGAACCAGGTGGGTGGCAACGATGACCTGATCTTCGACGGGCACGCCTGCTGCTACGACGCCCGTGGCACGCTGATCGCCGCGGCGGAGGGGTTCACGGAAGACCTGCTCGTCTTCGATACGAACGAATCCGCGCCGGTGCCAGACCCGATCGCCGAGGCGGACGACGAGCGGCTTGTCATCGAGGCTCTCACCGTGGGCGTGCGCGACTACGTGCACACGTGCGGGTTCACCAAGGCGGTCATCGGGCTCTCGGGGGGGATCGACTCGGCGCTGACCGCGGCGATCGGCGTGCGGGCGCTGGGGGCGGACAACGTGATCGGCGCGTCGATGCCCGGGCGGTTCTCGAGCGACCACTCGAAAGCGGACGCGTTCGAGCTGGCGCACCGGCTCGACATCACGTGCGTGACGATGCCGATCGAGCCGGCGCACCAGGGGCTGGCGCAGGCGATCAACCCGGCGTTTTCCGAGATCGGGATGGATCTGCTGGGCGAATCGTTGCCCGACGTGACGCAGGAGAACCTGCAGAGCCGCGTGCGGGGGGCGCTCATCATGGCGCTGAGCAACCGGACCGGGGCGCTCGTGCTGACGACGGGCAACAAGAGCGAGCTGGCGGTCGGGTACTGCACGCTCTACGGCGACATGAACGGCGGGCTCGCCGTGCTCGCGGATCTGCCCAAGACGATGGTCTTCCGGATCTCGCGGTACATCAACGAGCACGCGCGCGAGCTTGGGTTTTCACGCCCACCGATCCCGGTCAGCACGATCGAGAAGCCGCCGAGCGCCGAGCTCGCGCCGGGGCAGCTCGATTCGGACTCGCTGCCGGCGTACGAGATCCTCGACGAGATCGTGGAGCGGCACGTCGAACGTCTGCAATCCGCGGCGAAAATTATCGACGAGACCGGGTTCGACGAGGCGGTCGTGCGGCGGATCTGCCGGCTGATCGACATCAACGAGTACAAGCGTCAGCAGCTGGCGACGGGGCTCAAGGTGACATCGACCGCGTTCGGGCGCGGCCGGCGGATGCCGATCGCGCAGAAATGGACCCGGTGAGTACGACCGTGGACCCGGCGTCCCGCCCGTCGTTCCTTCAGACTGGCGGGACGTCTGCCCCACCATGGACGTCACGCGGTCCAGTCGCCGGCGTAGCGGGTCTCGAACTCGCCCGCGTCGCGGACCGTGAACTGGTAGAGGCGCTTCGCGATCTGCCGGAGGTGCAGCGCGTCGTGCGCGCACCACGCGGCGAGAATGTCGCCGGCCCGCATCGTGCCGATCGAGGGGTGCTGGTAGGCGTTCGACCACGGCGCGCCCGCGGGCAGCGAGCGAAGCCAGGCGATCGAGTCGGCCCGCGCGGATGTGATCGCGTCGAGTTGTTGATTCAGGTCGTTGTCGATGTACCCGCGCGACACCGCGACGCCCTCCGGGTCGATGGGGGGCCAGGGCCTGGTCGGGTCTTCGAGCGTCATGCGCGTGCGGATGCCGAAGTCCTCGGTTTCCTCGTCGGCGATGTGGCTCACGATCTCGACAATCGCCCACGAGTGCGCGTCGGGGCGCCAGCGGGCGTCGTCGTTGTTCACGCCCCCCACCGCCGCGCGGAGGGTCGCGGGGAAGGCGGCCATGCGTTCGATCATGGCATCGAGATTCAAGCCGTGCCCCCCCGCCGCGGATCGTCCTCGAACATCATCGGGGCGAGGCGGTCCTGATTGAGATCGCGGAAGTGGTCCGCGTATTCCTTGTTCTTGAACTCATAGGTCACGTTGTTGCCGCTCGCGGTGGCGTCGAGGACGGGCGGGAAGAACATCGTGACCATCGCGGCGGGGATAACCACGACGAGGAAGATCCCGGCGATCGCCCACCGGCGCAGCGGGCCCGAGGGCAACAGCCCGAGCGCGTCGAGCACGAGGTAGACCACGCCGACCATGATGAAGAGCCCGACCCACGAGAGCGTCTCGCGCCCCCACCGCTCGGCTCGCATGCGCTTCGCGCACCCGCGGCACGCGGGAACGCGGAGCTTCGGGCGACTCCCGAACGCCCACGAGAGCGTGAGGAGCTGGTGCCAGCCGATGCGCGATGATCGCATGACGAAGACCCCGTCCGGTTCGGGGCGGTAGCAGCTCGGGCAGACGAACGGCCACTCGGGCGCCGCGGTGCCGCGGATCTTGACGTCGTGGCTGAGGCCCATCAGCTGCTGCCCGAGCGCATCCGTTCGAGCCCCGCGGGCAGCGGGTAGCTCGGGAAGACGCCGACGTGCCCGAGGTGCCACATCTGCGGCGCGGCGTAGACGTCGCCTCGGTAGCCCGACTCGAACATTGTGCGGAGCACCGACTCGAAGCTGGGCTCCGTGTCCGACCCTTCCGCCGTGACGAGCCGGTTCGAGCGGGCGCCGAGGAACGAGACCGAGCAGACGGGTCGCCGGTCTGCACGCCCGGCGAGCATCTTGGTGATCGTCTGGAACCCGCGCGCGAGGTCGGGCAGCGTGAAGTGGCCGCGCCCTTTTGGGCGCAGGAGGCCGAGCACGAGCAGGCCGTCGAGGTCGTACTTCAGGACATACGGCTCGCGGTCGTGCGCGGCGTGGACCGAGACGGACTCGCTGAACATGTTCGCGTAGCTCGTGACCGCGTTCTCCGACCACTGGCTGGTCGTGACGAGGTGGACGATCTGGGCGATGATGCCGTGGGAGTTGTCCTCGTCGTTGACGCCGCAGACGACGGCGCGGTAGCGCCCGTCGAGGACGTCGCGGAGCATGTCCTGACCCCACATGACGCGGATGCGCGAGCCGGGCTCGACGCGCCCCGTGTCAGACGGGAGGAGGGTGACGTGCTCGGGGTACGACTCACGCTGGAGGAGGGCCTCGGCCCCCTCGTCGTACAGGCGGACGGCGGTGTCGGTCGGCATGGCGGGGCTCCGGGCGGGGCCCTCGCCCCGCGTCGTCATCGTACTGCCCGAGCGCGTACGGCGGTTCGCGCGGTTCGCATGGACCTGTGCGGTGCGCGCATGAAAAAGCCCCACCCAGGTTTACCTGGGCGGGGCCAAAGGTCGGCGATAACCTACTTTCCCGCGAAGCAGTATCATCGGCAGCTTGGGCTTAACTGCTGTGTTCGGGATGGGAACAGGTGTGACCCCAAGCTTATGGTCACCGACAACGGAAGCCGGCCCGCTCTCGCGGGACGCTCCCGAATTGCCAAAGACAATCCGGATGCGACGAGCAACCGCCAAGTGCATGACTTGGCGGAGAAGAAACACAGTTCGACTGATCTGTATGCGTCTCGCTGACCTGCTCCCGCTTTGGTGTGAACCAAAGCTGGCTTTGGGACGCCGAGGAGGATGCCGGGCATGACGTGGTGCCATGCTCGGACCGCCTGCGGCGACCGGTAGGAGTGATCAAACCTTCGACCATTAGTACCGCTCAGCTGAGGGCCTCTCAACCCTTACACCTGCGGCCTATCAACCCGGTCGTCTTCCGGGGGTCTCACGCACGAGGCTAGCAAGCCTGATCTCGAGGGGGGCTTCCCGCTTAGATGCTTTCAGCGGTTATCCCTGCACGACGTAGCTACCCTGCGGTGCGCCGGGCGGCGCAACAGGATCACCAGGGGTCGGTCCAACCCAATCCTCTCGTACTAAGGTTGACTCCTCTCAAGCTTGCAACGCCCACGGCAGATAGGGACCGACCTGGCTCACGCCGGTCTGAACCCAGCTCGCGTACCACTTTAATCGGCGAACAGCCGAACCCTTGGGACCGCCTTCAGCCCCAGGATGTGATGAGCCGACA
>JAUHXM010000071.1 GCA_030426605.1 Phycisphaerae bacterium | reverse complement strand
CGATCGACCTGCTCGCCGGGGCCGCGGTGCCCTTCCTGCCGGTCGGCGCGTGGGCGGTCCGGGTCTTCGACTTCCCCCGCATCCAGCTCGCCGCGTGTGCAGCGGTCCCGATCGCGCTGCTCATCACGGACGGCGCGATGGGCCCCTGGACGACCGCCCACGCCGTGCTGATCGCGCTCGCCCTCGTCTCCGCCGGCTGGCAGCTCGCGCACGCGCTCCCCTTCACACCGATCTGGCGCCACGAACTCGCCCCCGTGGCGTCGAGCACCGACGCCCGCATCCGGTTGGCGGTCTCCAACCTCAGCAAGGAAAACAACCGGAAGGACGCCGCCCGCGACGCCCTGCGTGCTGTAGACGCTGATGTCCTCCTCCTCATCGAGTTCGGCGATGACTGGGCCCGCGCCCTTGAGCCCCTCGCCGACGCCTACCCCCACCGCGTCAACGAGATCCGCGATCACGGCCTGGGCATGGCGCTCTGGTCACGATTCGACATCACAAACGCCGACGTCCGCCACCTCGTCTCCCGGTCACGCCCGTCCATCCACGCCCGGCTCACCCTGCCCGGCGGGCGCCCCGCCCGCGTCGTCGGCGTCCACCCCACCCCGCCCGGGCTCGACAAGAACGAGACCGACGAAGCCGACGCCGACGCCGGCGAGCGCCACGACTCGCGCATCCGCGACGCCGAGCTCGTCCGCCTGGCGCGCGAGATCCGCGACGACGAGGACACCGACACCCCCTGGATTGTCCTGGGTGATCTCAACGACGTCGCCTGGTCGCACACCACGCGCCTGTTCAAACGCCTCAGCGGGCTCAAGGACCCCCGCGTCGGGCGAGGGCTCGTGAACTCCTACCACGCCCAGCGCCCCCTCTTCCGCTACCCGATCGATCACTTGTTCCTGTCGCCGGGCTTCACGATCGGCGCGCTCGGCCGCGAACGCCTGCCGGGGTCCGACCACTTCCTCCTCTACGCCGACGTCCGCCTCGACGCGCCCGACGGCCCGGAGTGCGAGGATGATCCATCCGACCGCAAGGAGGCGAGCAAACTCGCCGCCGAGGGCGACCGCGAGACCGACGAGCCGGCGTGAGAAGACCAGCAGGCAGCCGACGTGAAGTCCACATCGCAAGAACCGCGCGGCAAGGGCACCTGAGTCGGGTGCGAGCGACAGACCCGTGCCACTGACCCGTCTTCGGGTCAGTGCCTTCCGAGCAAGCCCACACGCGACAACACTGACCCGAAGACGGGTCAGTGGCACGAAACACCATGTATCGCTCACCAAGGGGTGCCACGGGTTGACCCGAAGGGCAACCCGTGCCCGCCTCTAAAAAGCACGGCTTGCAAGACAAGCCGTGGCACCCCCATCCGTGAGTTAGTCGTCTGGCTTCGAGTCAAGTCGCCAAGCTGCGCCGCACTCGGGACACACGGTCCTGCCGTCTTCACCCTTGGCAAGATTTACCAATGGATAAAAGCACACGCGGCACTGCTCTGATCGCTCGCGAATTCTGGCCGCGAGCCAATTGTCCACGAGTATGCACGGGCCAAGCACCCAAGCGAGACTCAAACCGATCGCAATGACGGTGCTCCAATCGACCAGCCACCGAGGGCCCCCCAGAGCGCTGACCACTATGTCCATTAGGAGCATCGGGAGCCCTGCTGCCCAAGATGCCAGGAAAGCAAGAAACGCCAGTTGCCAAATTGTCCTGCAGATCCGCAGGCGACCGTACTGATAGCGCAGCAACTGCGAATAGAGCAACAGACGCACACTGTGCCCCAGTCTGCTCAAGTCACTTCCTGAACTTTGACATCGCCCGATCCATGTCCCGCTTCATCTGACGCTCGGCGATCGCCTGGCGCTTGTCCTGGTGCTGCCGGCCCTTCGCGACCCCGATCTGCAGCTTCGCGAAGCTCCCCTTGAAGTACAGCTTCAAGGGCACGATCGTCACGCCCTTCTGATCCACGTCGCGCGCCAGCTTGCGGATCTCCCGCTTGTGCGCGATCAGCTGCCGGTGGCGCGTCGGGATGTGCTGCAGCGCCCCCGCGGGCGGGTACGGGCCGATCATCACGCCGTGCAGCGTCAGCGCCGGCGGCTCGTCCTTCACGAGCACGTACCCCTCCGCGATCGAGCAGTCCCCGTCCCGCAGCGCCTTCACCTCGGTGCCCTCCAAAACGATCCCGACTTCGAGCGTCTCGACGACGTCGTAGTCGTGCTTCGCCTTGCGGTTGAAGAACGTGGGCGGCTTGTTGGACTTCTTCTGAGCCATCGCGGCACGATGCTACGCCGACCACGCCCCCACCCTCCCCCGTCCCGACGGGGAGGCGCTGAGCACGCGAGGTGGAGGGGTATCAAAGGATCCTGCCGCGAACATCCCACCCTCGCATCGCGGGGGGGAGCAGACAGGGCGAGAAGTTCTCTGCAGCCCCGGACGTATTCCCCCCGGCCCCCTCCGGCTCGTTACCAGATCTCCACAAACGCAACTTGATGCCCGCCGCCGAGGTATCGGGAACCATGAGAACCACCGCACGACTCCTCGCGTTCGCGGTGCTGGCTACGCCGGCGCTCGCCGAAGATCCCTCGCCCTGGGGCGACCACATCGAGTGGGCCGAGGGCGAAGGCCCCATCGCCCGCGAGCACGCGAGCGTGATGACGTTCGGCGACACCGTCGTCGTCTACGCGGGCTCGGGGTACGAGCCCCAGCTCACGCCCCTTTCTGACGCCTGGGCGTACGACACCGCGACCGACGCCTGGACCCAGCTCGAGATCACGGGCGACGCGCCCACGCCAGGCGGGTCCAAACGCGTGGGGCAAACGCCCGGCGCGGACCACGCGTACCTCTTCGGCGGGTACGGCGCGGGCTTCGCGTGCACGAACGAGCTGCATCGCGCCGAGATGCGCGCGGGATCGCTGCACTTCACCGCGATCGATCAGACCAACCCGCCCCCGCCGCGGGCGCTGCACGGGTTCGCCTACGACGCCGCGGGGAACCGCTTCATCGCGACGCTCGGCGTCTCGCAAGCCGGCTTCTTCGACGACACCTGGGTCGGCATGATCGCGGACGACGGATCGGTCGCGTGGGAGCAGGGCGAGCTGGATGCCAACCCCGGCGCGCGGTTCGGGTTCTCGTACGGGTTCGATTCCGAGACGCGCACGCTCGTTGTGCTCTCGGGTCAGACGACGCCGACGCCCGAAGCACCCATGGCGATGCACAACGACCTGTGGACGCTCGACTGTTCCGCGGACGACGTGGGTTGGGCGCGCGTCGAGGTCGATGCGCTCCCGACAGGCCGCCGCAACCCCTGCTTCGCCTTCGACGACGCGGCGGACCGTCTGCTCGTCTGGTGCGGCACCGCGGACGGGCGGACCAACGTGCCCGGGATCGTGTGGGTGCACACGAACGACGACGGCGCATGGACGATCACCGAGGCGTCGGACGAAGGTCACCCGCCGCAGCGGTCCAGCGGGTTCGGGTTCGCCGAGCCCGGGTCGGACGCGGTCACGGTCGGGTTCGGGAACTCCGCCGAGGGGCAATACACGGACTGGGTCACGATCAACCCGCCCGCGGAGTGATCAGCCGTCCGTCACGCGGTTGGTGAGCACGCCGAACGCGGAGCCGGGCCCGCCGATCTCGATCTCGACCGTGTCGCCCGCGTTCAGCCAGACCGGCGGCGTGCGGGCCATGCCCACGCCGCTGGGCGTGCCCGTGAGGATCACGGTCCCCGGCATGAGCGTCGTGCCGCGGGAGAGCTCCGCGATCAGTGTCGCGACGGGGAAGATCATGTCGCGGGTGTTGCCGTCCTGCATGGTCTCGCCGTTCACGCGGCAGACCACGCCAAGATCCTGCACGTCGGGCACGTCCGCCGCGGGCACGAGGTTGGGCCCGACCGGGCAGAAGGTGTCGAAGCTCTTGCCGCGGCAGAACTGCCCGCCGCTGCCTTTCTTCTGCCACCAGCGGGCGCTCACGTCGTTCGCGCAGGCGTACCCGAGCACGTGCTCGTGCGCGCGCGATTCGGGCACATCCTTCGCCGCGCGCCCGATGATGACCGCGAGCTCGGCTTCGAAGTCCACCTGCGCGGGCCCGCCGGTCGCTTCGTCGCGGCAGAGTTCGGGGATCACGATGTCATCACCACTCAGGCACACCGCGGCGGGGTTCTTGGTGAACACCATCGGGCGCTCGGGGACGTCCGCCCCCTGCTCGCTCGCGTGCTCGGCGTAGTTGCGTCCGATGCCGATGATGTATCGGATCTCAACCACGCCCGAACCGGTCTCCACACCCGCACCGAACTCTGTCTTCACCAACTGCATTTCTGTCTCCGTCCAAAGCCGCTGGATTCGCTCCGCTCATCCGCGGCGTGCACCGCGAAAGGACGCCCCAACCGAGCCGCGGGCGTGAGCAAGCGGTCAGATCCTCCCGCTCCCCCAAAATCTCCGCGTGCTCACGCCCGCGGCACGGAACTACACCACATCGATCTCGCCCACCGGCGTGCACAGCCCGGCCCGCGCCCCGCGCCCGAGCAACTCGGCGATCGCCGTCCGCCCGCGATCGCCCATGTCGATCGTCAGCCCGCTCACGTACATCCGAAGGTATTCGTCCAGCAGCGCGTCGTCGTCCCACTCGATCCGATCGCCCTTGTTCGCGCGCAAATGCGCCCGGCTGTCGGCCGGGTTGCTCACTGCATGCCTGACGGACGCGTCGAGGATCCGCGAGACCGTTTCAACCGATCCGACGCCGAACCGGTCGTCCAGATCCCGGCGGACCACGTTGAGCCCGAGGGGCAGCGGGAGATCGGTCGTCGTCGCCCACCACGCGCCGAGGTTGGCGAGCTCGCGGAGCCCCATCTCGGCGAACGTCAGCTGCGCCTCGTGGATGAGCACGCCGGCGTCCGCCTCGCCGCGGGCGATCGCGCCGGGGATCTCGCTGAACAACATCTCGATCACCTCGAACCCGCGCGCATCCGCGGTCGATCCGAGCATCACGCTCATCGCGAGGAACGCGGACGTGTTCACGCCCGGCACGATCACGCGCTTGTTCCGCAGGTCGTCAGGCGTGCGCAAATCCGAGTCCTCGCGCACGACGATGCGGGGCCCGTAGCCCTCGCCGAACGACCCGCCGCAGCGGGTGATGGCCCACCGGTCGGCGATCGCCGGGTACGCCGCGCACGAGATCGCGGTGATGTCGTAGCCATCCCCTTCGTCCGAGCCACGGGCGTGAGCACCCGGAGATTCGGGTGAATCTGAAACCGCGTGCTCACGCCCGCGGCTCTGATCGACCGCCAGTTTGTTGAGCTCTTCGACGTCCCGCGCGACGAGCTCGAACCGGAACCGGCCCGTGTCGATGACCGGGCCCGCGCCGTCCAGCCCGACGAGCGGCCACCACATGACCATGTCGTCCGAGTCCGGCGAGTGCGCGAGGCGGAGCGTGTTTGTGTCACCCATCGGCGGATCCTACGCGCCACGCCGCCCCGCACTCGGGGCAGACGACGCAGCCGTCATCCTCGACCGGCAGCCCCTCAAGCGGGAAACGACATGCACGGCACTGCCCTTGCCCATCGCGCTTCGAGAACACACTGCCAAACAACGCCGGGTCCGCGTTTCGCGCGCTCAGCACCGAGGCGTACGCGACGACCCCCGCGACCACAAGCCACACGCCCGCGAGGGTCGCGACCACGCCGATCCACCCGTTGGGGATCAGCCCGCCGAGGCGCGCCCCGATGAGCCCGACGCCCAGCGCCCCGCCCACGATGAATGCCTCGGCCGGCAGGAACCCGGCGTCAAGGAAATACCTCCGGCGTGGCCCCCCGCCGCCGCGGATGCGCAGCAGCAGCGGGACCCCTCGGAATCGGACGCTGACCGGGATGCCCCTCGAATCCATCAGCACGCGTTCACCCCGCATTCTGGACAGACACAATCGGGCGCGCCGACGAGGTCGTACCCGCACCACGGGCAGCGGGATCGGCGGACACGCCTACGGCGCCGGAGGGCGAGCCAGGTTTCGAGCACGACGAGGATCGCGAGCGCGTAGACCGCGATGTTCGCGAGCATGCCCCACCAGACGACGCCGTAGGGGAGGACGCGGTCGATCCGGACGGGCGATCGCACGTTGACGTGGAACGCGCGCGCGTGTGCGCGACCGCCGGCCCGCGCGGCGCCCTCAACCGAGCGCACGCACGGGAACGGCCACCCGTTCGCCTGCGCCTCGTAGATCAGGCGCATCCCGACGCGCTCGGGGTAGCGGATGGCGTGTCGGGGCATCCACCATGGGATCGGGTCCGATGTGACCGCATCACGATTGCCCGGCTCGATCACACCCATGGGATAGACCGCCGCATGCCGTCGGATCCCGCTCGGGAGTTCCCACGAGGCGCCGTACAGGCGGCCGTCTACTGCGAATCGGGCGATCGGTGTGACGGACTCCCAACGCGGCTCGGTCAGCCGCCAGGGCATCCAGGCGACGAGGACGCTGACCGCGCCCGCCGCGATGAGCAGCAGCGCCCACCCGACGGGTGAGCGCCGACGGAGGCTGCGGAGCACGCCGAGTCGGCGGGATGTGCGCGGCGGGTTCACGCGGGATTGTTGGCCGCTGCTCCCCGCGCGCGGGTTGTGTGGTCTGAGTGAAGCGAAGGGCGTGGGATAACGCGGCGGCGGGTGCCGTGGTCTGAGCGAAGCGAAGGCCACGATCTGGCGTACAAGCGTGGCCTTCGCCCTCCGGGCTCAGACCACGGCACCCGATCGGCACACTTCGTGAGTTCCAACTCGGAACCAAGCCCGAGCGGTGGGCTTCCGGCCCACCGCTCGGGTGCAGCCCAATGCCACAAATCTCGGTGGGCTGGAAGCCCACCGCTCCTGGGATCAGGGAGAATCACGATCGCGGGTGCCCTGCTGGTCAGCCGCGAGATCCAGCCGCCACGCGGCGCCGCACTCGGGGCAGACGGTGCAGCCGTCGGGCTCGGAGCCCTTCACACCAGTCAGATCGAACGTGCACTGCGGGCATACGTTGTGTCGAATCGAGCATCGGATGATCGCGCCGAACCTGGCCGGGGCAACGCAATACGACCCGATGATCCCACCGCCGGCGCCGGCCATCCCGAACGACATGAACTTGATCGCCGTCACAAGCGGGCCGGTGAACAGCAACTCAATGAACCCTGCGATCAGCACAGATGGAATGAGGATCGCGAGTCCCAACAAGAATGGCAGCAGTTGAAACTGCCACTGTGGCTCACGCCGCCGATCGGTATCGAATGAGCTTCGCTGGTCGGGGCGTAAGGTTTGCTTGATGCGACCTGAACGTGGTCTTTTTAATTCTGTTGCCACGCGAGTCGAAATACTTCGGTCGCCAGAATCCGGCGCGGTAGTGCTGGGGTGGTGCACCAGCTTTCAAAACATCCCCATCTGTTCCTTATAGACCACCTGGTCGGTCGTCGGGTGGTCCACGTCGATGGGGTAGTCGCCCGAGTAGCACGCGGTGCAGTAGCCGCGATCGCCGTGCTTCATGACGCTGAGCAGGCCCTCGAGACTGAGGAAGTGGAGTGAGTCCACCCCGAGGAAGCTGCGGATCTCCTCGACGCTTTTCTCGTGTGCGATGAGCTGGTCGCGGGTCGCGAAATCGACGCCGAAGTAGCACGGGTTCTTGATCGGCGGGCACGAGATGCGGACGTGGATCTCGCTCGCGCCCGCTTCGCGGATCTGCTTCATCTTCTCGCGGGTGGTGGTGCCGCGGACGATGGAGTCGTCCACCACGATGAGCTTGTGCCCCGAGACGATCTCGGAGACGACGTTGAGCTTGAGGCGCACGGCGGACGCGCGCTCCGCCTGCGTGGGCTTGATGAACGTCCGCCCGACGTACCGGTTGGGGACGATGCCCTCGCGGTACGGGATCTTGCTGGCGCGGGCGTACCCGTTGGCAGCACTCCGACCCGAGTCGGGCATGGGCATCACGAAATCGGCGTCCACGGGCGCCTCGGTCGAGAGCACCTCGCCCATCCGTTCGCGGGCGGCCTGGACATTCTGCCCGAAGACGTTGCTCGCGGGGTTCGCGAAGTAGACGTGCTCGAAGACGCACCGCGACAAGCGCTCGGCGGGCGGGGCGAACCGGCGCGATTCCACGCCCGAATCGCTCAGGGTCACCACCTCGCCGGGCTCGATCTCGCGGACGAACTCGGCCCCCATCACGTCGAGCGCGACGGTCTCGCTCGCGACGCAGTCGCGCCCGTCGGGGTACTTGCCCAGTACCAGCGGCCGCCACCCCCACGGGTCGCGCGCCGCTTCGATGCGGTCGGGGAAGAGGATCACGAGGCTGAACGCGCCCTGGAGGCGGCGGAGCATCGCCGCGACGGGATCGGGCGTGTCGCGCTGCTCGGGCGCGGCGAGCAGGTGGATGATCACCTCGGTGTCGCTCGTCGTGTGGAAGATGTGCCCCGCGGCGCTGAACCGATCGCGGAGTGCGTTCGCGTTGATCAGGTTGCCGTTGTGGGCGACGGCGACCTGCCCGTCGATGTAGCGCTCGATGAGGGGTTGAGCGTTCGTCTCGACGGACGCGCCGGTGGTCGAGTAGCGGTTGTGCCCGATGACGCCGCCGGAGGGCTGGCTCATGCGTCGGCGTTCGCCGCGGCGGGCCTGCTCGAGGCGGACGACGGTCTGCTCGTTGAAGACGTCGGGGACAAGCCCCATGCCGATGTGCCCGTCGATGTGGGTGCCATCGGTGACCGCCATCCCGGCGGACTCTTGCCCGCGGTGCTGCTGGGCGAAGAGCCCGAGGTAGGTGAGGCGGACGGCTTCGGGGTGCCCCCAGACGCCGAGGACGCCGCACTTTTCCTTGGGGGCATCGAGCACCGGCAGCGAGATCCGATCCGTCATACCAGCGCCCCATGGAAGTGCCCGACCCGCACCCTGACGGAGTCTACGCCCCCCCGCCCCGATTCCGGAGAGGATCCACGTCCCCACGGGGATCCGGGGCGGGGACGCCCCGGCTCGCGGCGGGTTCTGGATCCTTGACCCCGACCCCCAGCACCCCTTCAATCGTCCCTCTCCGGGATTGCCCGGACCCTCACGCCGACCCGAAGCCTCGGGCCCCGGCAGGTCGCCAGGCTGACCGATCAGCTGGCACCGCGGAGCGTTTGCCCCGCGGACGGAAGAAAGGAAGAGGCCGATGGCCAACTACACCGGTCCGAAGGTGCGTCTGTCCCGCCGCGTCGGGGCTCCGATCGCGGATCTGCCCAAGCACACGTCCAAGCGTCAGCTGAACCCGCCGGGCATGCACGGCTACCGCGGGCGCCGCCTGCGTGACTACGGCATCCGCCTGCAGGAGAAGCAGAAGCTCCGCTATCACTACAACGTGATGGAGAAGCAGTTCGCCCGCACGGTCGATGAGGCGAAGCGTCTGCCGGGCAACTCGGGCGACCTGCTGCTGCAGCTGCTCGAGCGTCGTCTGGACAACGTGATCCGGCGGATGGGCATCGCCCGCTCGATCTGGGCGGCGCGTCAGATGGTCGCCCACGGGCACGTGCTCGTGAACGGTCGCAAGACGGACCGCCCGTCCTTCCAGGTGAAGGTCGGCGATTCGATCACGATCAAAGAGAAGACGCAGAAGCTGGCGCGGGAGAACATGGAGTCGCTCGCCGGGCACGAGGTGCCGGGGTGGATCGACTTCAACCCGTCGGAGCTGAGCTCGAAGATCGCGGCGCTGCCGACGACGGACCAGGTCCCGTTCGACGTGAACACGAACCTGATCATCGAATTCTACCGCTAAGCCGTCCTCCCCCCGGTGGGTCGGGGGCTGGCTCAGCGCCCCGACAACCGGACCCGAGCCGAGGACCGCACCAGCCATGGGCGGTCCTCTTTCGTTCAAGAGCCCCTGACGGAGCACGAGGCACGACATGCTCAAGTTCATCCGCAAGTACCAGCTGCTGATCCTCGTCGTCGGGGGTTCGCTGCTGATGGTGGTCTTCCTGCTCCAGCCCGTGCTGACGCGGATGGCGCCGAACCCGGGCAAGCGGACCGCCGCGGAGATCGGGCTCACGGGCACGAAGGTCACGGGCAACGACCTGATGCTCGCGAGCAACGAGGTGCGGTCGATCGCGTCGTTCCTGCCGGGTCTGCTGCAGGGCAACGCGATCGGGATCGGGCTCGACTCGAGCGAGCGGAACTGGGACGACCACTGGCTGCTGCTCGTGCGCGAGGCGGAGCAGGGCGGGTTCATCGCGGGCCCGCAGGACGGGCTCGACTGGCTGCCGGAACTGGCGTCCATGATCGCGCTGCAGCAGGCGGAGACCGAGGCGAACCAACGCCGGTTCCGCTCGCAGGCGGAGTACGTCGCGCGCCGGACCGAGCTCGAGCAGGCGCTCAACGCGCAGTTCGCGCGCGCGGCGTCGCAGATCCCCGCGAGCTTCCGGATGACTCAGGAAGAGTTCGGCATGGCGCTCGCCAAGGCGCGCGGTATCCGGCGGATGCTCAACACCTACGGGCGCGCCCCGAAGCCCTCGCGCCAGCAGGCGATCGCCCAGGCCCGCAACGCGCTGGACGCTGTGCAGTTCGATTTTGTGCGGATCCCTGCGGAGACGTTCGCGGACCAGACGGCCGAGCCGACGGACAGCGAGCTCGAGGAGTTCTTCCAGACCTACCGCGCCGACGAGCCGGAGGACAACGCGTTCGGGATCTCGTACGTGCTGCCGCCGCGGATCAAGTACGCGTCGCTGCAGCTTGACCGCGGCGCGATCATCACGGCGTTGATCCCCGACCGGATCGAGCTCAACAAGCGTTGGCGCGCCGACCGGGCGACCTACCCGGGGGAGTTCGCCGAGGAGATGCCCAATGTCGAGGCCGCCTGGCGCGGCGAGCGGGCGGACGAGCTGATGATCGAGGCGGACCAGATCGTCCGCGCCGAGGTCCGCCGGGCGCTGCGGGCGTTCCCCGAGACTGACGGCGTGTACGACATCCCTGAGGGCACGATCAGCGTGGACTTCGAGGCGGTCTCGCAGGCGGTCGCCGACGAGCTGCGCGAGCGGTCGAACGTGATCATCCCGCTGCCCCCGGTGCGGATCGTGACCGACACGTGGAACACGTCGCTCGATCTGCGCATGGAGCGTGGTATCGGGCAGGCGACCTACCGCGTGGGCAATCGCCAGTACTCCGCTGCGTTCCTGCCCGACCTGCTCGACCCCGGGCAGGACCAGGTGGACTTCCCCGCCCAGGTCGGCGTGCCGATCGTGGACATCGCCGCGGAGGACTTCACGGGCTCGCGGTACTACGTCAACGTGATTGCGCACCGCGAGCGTTCCGCCGCGGAGAACCTCGAGGAGGCGGGGCGTGACGATGTCGTCAACGACTGGCGCACCCTCAACGCGTACGAGCAGCTGCTCGGACGCAAGGGCGAGATTCTCGCTGTGGCGCGCCAGACCGGTGGTCTGGGCGCCGTCGTGGAGCTGCTCGAGCCCGAGGAGGAGACCGAGGAGGGCGAGGCGGCCCCGCCGCCGGCGCTGCGTGTGGTCCGGGCGGCGCGTGCGGTGCGCGACCAGGTTGCCAGCACGTTCGACCCGAACATGAACACTCCCGAGGTGCGTGAGGCGATCCTGTCGGCCGCGGAGAACCTCGACCCGATGGCGGACCCGCAGACGCTTGACCGCGAGGCGTCCATCATGGTGCTGGAGCTGCCGCAGGCGATGTCGCTCGTGGCGATCGAGATCGTGGCGCCGCGCCCGCTGAACGTGAACGAGTACCGGCAGATGGCGCCGCTGGTGATCCCGTCGGAGACGGACGCGTGGCTGCGCAACGACCCGGAGTTTGCCGCGTCGTTCCCGTTCACGTTCGACGCGCTCAAGGCGAAGTACCAGTACCGCGTGCTGGCAACGGACGACGAGGACGAGTTCGGCGACGAGCCCGCGGCCGCGTCCTGATCAGACCTTCACGCGGCTCCACCCGCCCTGGGCGAGCCGCGCGAGGAAGAGCACGCAGCGGATCACGTGCTCGAGGCAGAGCCCGACCCACAGGCCGACGAGCCCGCCGTCGAGCGGGCTTGGGTTCATGAGCACGCCACCGCCCAGCCATTCGGGGAGCGGGAGGTCCACGCCCGAGATCAGGTACGCGAGCGGCAGGCGGATCGCGTAGGTGCAGGCCCACGTGATCGCCATGACGACCTTGACGTCGCCCGCGCCGCGCATCGCGCCGCGCGTCACGATCGAGAGCCCGAAGGGTACCTGGATGAACCCGCAGACCATCAGGAGCAGGGGCACGTGGTCCAAGTGCACCTGCTGATCGCTCAGCAGGCGCGTCGCCCACTCGGGCGCGTACAAGAACACGAGCCCGAACGCGTACATCACACCCGCCGCGACGACCGCGCACCGGCGGATCGCGCGCGCGGCATGCTCGGGCGAACCGGCACCGAGGTACTGGCCCGCGAGCGTGGAGGCGGCCATCCCCATCGCGAACCCCGGCAGGAAGCTGAGCGACTCGATTCGGATCGCGACCATGTGCGTGCCCAGCAGCCCCGCGGACCCGGGCTCGAGTCCGATCCACCCGACCATCAGGATCACGCAGAAGTTGCCGACCCACATGCCGAAGGTCTCGAGAAAGTTCGGGATGCCCAACCGCACGATCCGGCGCATGGTGTGCCAGTGCGGCGACAGGCGTCGCCCGATCAGGCGGATCCCCCACGTCCCGCGGACCGCCATGGACAGCACGACCGCCGCGCCGGCGACATCACCCGCGACGGTGCCGATCGCGATACCCGTGACGCCCAAGTCCATCGGGCCCGAGACGCCCATGACCTCCGCGCCCGAGAGCGCCCAACTCACGCCGATGTTCACGGCGTTGCGGACCATCATCGCGTAGAGTGGGCGGATTGAATCGCCCGCGCCGCGCGCGCAGGCGATGAGGGCGAAGAGCATCGTCGCCGCGGGCACCCCCATCGCGATGACAACCATGTACTGGTTGAACGCGTCCTGGGCCGGCGGGGACATGTTCAGCCACCCCGCCACCGGGCGTGACGCGAAGACGATGAAGAGCGCGGTGAGCATCCCCACGACCATCCCGAGCGTGACGGTCTGCCCGAGCACGGCGTTCGCGACCGCCCTGCGTCCCTTGCCGACGGACCGTGCGATCAGGGCCGTCGCCCCGATGCCCAGGGCCATGAAGATGAGCCCGATGAACCACATGATGTAGCTCGCGCCGGCGATGGCGTCCGTCGCGGCGACGCCGTCTTCGAGTCGGGCCGCGAGCGCGGTGTCGGTGAGCCCGACGAGCGAGTTCAGGAAGCTCTCGAGCATGACGGGCCAGGAGAGGACCCAGATCGCCCGGTTCATGCTCAGCCCGGCTAGCCGCCCGGATTTGAGACGCCCGTCGGGCGTGAGCCCGCGTGGCGGGACCATGCTCGGAGGCGTCGTGATCGCACCCATCCCGACGCCCTCCGTGCCCGCCGATCGCGGGGGCGACTCTACGCCGAATCGTCGGTTCGGGCGTTGAACGGACTGGTTGGCTTGGTACCCTTGGACAAGCCCCCGAGGAGACCCGCGGAATGCCCGACGCCCCTGTGAAGCCCTGCGCCGTCTGTGGCGGCGAGTGCGAGGGCAAGCCGCGCCTGAAGGACCCGCACGGGCGTTACATGCACCGCAAGTGCGCCGAAGCGAAGGTCGCCGCCGAGCGCGGGACCAAGAAAGCCCCATCGGGTCGCAAGGCGAACCCGTACCAGGTCGCCCCGGCGGGGGGCGTGATGGACGTGCTCGTGGACGACGCCCTCGCCGCGGCGCCCGAGCCCTGCCCGAACTGCGGCAAGCCCTGCCCCAAGGACGCCGTGTTGTGCGTCAAGTGCGGGTTCAACCTCTCGACGGGGAAAGCCTCCAAGACCCGCATCCTCAAGCCCGAGAAAGAGAAGACCGAGGGCGGTGGCATCTCCATGCCGTCGGACATTGGGCCCTTCACCACGCTGGGCATCGGGTTTGGCGCGACCGTGGTGCTCAGCCTGATGGCGTTCTTCGGGCACGGCGCGGAGTGGGTCGGCGTGATCGGCGTGGGCGTTTGGACGCTCATCTCGCAGTGGGCCTCGATCGCCGCGGCGTTCGAGGACGACGACACCCTCTGGGGGTGGGTCGGGATCTCGCAACTCTTCACCGGACTGTCCTGGATCCCGTTCGCGTTCTATTACAACATCTTCGGGAGCACTCGGACCGCCCTCAAGCTCAACTGGTGGTGCGCGCAGATCGGGTCCGTGTGCGTTGCCGTCGCGCTCTTCATCGGCATCCTCGCGGGCAACATCCAGCCCAGCGGGCTCACCCGCTTCCTGGATCTCGCGGACGAAGACGTCGAGGACGTTGCAGATATGGGCAACGTGCTCAGCGAGGCGTTCGAGACCTACGAAGAGCACACGCCCAAGGAGCGGGCGGACATGATCCTCGTCAACCTTTCCGACACGATCCTCGGCGAGATGATGGGCGATGGCACGAACCTGTCCGCCGCCGAAGAAGAGGCGTTCTGGGGCGGGACGAAGCCCGACGACTACCCGCCGCACATCATCGCGGCGGCACGTCAGCGTTGGGATGGGATGTCCGAAGAGGAGAAGGACGAACTGCGCACGCTGATCTTCCTCAACTACGACCCGAGCGCCGGGTCGGTGCCGCTCGAGGAAGACTTCGGGCCCTGAGCCGCCTCAGGCGAGCAGCGCGTCGAGCAGTTCGGGCACGCCCTTGGCGCGCGTTGCGATGGTCTCGTAGACCGGGCGACGCCCGGCGACGTCCCGCAAATCCCGCACGAGCTCGTTCTCGCCCGGGTGGTCCGCCTTGTTGCACACGAACAGGTCCGCGATCTCCAGGATGCCGGCCTTGTCCATCTGCACGGCGTCTCCCATGCCGGGCGTGAGCACGACGACGGTCGAATCCACCTTTTCGCGGATGCGTGTCTCGTTCTGCCCGGCGCCGACGGTCTCGACGAAGACGGTGTCGAACGCGTCGGGCCCTTCGCACGCGCCGCCGATGAGCCCGAGGATCTCGTCGAGCCCGTGGTAGTCCTCGCCGCGGATGGCGAGCGAGCGGTAGAAGACCTTCTCGCCGAGCTGGTTGAAGTCCACGCGGAGACGGTCGCCCAGCAGCGCGCCCGAGGTGATCGGGCTCATGGGGTCGAACGCGACGACGGCGCAGCGGCCGAGCGAGGGGTCGGACTCGGCCCGGCGGGCGTGCTCGCCCACGAGCTGTGCGACCAGGGTGCTCTTGCCGGCGCCGGGTGAGCCGGTGATGCCGATGACGCGCGTCGGGCGTCGGTGCGTGGCGTCGTCGCGGACGGTCCCGCCGTCGTGGACGAGCGTGATGTCGCGTGCGAGCTGCGCGGCGGGGTGACCACCCGCCACCACGGGTTGATGCTCGATCACGGTGCTCTTGACGGCGTCCACGATGTCTTCGAGCGACACGCCCGTGGTGTAGCAGCGTTCGACGCCCGCGTCCTTGAGCTTGGGGATGTCCTCGGCGGGCAGGATGCCGCCCATGTGCACCGGGATGTCCGGGCGACCGACCGTGCCGAGTTCACCGATCAGCCGCGGCCCGAGCGCGAGGTGCGAGTTGGACATCATCGACGCGGCGATCACGTCCACGTCTTCATCCCGGGCGCTGATCGCGAGGCTGCCCGGCGTCTGCCAGAGCCCTGAGTAGATCACGTGCACGCCTGAGTCTCTGAGGGCGCGGGCGATGACTTTCACGCCCCGGTCGTGCCCGTCGAGCCCCATCTTGCCCAGGAGGACGCGCGGGCGGTGCGCGCAATCGGCGCACCGGTCCCGGCGTTCGAACTCGCTCGTCGCGGTATTGAGTGATCCGGCCATGGACGGCAATGATAGGGTCCGGTCCACCCACCATGAGGATCCGACCCCGTGCCAGCCTTCTTCCTCATCGTCCTGAGCGTCTACGCCCTGATCAGCGGCGTCACGTTCGTTGCGTACGCCCTCGACAAGCGCGCCGCGCGGCGTGGCTCCCGCCGCACGGCGGAACGCACGCTGCACCTGCTCGAGTTCGCCGGCGGGTGGCCCGGCGCCCTCCTCGCCCAGCGGACGCTCCGCCACAAGACACGCAAGGTCTCGTACCAGATCGTGTTCTGGGCGATCGTCGCGCTGCACGCGGGGATGTGGATCGCTGCGGGAGCGATCAACGCCCGGTGAAGCTCAGCCCGGCGAACGCCCGAGCCGCTCGATGAGTTCCAGGGCTGTGCCACCCTCGGGGCGCGGCACATCGACGCGTGCGAGGACGCCTTCGACGTCCGCCGCGCTGACCGCGCGGAACCCCATGGTCCAGTCATCGAACCGGCGATCGTCGCAGTGGGACTCGTGGATCACGCGGAAGTTGGTGTGCCGCGGGTCGAGCTCGAGACGGCCCATCAGATCCGCGATGTTGTACTCGGGCCCCTCGATGCACTGCAGGAACGCGCCCTCGGCGTACAGCAGCATGCCGGTGATCGCGTCGCGTTCGTTGTTCGCGCGGGCCTGCACGAGCAGCACGACGAGGTCGTTCTCGCTCATCGGCCCCGTCGCTCGGGATGTGTAGACCACCCGCTTCACGCACGCGAGTGTACGTCCGGAGGCTCACCCGCCGCCGGGTTCGGCGTCCGTCTCGGGCGGCTCCCGCAGGCACCACTCGAGGGCCCGTGCGAGTCGGCGGGTGCCCGCCTCGCCGCGGGGCATCTCGTGCCCCATGCCCCGCACCACCTCGAGCGTCGCGTCCACCCCAGCCGCCCGGTACTCCCGGTGGGCGTCGCGGAACGTGCTCGCCCACGGGTCCCGGGCGCCGATGATGAACGCGAACCGGGGCGGGTCGATGTCTCCCGACTCCACGGCGTCGAGATCCACGAT
>JAUHXM010000070.1 GCA_030426605.1 Phycisphaerae bacterium | reverse complement strand
CTTCGGCGTTCGGGTCGCGGGAACT
The DNA here is from genome assembly GCA_030426605.1 of Phycisphaerae bacterium. Classification (GTDB taxonomy): domain Bacteria; phylum Planctomycetota; class Phycisphaerae; order Phycisphaerales; family UBA1924; genus BQJQ01. The sequence goes on along the minus strand of JAUHXM010000070.1, from coordinate 16,809 downwards.
CTATAGACTCGGCGCCTGCGGATGGGGCCGGTGGTTTTCTGGGTGGTTGTCGCGGCGGTGCTGGGCGGGCTCGTGATGCTGTCGCGTCGTGGGCCTGAGGGACGCGGGCCGGGCGACGCGGGCGTGGTCTCGCTGGGTCTCGACCTCGCGGGGGTGACCGCGCTCGAGGCAGGCACGGACGGGCGGCTGAGGATCGAGCGTGCCGCGGGCGGGCGATGGTTTGTCGCGTGGGGGGAGGGCGACGCGGCGCGCCGATGGCCCGCGGACGACGAGCGGGCCCGGGCAGGGCTGCGCGTGCTGGCTTCGGCGGTGTTCAGCGAGCGGACGGCGGATGCCGGGATTGTGGAGTTCGGCGCGGTGACAGTTCATCAAGCGGACGGCGCGCGCACGATCCGGTGGAGCGGCGACCCGATCGCGGGGCGCGTCGCGGCTGAGATCGAGCATGACGGGGGCACGCACGCCGTCTGGATGGAGCACCGGCTCGCACGGGCGCTCGAGACAGAGAACCTGATGCAGTGGCGCGATGCGCGATTGATGAGCCTCGGGTCTCGCGTGATGGAGATCGAGGTCGAACTGCCCGGCAAATCCGTGCGGCTGGTGCAGGAGGCGGGGGTCTGGCGGATTGACGGCGCGGGCGTGCTCGCGGTGAACGACGCGGAGGTTCAGCGGACGCTCGATGCGATCGCGTCCATCGAGGCGCAACAGCTCGAAGCCGCGCCCGACGACGGCCCCCCGGCGGCGACGATCCGGGTCGTTGGCATCGACGGCGCGGAGCGGACGCTGAGCGTGCTCGGCGCCGTCAACGCGGCGGGCACGGTGATGGCGGCTCGTGTCTCGGGCACCGACGGCGGGCAGGATGTCGGGCCGATCGGCGCGACGATCAAGGGCGAGCCGCTCGGCGTGATGAGCCCGGACCCGGACGCGTACCTGCTCGGCACCGCGATCGACGGGGCGCGGGTGGATGTCGCGACGGTCGAGCTGCTGTCGCGGTCGGGCGAGCGCCGGGCGCTGGCGACACGGTCGATTGATGGGTGGCGGACGGAAGCGGACGCGGAGCGGATGGCGGCGCTCGTCGGGGTGCTGTCGGACGTTCGGGCGAGCTCGGTCGGCGACGGGTCGGATGCGGAGTCGGTCGGCGTGATCCGCCTGCGCGACGCGGCGCTGGCTCAGCCGATCGAACTGGTCCTGGGAAAGCTGCCGGGCGGGGCGTTCTGCGTCGTCGCGCGTGGGGATGCGTTGACGGTCTCGTTCGAGTATGCGGACGCCGAGACTCAAGCGACGCTCGGATGGGCGGCTGGCCTGACGCGGTGATCAACCGGCGGTCGCGGCGGCGTGGGCGGCGATGTCGGTGCGCATCTGGGCACCCTCGAACTGAATCTTGCCCGCCGCTTCGTAGGCGAGCTCGCGGGCCGCGGACATGCTGGGCCCGAGCGCGGTGACGGCGAGGACACGCCCGCCGGCGGTGACGAGCGTGCCGTTGTGATCGCGGACGCCCGCCAGGTCCACCGTGACGCCGGGCATGGACTCGGCCTCTTCGATGCCCGTGATCTCGTCGCCGGTGCGGGGCGACTCGGGGTACCCGGCGCTCGCGAGGACAACGGTCACGGCGTGCTGGTCGGAGAAGGTCACTTCGATCTGGTCGAGCCGACCGGTCGCCGTCGCGAGCATCAGCTCGATGGCGTCGGACTCGAGGCGGGCCATGAGCGGCTGGCATTCGGGGTCGCCGAACCGGACGTTGAACTCGAGGACCTTGGGTCCGCCGTGGGTGAGCATGAGGCCTGCGTAGAGCACGCCGCGGTATTCGACGTCCTCACGCCGCAGCGCATCGATGATCGGGACGAGTACGTCTCGCTCGATATCCTCGAGCGTGTCGGCGTCGAGCGTGCTGGACGGGCAGAACGCGCCCATGCCCCCGGTGTTCGGGCCGGCGTCGGCGTCGCGGAGTCGCTTGTGATCCTGGCAGGGCGGGAGCGTGAGGATGTTGTGCCCGTCGCACAGGGCGAGCACGGAGACCTCGGTCCCGGTCAGGCGTTCCTCGACGATGATGCGCGAGCCGGCATCGCCGAAGGCGCGATCGACCATGATGGAGCGTGCGGCCTCGACGGCCTGCTCGACCGACTCGGGGACGATCACGCCCTTGCCCTTGGCGAGGCCCGACGCCTTGACGACGTAGGGCTCGTCGCGGGTGCTGAGGAACTCGATCGCGGCGTCCGGGTTGTCGAACGACCGCCCCTCGGCGGTCGGGATGGACGCGGCGCGGATGAGGTGCTTGGCGTAGGACTTGTCGGCTTCGAGGCGGGCGGCGTCGCGGGTCGGGCCGAACACGGAGCGCGGGCGGCCGTCGCCGCGTTTCGCGAGTGCGTCGGCGAAGCCTTGGGCGAGCGGGTCTTCCGGGCCGATGACGACCAGGCCGATGTCGTTGGCGTCGGCGTACTGCTGCAGCCGGTACAGCTCGCGGGCGTTGACGGGGACATCGACCGGTGTGCCGAGGGCGGCGATGCCGGGGTTGGCCGCGTGGGTGATGTGGAGCGTGCCCAGCCTGGGCGACCGTGCGATGGCGCGTGCGAGCGCGTGCTCGCGGCCGCCGCCGCCGATGAGGAGTACGTTGATGGGCGGGTCGGTGGGCATCGCGGCGATGGTAGGTTGCACGACGGCCGGGGCCCGGGGCTCCAAAGGGGTGTCCGGGTTGCGCTTGCCCGAGTTGGCGGCGTGGCCTAGAGTCGGCTCCTGATTGCGGGGTGGAGCAGCCTGGTAGCTCGTCGGGCTCATAACCCGAAGGTCGTAGGTTCAAATCCTACCCCCGCTACTTCTTATCCGACAGGGACTTGCGAGACATCGCGGGTCCCTTTTTGGTATCCAAGAACTGGATCAGCGCCATAGCAACGCGTTCAGGACGCACAAGCTGGCACTCCCATACGACTAGTGTCTTCCACCCGCATCGACTGAGATCGCGTCGGACATTGCGATCCCTCTCGCGGTTGCCGTCGAGCTTCTCCGCCCAGAAATCGGCGCGGGTGGCAGGTCGGGTCGCATAGCGACACCGAGGATGTTGGTGCCAGAAGCAGCCGTGAACAAATACCACCTTGCGTCGGGAAGGGAATACCAGATCGGGATTGCCGGGCAGATCCCTCCGATGGAGGCGGAAGCGGTATCCCAGCCTGTGGGCGATTGACCGGACTGCCAGTTCCGGTTTCGTGTCCTTGGACCGGATCGCTGCCATGCACCTGCTGCGCTGTTCGGGAGTCAGCACGTCGCTCACACTTGAAGCTCCCGGACGTGCTCAATGAACTGACTGACGGTCCAAAGCCAGTCACGTTGGACAGAGGTATATGTGTCGTGTATCGCCGCTGGCAAGACTAGCTGAACTGCACGAGTTCGCATCTCAGTAGTTTGATTGACGGAGATGCTCGGCTCTAGCGTCAGTAGATGCTTGCCGTCTATTCGATCTGCTTCCGCCGTGATCTGTCGCCAGCGATCCTTGCAGGTAGCTTTGGCGCCCAGCATGGCCAACTTGGCCGCGTTGAATGTCATGTCGTGATACGCGGCCCGCCCTGGAAACAAGAAATCCGGCTTGGACTTACCTTCGGTCTTTGCACCTCGATCAAATCGGATCCCTGAACAGCCAAATACCTCTTCCAAGTGATTTTCGAGACTATGACCAGCTCGCGACTTCCTCCTATTTTGAACACTTAGCGAGTAGGAGATAAAGCCGTCCACATCGACAGCGTCGCCCTCCAGCAAGAATCCTTGCCGCAGGCGATCTTCCACGAGTACCCTCTCGAAAGCGCGGAAATATCTCTCTTCAGTATCGAGCCAGAGCATCAATACACTATCGCTGTTGGCAACTGGATCACAGTCGCCCGCCATTTCCCTCGCAAAGCACGAGAACTCGCGCGTTGTCGGCAACTTCTTTCCGAAACGCTCGACCACAACATCGGCGTCAACCGCAGGCGGGCTCGCTTCGATCCCAACCGCATCCAGCACTTGGCGCACTACAAAATCGACATCCCTGTCGATTTCGCCGGCATCCTTGACAATGTCTGTTCCGTTTGGACTTTCGAGACCAAAGAGCCACAGCAATTGCTCTCCTGCTGTAGACCCCTCGGGCGACGCGATCACTAGCAGAGATTGGTCGGGACGCAAGGCGACAATTAGCAAATCACCTTCGTTATAGCACTGTGAAACTTCTGTAGTCGGAAAGTACAAACGATACTCTGCCGACCGCTTCGGTTGATTGCGCCGGGAGTCATACCACCTCGTCCATTCGCTCTGTACGATTGGATCGTCGTCGTCGGTCACATACATGAAGGTCGTGTCGAACTTCCGATCATCGTTTCCCAGCAGCCTTCTGAACTGGTTGATCCCATCAAACTCGTGCTGATTCGACACCTTTGGATCGGCCTCAACGGCACGAAGTCGCTTTGCCGCGACACCAGCGAAGAACTCGATTAAGTGCATCAGCTACCTCACGATCTCGGCCCCGTCCGACTGGTTTTCTTGAGCAAGCATCCGTTGGGCCTACGAGTGAGGTGCGACCCGATCGCAGCAACGATCTCTCTCGCCACCGCCTCGACCACCATGGGCACTACAGCGTTTCCGAACTGCTTGTACGCCTGCGTGTCGGACACCACGATCGGAAGATCATCGGGGAACCCCATGAGCCGGGCAGCCTCTCTCGGTGACAGCCTGCGCGGGTTCTTGCCTTTCCCCTGCGGTATGAGAATCTCCGAGCCGTCCTTGTAGTACCTCGCGCTGAGTGTGCGACTCACGCCGTCCAAGTCCGTCATACCGAACCCGAAGCCGTTGCCCTTGGCCTTGTGCTTGGCGGCGTACTGCTGGAGGTAGTTCCAGAGGTGATCGGTAAGTGTGTACTTTTCCGGGGTATCAGGGTCGAGTATGTCGCGGAATTTCGGCGCTGCGCCCCCCGGAGAGTCGGGGTATTTGAAGTCGGGACCGTTCTCGCCAAATACGCGCGCATCGAACCCGACAATGAAAATCCGCTCCCGGTGCTGCGGCACCCAACTGGCGGCGTCGATGATCTTGTCGTGAATCACGTACTCAAGATCCTCAAGTGTGCGACGGATTACCTCCCAAGTCTTGCCACGGTCGTGCGAGCGGAGATTCTTCACGTTTTCCAGCAGAATGACGGGCGGGCGTTTGATCTCGATGACGGTGGCAAGGTGAAAGAACAGCGTGCCCTGCGTCACGTCCTTGAATCCGTGAGCCTTGCCGAGGCTCTTCTTCTTCGAGACACCTGCAATCGAGAACGGCTGGCACGGGAACCCCGCTGCGAGCACGTCGTGGTCGGGGATATCGGCGGGCTTGATCTCTCGGATATCGCCTTCGGGGAGTTCCCCGTACCACGCCTTGTATGTCTTCTGCGCGTAGCGGTCCCACTCGCTGCTGAAAACGCATCGACCACCGACCCGTTCGAGCCCGAGCCGCAGCCCGCCGATGCCCGCGAACAGGTCGATGAAGTTGAAGGGAATCGCACCCAGACTGACTGGCGCGGGCGGCGCATCGAGACTGTCGAACAAGGGCAGCTCGTCGCCGTTACCTTGGTGCGCGCCGCTCAGCACGGAGAGCACAAACTCTTTCTTGCTAGTTCGGAGCGAGTGACTCTGCTCACCGATCCACTCGTTGAGTTCGTGGGGAATGTCGCGGATGAGTAGCTGGGGCATGTCCGTCCTCTGGGGCGCTTGGATATCAGTGATATCAGGAATTCCCAGCAGTTTCGGCAACCCGTGCCGCCGCGTCAAGTGTACGGTAAATGTTTCCAGTCTGCTACAGCCAGCTACTTGCCATACCTGTCTCGGACTGGCTGGGAAGTGTGCAGCGCATGCCACCGCCCCGGCGGGACTTGCGATGCCGGGGCGGGTGCGGGGTGGGTGTTGTGCGGTCGGGATCCGGGCGAGATCCATGGGGTCCTCCTTGACCTCCCCTCGTGGCTAGTGTCCACTACACTCCATCCGGTGTGTCTGCCAATCAGGTACCGGTTGTATTCCTGGCAATTCGGCGTCATCGGCCCCCTGTACCTTACATAGGGGGAGTGTGGCAGTGGCGTTGACGAAACCCAGACCCAGCTCTGGGTCGGGTCAGTCAGTCGGCAATCCGAACGACCGCTCGCGAGCCCATTCCCGCCACTGCGCGTCGCCACGCATCGCGATCTCTTCGAGCCAGGCTGGAGTTCGATCGTCGGTCCGGCCGTGCCGGATCTGGCAGCGCGCAAGCGCCTGGATCGAGGGCAGGTGACCCGGGTAGACGTCGAGCGCGGTGCGGTACGAGTCGAGCGCCGCGTCGATCTTCCCGGCGCGCTCGAGTGCGAGCCCGAGATTGAGGCGCGGGTCGGGGTGGCCCGGCATGAGCCGCCGCGCCCACTCGAACTCCGACGCCGCCTCGTAGAGCTGGCCGCGCTCAAGGTAGATGGTCCCGAGGTTGTTGTGCGCCGGGCCGTGGTACAGGTCCGCTGTCAATGCGTCGCGCAGGAGTGATTCGGCCTTCGCCGTGTCGGTCAATATCAGATCCGCGGCCCGCTGCGTGAGATCTTGGGCGCGGCGTGTGTCGCGCGCGGACTCGCACAGTGGCGCGTACGGGCCCGAGGAGGCGCATCCCCCAACCAATGAAACGAACAGAATGAGCAGCACAGAACGGATCATGGCGAGGGCGTTCCCGAAGGGGTGGTCGCGGCGTACGCCGCAGAAAGTTGAAGACGGGCGATGTACCGGGGCGCTCCGGTCTGGACGCGCCCGCGTCTCGCTTCGAGGTCGATGTTGCTCACGGTCCAGAGCGGCTGCGACCGGCGCCACTGCTCCAGGAACCGCCCGAGGTCGGCGGGGCCCACCGGTTCGAGCGTGACGCGGACGTCGCGCCGTCTGAAGCCCCGCTCTCCGCGTGTCTCCCCGATCGACCGGTCGCTGACACGCTCGACGTTGCGCACCATGCCCCGCGACAAGCCGGACTCGCTCGCGATCTGGCCGAGCCGCGCGACGAGGTCGTCCTGCGGCGGCTCGCCGAGCGAGGCGGTTGCCCGCTCCTCCCGCAAACGGATCACCTCGCGGCCGTCGCGTTCGACGGACAGGTAGTCGCGGCGAGCGTTATCTGCGGCTTGGATCGCGGTGCTCAGACGGTTCCACGCGACCGCTCCCGCGAGCGACGCGGCCGCGATGACGAGGGCAAGGACAATGGGCGGGCGCATCACGGCGTCCCTCCTACTCGCGACCACGCGCGGCGGAGCTGGACGCCATCGTTCGTGGACGTCACCGAGTTCTGTGTGACGTTCCACCCGCCGAGGTCGCCAAGGTCGGTGATCAGCTGCTGAGCGGTCTCGTTGTTGGGCACGATGGTTGTGAGTGTGACCGTGTCCGGCCCGACGGATAGGGCGTGCGTCTGAGCTTGCAAGCCGGCGGGCCAGCGGGCGAAGACGTTTGCGATCGACGGGATCATGTCGGGGATTGCCGCGTCGTCCGCCGGAGTGGCTCGCGTGCGTTCGAGGGTGCGCACCTCGGAGAGAAAGCGAGCCTCATCGGGCTGGGCGTTCGGGCCGGCCGGCGGCAGCACGCGTTCGTAGACGGCGTGCGTGAGCGCGCGGTACGCACTCGCTTCGTTGCGTGCTTGCACGATCCGCCGTTCCACGCCGACGAAGAGCAAGCCCGCGATGAGCACACACGCTGCTGCGAGGTGGGCCACCCAGCGTCGCCGCTGCCCGCGGACGACCGGCGACTCGAACGGCCCGAAGAGCAGATTGATCGAGCGTGGATCGATCTCGAGCTCCTGAAGGCGTGCGACATCCGGAAGCGACGCGGGGCCCAGTGTTGTCCAGCCCTCTTCGCGGTACGCCTGCAGCGTGTCGTGCCCGATCCCGCATGCGAGCATGGTGCCGCCGCCCACCGGGAGGTACGCCGCGTGCACCGATTCGATCGGGTGCGGCAGCACCGACTCGAACAAGTACCCGAGTTGTACTCGGCGCTTTGGTGACCCCGGCGGCGTGGGCGGCAACGAACCGGCGTCGAGCAGACCCCAGTAGAACGTTTCGGGCGGCAACCTCTGATCGCTCATGAGCTGCCCTCCGTGAGCAACAGCTCGACGTCGCGTGCCCCGTCCGTCAGCTGCGCACCACGGTCGTGGACCGCTGTGATCGTGAACCGCCCCACCCGCTCGCCGTCGGAGACGAAGCGCAGGCGGTCGGATTCGGGGTCGTAGATTGCGGCCTGGAGCCTGGCGGGATCGGACTCGGTCGCCGGCACGCGCACCACGGCGAGCAGCTGCAGGGTCACGGGCGGGGGTGGCGGGGGCGGACGCGCCGGGGCCTGCACGACCTCGACCGGCGGATCCACCCAGAGCGGCGCATCGAACACAGCGACGTCGATCGGTCGGGTTCTCGCTGTGATGAGATCATCCGCTTGAGCATCCAGGTCGGGCGACTTGAGTGCCGCGCGGTCTGGCACCACGACGGCCCACACAGCGGCAGCAAGGACGCACGGCGCGGCAAGGCCCCATGTCCAGCGCGTGCGGCGTTGCCAGGTCCGGGTTGGATCACTCGTCGATGACAAGCCGCTGCATCCTCTCCCATTCGCCGTTGCGGTTCGCGTACACGGTCCACCACGATCGGCGTGTGTGGCCGACCCTGGCGTCTGTCCGCACCGCCCAAACCGAGCTCGTGCCCACCAGACGGTATCCCGCGAGCTCGCCGACGCTGATGCCCGAGAGATTCGCGCGGCGCCCCTCGGCGCGGGCGATGCGGATCGGCTCGATCGCGTCGATGCTGGCCTCGTCCAAGGCGGTCTCGATCAAGTCGAGCGGCGCGGTGTTCACGTTGATGAGCGGGAACGGGAACTCCTGTCGGTTGATCTGCATGATCGGGTTGTGGGTCGCGATGAGCGCTCCGAGCGAGGGAGACTCGTCGGCGAGCATTGGGAACACCCGCCCACCTGGTATACGTGGGACCTGGTCCAGCCCCCCCAGCTCTTCCTGAATCTCGCCGCGTGTGCTTCTGATCGAGTCAGGAAGCGTGTCAGTAAACTCGCCACGCATCCGGATCAGCTCGACGGTCGCCATGCCGGCCTGATCCCATGCCGAGATCTCAATCACCGCATGCTCGCCGCCAAGATCGATCTCATCACGGAGCACGAGAATGCCAGGCTGCGTGACGTCGGGCGGGAGCACGGCCCGCTCGGCCTTGCGCTCCAGCCAGTCGAGGACCGCGGGCTCCGACGCGGCCAGCAGCTCACCGGCGATTGCCGCTTCACGGTGTTGTGCCTTGCCGAGCTGATCCGCGATCCCCACGCGCAAGATCGAGACGCTCGCGCTGGAGGCGATGATCAGAACCGCGAGCACCATCAGCAGCGCCAGGCCTCGGCGGGTCATGGCAACCACTCCGTCGGCACGATCAGCTTTCTTGACACCGACTGATCGCTGGTGCCCGTGATCGTGAGTGTCAGAATCGCGCGAACCGGTTCGCGGTCCGGGTCTTCGGGGTCGGGGATGGGTTCGATCTCGACCATGAACGCGCTCACGTCTCCAAGCAGCATGCGCGTGTCGCGATCGTTCCGCCGGGTCAAGTCGCTGGTGCGGGAGTTCAGCTCGTATACAACGCGGGCCGCGCCGCTGTCTCGCGTCAGCAGCGTGAACCTGCCCTCGTCGGGCCAGAGCCGTGTCGCCGATCGGCGCTCGTCGCGGCGAGCATCCGCGGTGTGGATGTCCTCGACCATCCGGTCCAGCGTGGCCTGCGCCGCGGCGTTCCATCGGGCGGTATCGCCGGATGTGTCGGAGAGCCGCGTCGCGGTGATGGCCCAGTCGACCCCGACGACCGACAGACTCGCGAGCAGGGCGAGGGCGAGGAGGAGTTCGACCAGGGTGAGTCCCCGCTGCATCATCATGGTCGGCGCTCCGGAAGTTGAATCCAGCGAGTCACCGCGAGGCCGTCACGCTCGAAGACGATCCAGGCGTGGGACTCGTCGTCGCGCACGCGGATCTCGGCTGACACCCTGATCGGTAGCTTCTCAAGCTCTCCGACCGCTCGCTCGTGCCGGGGAACGCTCACGAGCGACCGAGCATCTTCGGCCGTCAGCTCCAGCATGAGCCGATCGGCGGCTTGCGCCAGCTCAAAGATGGCGATGGCCGATTCGTCCAGCTCACCGACGTCTCTCGCATCGCGTAAGAGCGGAACGAGCGCCCCCACCGTGACCGCGAGCAACGCCGCCGCGGCGAGAACTTCGACGAGCGTGAGTCCGCGTCGGGTCACGGCGATGTCTCCCGCTCGACGGTGCTCCATCCGGTCAACCCCGCGAAGCGAACGCGTTGCGTGCCCGTGTTGCTCTGGCACATCACGGTGTAATCCTGCGACCGACCGCGTGCGTCGAAGTGCACCGAGGTGATCTCGTGATCGTCATGGTCCAGCAGATACAGGCGGCTTGAATCCGCGAAGTCGTATGTTCGCCGATCGCCGTTCTCTGTCACGACGATGATCCGTGTGCGGTCGCTCACCTGAAGCGACACCGCTTGACCGCGCGCCGACAAGAGTCTGGCGCGGGCATCGGCATCACGGATGAGGGAGATCGCCCGCTCCGCCGCGGCCGCGTCCGAAGCGCCGGCGAGCGAGACGGTCGCGACCGACGCCCCTATCGCGAGCAACACGACGACGGCGAGCACCTCCATGAGCGTGAAGGCCCGCACGCGCTACCCGCCGTCCCGCATGTTGATGGAAGAGATGTCCGCGTCCTCGCCGTCACCGCCGGGACGGCCGTCAGCGCCGTAGCTCACGATCTCGTACGGGTGCCCGTCCGGCCCGGGCGCGATGAAGAGATACTGATTGTTCCAAGGATCTCGGAGTTGATCCGGCTGGAGGTAGTAACTCGCGGTGGGCGTCACGTGCCCGTCTGAAAGCGCCGCGAGTCCGAGGTCGGGCGAGGGCCACGCGCTGTGCTCGATGCGGTACGCCTCGACCTTCTGGCGGACAGCGCCGATGCCTGTCTTCGCCAGCTCGTGCTTGCCCCGCCCGAACATGCCTGAGAATCCGACCGCGAGGGTGCCGGCCAGCAGCCCGAGGATCACGACGACCGCGAGGACCTCGACCAGCGTCATGCCCCGCCGGGTTCGTGTGATGGTGTTCATGGTCAGATGATCTCCTGAAGGCGGATCAGGGGCAGGACCGCTGCCATGACAACGATGCCGACGAGGACGGCCAGCACGAGGATCACGGCCGGCTCGAGCAACGCCGCGAGCCGGTCGATCAGCCGGCGGGCCCGACGCCGGTCCCGCTGCCCGATCCGCTCGAGGATGTCTGGGAGTTCCCCGCCGGATTCGCCGACGACGAGCAGGCGGCGGAGCTCGGCGTCGAACCAATAGGGATCGCTCAGCGATTCGGAGAGAGACTGACCGCCCTCGAGGTTGTCCGCCGCGCTTGACAGCGAATGTTCGAGTCCGGCCGGACTCGAGGGAGCCGTGATCCGCAACGCTTCAACTAGTGGCACGCCCACGCGAGCCAATTCGGCGAGCGAGAGCACGGCCTCGGCGACCGCGGAGCGGCGGATGACCTCGGGCACGAGCAGGCGAATCCAACCCGGCGGACGGATGCCCCAACGCGAGATCAGCCGTCGCACCACGAATGTGCAAGCGATGCCCACGATCAGCGCAACGCACAACACCCAGGCATTCGTGACGAGCGCCTGCCCGGTCCACATCACCGCGGCGGTGAGCCGGGGCACCTCGACATCGGCATCGACCAGAATCGCGGTGAGTTCGGGGAGGGTCTTGATGCTCAGAAACACGGCGACACCAACCCCGACGCAGGCGATGACCGCTGGGTACGCGAGCGCGCCGATGAGCTTGGACGACAACTCACCGCTGCGTTCATGGCGTTCTGCAAGAGTGCGGAGGACCGACGACAGCTCGCCCGAGTGCTGGCCCGCCTCGACCATCGCGACCTCGGCTCGATCGAACCAGCCCGCGTGACGGGACATCGCGGTCGCGAGCGCGTCGCCGGATTTGAGCGATTCACGGAGCTCGGTCAGCATGGCTCGTTCCGGTGCCCGCGAACGCCCCCCTCGACCTGCGAGGATCGTCTCGACGGCTTCGAGCAACGGGACGCCGCCGTCCAGGAGTGTGGCGATGCTGTCGAACAGCTCTCCCTTACGTGCCCCGCGTCGGTTGCGGAGGTGTCGAGCGACGAGGTTGCCAAACCCATCGGAGCGTGCCGCGGCGCGCGATCGGATTCGCTTGAGCTCGATCGGCTGGAGCCCGATGCGGCGGAGGGAGGCACGCACATCCGCGGGCGTCTCACCGGTAAGTTCGCCGGAGCGGTGTGGACCTCCGTCCGCAGGGACCGCCGTGTATCGCCAAACGGTCACTCGGCAGTCCCTTTGGGAGGACGCTCTTGCTCAGCGCCGCCCAGATCTATTGTCACTCGGTCGACCTCGTGCCGTGTTGTGCAGCCCGCATCAACGAGCCGGAGCCCATCCTGACGGAGCGTCCGCATGCCCGCCGATTGCGCCTCGCGCCGGATGTCGCCGACTCCGGCGTGCGATGCAACGAGGTCTGCGATGCCCTCGGACACGCCCAAGAATTCGAAGAGCGCGGTGCGCCCGAGCATGCCGGATTGGTAGCAAGCATCGCAGCCAGTACCGCCACACTTGGCGTGGAGGGTGCGAACAAGACGCTGTGCGAGGACTCCGGACAACGACGCCGATACCAGGTACGGCTCGATCCCGAGATCGACGAGACGCGTGACCGCGCTCGCGCTGTCGTTCGTGTGAAGCGTGGAAAACACCAGGTGTCCCGTCAGGCTTGACTGGACCGCGACGCGCGCGGTCTCTTCATCACGGATCTCCCCCACCATCACGACGTCCGGGTCCTGGCGGAGGATGTGCCGCAGACCGCTCGCGAAGGTGACGCCCTTCTTGGTGTTGACCTGACTCTGGCTGATTGCTACTCCGGCGGTCGAGAGCTCGTACTCGATCGGATCCTCGACGGTCATGACGTTGAGCTCCCCGCCGCCGCGCGAGGCGATCCATCGGAGCGTCGCGTACAGGGTCGTGGTCTTGCCCGATCCGGTCGGGCCGGTCAGCAGCACGATCCCATTGGGGCGACCGGCACGTTTGAGGTAGGCGTCGCGCACGTCATCGGGCATGCCGAGTGACTCGAAGGTCGCCATGCGGCGACCACGGTCGGTGTCGAGCAATCGAACCACAACACGCTCGCCGTAGCTTGTGGGCAGGGTGCTGATGCGCAGGTCGATCGAACGCGGCAACTCGGAACCACCACGCCCGATCGTCACCGTCGCGCGGCCGTCCTGCGGGATCCGCTTCTCAGCGATGTCGAGCCGCCCCATCACCTTGACACGGCTCGCGAGCGCCGGGGCTACTGAAGCAAACAATTCACGCGCCGTATGGAGGACGCCGTCCACGCGGTACCGGATCAAGGTCTTGTTGTCGAGCGGGTGCAGGTGAACGTCGCTCGCATCCCGCCCGAGTGCCTCAAAGAGGATCGCATCGACCAGCCGGACCAACTCGGCCTTGCCGTCCACAGAGAGGAGATCGCGGTCCGCGTGCTCCAACAAAGATTCGATTGAGTCTGCGGCCTCAAGCTGTACGCATGGATCGTCCGCCTCTGCTTGCGATCTGAGGTCGGCATACACCGCATCGATCATGCGAGCGAGTCGTTCGGCCTCCATCTGTTCTGTGTTAACGCTACGCCCGAGAGCAACTTCAACGTTGTACGCCGCGAGTGCGTCGGTCTCAGCCGCGATGAGGAGTTGCTCGACACCATCACGATCGCCTCGACTGAGAATCAAGTGTCGCCTTGCGAAGTCGAACGAGACTGCTCGCAGAAACTCTTGGCTGGGGACCGCGAGATCAACCGAAACCGCACTCACCGGATGACCCTCGGCTGGACCTTGGGCCAACCGTCGTCGATGCCGGTCTCCTCGACCGCGGCTTCGCTTAGGTACTTCAACTCTTCGAAGCCGCTGTCACGCAATGTCGTCGCCCGGATGAACGCGAAGAACCGCTGCCGGCTGCTCGATTTGGACGTGGACTTGAAAAGGTTGCCGACGAGCGGGATGCGGCCCAGCACCGGGAGGCGGTCCTCGCCGTAGCCCTCGGTCTGCAGTTCGATGCCGCCCACGACGACTGTGAAGCCGTCGGGGATCGTCGCGACACTCGAGATGGAGTTCTGCTGGCGCGGCGGCGGCGCTTCGGGGCTCGCCGAGTCACCCACGAACGAGCTCAGGTTAATCGAGTACCGCAGCACGAGGTGATCGCCCGCCGCGATCTGCGGCGTCACCGTGACCTGCGTGCCAGCATCCTCAAATCCGCCGAAGCTCGTCGTTGAAATCGTGTCGCCGGCGTTGGTGCTGATGAACGGCTGCTGGAGCACGCTGTCGATGGTCGCGTCCTCGTTGTTGTTAACGAGGACCTTTGGCATGCTCAGGGTTCGACCATCATTGACGGATTCGAGGGCGCGGACGACCACGCTAAAGTCGCCCGGATCGAGGACAACCACGGAGCTGCCAGCGCCACCGATGAGGGGGTCGGTTGCGGTGATCGCCGGTGATCCGAGGCCGAAGAGCGACGACAGCCCGACGAGCGTGCCGGCATCATCGAGTAGCTTCTGGAGTTCAACGCCGAGATCGCGTGACTGTGACTCTGAGAGACTCACCAGCATGACCTCAACTTGGACCTGGGGCAACCGCACGTCGAGCGCAGGTAGGAGCCGTTCGATCTGATCGAGCACCGGGGACGTGGCCGAGGCGAAGATCGTGTTGCTGCCCTCGTCCACCGTCAGCAAAAGATCTGACGCGGTATCAGCGGCTGTCTCGTCCGGCGCGGCCGTGCGTGTGCCACCGACCAAGCCGGTGTTGATCAGGTCGGCCAGAATGTCGGCAACCTCAGTGACAGATCGGTTCTGGATCACAAAGGTCCGGGCCGGGCGTCTCTCCTCGTCCGGAATCGACGACAGCCGATCCATAACTTCCTGAACACGCCGCTGGTTCTCAGCGGAGGTCGTGATGATCAGCGCACGAGTGAGCGAATCCTCCACCAAACGCCATCCGCCGTTCTCCACACCGCCCGTGGGGGCCACCGCGTCCTGAACGAGCGCTGCGACCTCGCCCAACTCGAAGCCTTCGATTGGATACAGCTCGGTGATTGACTCACTCGATGTGTCGACCGCTCGCAGAATCTCAACGGCCGACTCAAGCAGCTCGGCCTCCGCGACCAGCATGACCTGCCCCCCGTCCGAGAGAGGGACTACTTTGGGCGCAGGCTGCTCCGTCCCGTTCGCCCCATCTCGCGCTGCCCAGACCGATGCCAACCGGGCTGTTGCGTCCGCGGCGGTTGTGTTGCTGAGCTTGATCACCTTGGAAGCCAAAGCGCGCCCGGGCCGATCGAGTTCACGCGCGAAGGGCAAGACGGTGTCCAGCCGGGCCGACATATCGGAAACGACTACACCTCCGGGAACAACCGTTGCGGTTCCGAGTTGAGGGCTCAATAAAGGCTCGATCGCGGTGGCGACACTCTCAGGCGGTACATTGGCTGTGGGGACGAGAACCCGACGGTAGCTTGCCATTGAATCCCGGTCCCAAGACTGAATACGAGCGAGGCCCATCGCATGGTTTGATGCCACCACGTACAGGCCGTGGCCACCGTCGATCTCAACGGTCACGAACCCCTGAGCAAAAAGCGCTGTTGAGACGAGGTTCCATAACTGATCAGGCGAAAGCGCATCTTCATCACGGATGCGGATCTTGCGGCGTGAGAGATCCTCAGCGTACTGGAGCGAAACGCCGTTCTGCGCGGCCGCAAGATCAAGCAGATGGGCGAGGTCAATCTCGCCGGGCAAGCGCACCGTGCTCGCTGGCTGATCGTGAACTTGAACACTCGCGATGCTGAACCCCGACGAAGCGACGTACGTCCCGAGCACCACCACAACCACACGCACGATTCCAATTCGCATCGGCTTCATTGTAATACCAGCGATTCGCTGAAGTTGACTTGGTCACTCGCTGGTCCCGGACACGATCGTTGCGAATCAACACGAGACTCGATCGATCATGGCCACTGTAATGCGACATCGCTGCATGGATCAACATCATTTGCCTGTCCTGCACCACATCTACACGCGTGACAGTTGACCACTCGCGAGAGTTCTTCGCTGTACACACTCAGGCTCACACACAATTGTGCGAGATGCTGCCAAACACCGCGTACGCAACACGCCGTTTCATGTATTGTTCTTGCTGATGACACAGCGTTGTGCACCATCCCCCTCTCAAACACACGAACTGGAGCGGCAACTGAACTGACTTCAACACCGGGCTCATGTTTGATGACAGATCGAGCGACTTACAAAGGGCAACATGAACGCTTGACATTTCTGATTGCATTCACCAGATTGTTGAGGAACTACGACCGCTAAGACAAACCAATCACACTCTGGGAGAATGCCATGCGCATCAATCGATCAACTCATCATGATGATATTCAGGGTCGTTCTGATGCAGACAGTTCCATCTCTCCGCTGCCGTTTAAGCGATCCTTGCACGCCCGGATCAAGCTCAACAAGGGACTGCGCACCATCCGTGTCTTCAGCGCGGCACTTGCCGCCGGAATGTGCATGTCGGCGGCAAGGGCTAACCCGGCATCTCCGATTCACCCTCCCGAACCGTTGAGCCATGCTGTCAAAGGGAGATAGATCACAAACCAGGTGATCCGCCGAGATGTTTACCCCGACTTCCCCCGCCGCGACGTGCCGCGTCGCTGGGAGCACTACCTGCCGCCGCTGAGCCCCACCCTGGAGCGGCTGCTGGGCTGAGCG
>JAUHXM010000069.1 GCA_030426605.1 Phycisphaerae bacterium | reverse complement strand
TCTTGCCCTCGCCCAGGTTCTCCATGAAGGTGATGCCGTCGGCGAGGTTGCGGGTCATCCGCTCGTACGCCGCCCGGCGCTCGGCGCTGAGCCCGGCGTGCTCGAGGAACCGCAGGTCCCAGTACTCGGGGTGGTGCAGGTCGGCGAACCCGCCTTCCAAGAGGGACCGGATGAAGTTGAGCGTCATCGCCGCGTGCTGGTAGCCGCGGACCATGAGGTGGGGGTCGGGCGTGCGGGCGGCGGGGTCGAAGTCGATCGAGTTGACCAGGTCCCCGAAGTAGCTGGGAAGCTCGATCTCGGCGCCATCGATGGTGCCCTTCTCGGTCGGGCTGGACCGGGGCTTGGCGTACTGCCCGGCGAACCGACCGACGCGCGTCACGGGCTTCTTGAGCTCGTGGATCAGGACCAGGCTCATCTGGAGCAGGATCTTGAGCTTGGCGGTGATGATCTCCGGGCGGCAGTCGGCCAGCGCCTCGGCGCAGTCGCCGCCTTGCAGGATCAGCCGTGTGCCGCGCTGGGCCTGGGCGATCTCGGACTTGAGCCGCTCGATCTCCCAGCTGGTCACGAGCGGCGGGAGGGAGGCGAGCTTTTCTTTGGCGCGGACGACGGCGTTACGGTCCGGATAGATGACCTGGTGCGCCTCGAGCCTGTCGCGCCACGACGCGGGCGACCACCCCTCGGGCGTGCGCGTGTCGCGCGCCGCGTCGGCTGGATCGGGCCTGGCATCGGGGTTTGGGGCGTTCACGTCGGGCTCCGCGCGGGCGATCGGCGGGCGCACGCCCGCTCGTGTGCATCGTTGGCGCGGCCGTCCCGCGGGGCGGCGCGCGTTCGCGTGTCGGCACCTCGAAGTCACAAATCCAAACAAAAATCACTTCAACTTCTTGATCCGCCCTCCCCAACGGACCGATTCGACGACGCTCAACGTCCCCACGCCGTTCTCAGGCCCGGGACCGAGGGCACGGTCGGCTCTCAAGGGGAGAGCCGCGAACCCGCCCGCACCGCGCGGGCACCAGGGACCCGGGGACGCGCACAACGCCCCCTCACGGAGACGACCACCAATGGCTACCACCCGTCACAGCGCCACCAAGCGCACCACAAGGAAATCGGCGGCCCGCAAACCCGCCGCCAAGCGCACCGCCCGCAAGGCCGGCACCAAGAAGACTGCGGCCCGCAAGTCGCCCGCCCGCAAGACCAGCGGCCGGAAGACCACCGCCCGCAAGCCCGCCGCGAAGCGCACCGCCACCAAGAAGGCCGGCGCTCGCAAGACCACGGCGCGGAAGACGACCGCTCGCAAGACCACCGCCAAGCGCACCCCGGCCCGCAAGACGACCGCGCGGAAGACGACGGCCCGCAAGACCGCCGCGAAGCGCCCTGCCGCGAAGCGGACCACCGCCAAGCGCTCGCCGGCCCGCAAGACCGCGGCCCGGAAGACCACCGGCCGCAAGACCGTCGCCCGCAAGCCCGCGGCGAAGCGCACCGTCGCCAAGAAGGCCGGTGCCCGCAAGACCACCGCCAAGCGCCCCACCGCGAAGCGGACCACGGCGCGCAAGGCCACGGCGAAGCGCACGACCGCCCGCAAGACGACGGCCCGCAAGCCCGCCGTGAAGCGCACGGCTCGCAAGAGCACCGCCCGCCCGACCGCCAAGCGGACCACCGCCCGCAAGACGACCGCGCGGAAGACGACGGCCCGCAAGGCGACCGTGGGCCGCATCGGTCGCTCGACCGGCGCCCGCCGCTCGGTCCGCCGCGCGGCCTGATCCGGTCAGTCGTTCCTGAACCACACGGCGCCCGCCCGGCACCCCCGGGCGGGCGTTTCTTGTTTTTTGGGGTATCGAGAAACGAGCCGCGACCGGGAGGGAGCGGAGATTCCGCAAGGGGTTGTCGCCCCCGCTCCCTCCCGGTCGCGGCTCGTCATCACACGATCGATGTGTTAGCCCATCGGCGCGTGCACGGGCGTCACGCCGAGCGCGGGGCGCTCGGGCTCGGCGCGCTCGATGCCTTGTCGCCTGAGGTGATCGTGCCACGCCTCGGTGTGCACCTGCCAGAAGTGATCGAACGAGTGACGGAGGCTGAACCCCTGCATGAACTCGTGGGCCGCGTCGCCCATCCACCGGCGCTTGCCGGTGTCCGTGATCAGGTCCGCGATGGTGCTGATCCACGCGTCGCTGTCATCGGCGGGGAGGACGAACCCGGTCACGCCGTCCTTGACGACCTCCTTGGGCCCTCCCTGGTCCGTCACGATGACGGGCAGCGCCGAGCCCTGCGACTCCATGACGACCTGCCCAAGGGTGTCGGTCGTCGAGGGGAAGACGAACAGGTCGGACGACGCGTAGATGGAGCACAGCTCGTCGCCGTGGCGGAAGCCGAGGAAGTGGACGTCCTTGCCCGCGAGCTCCTTGGTCATCTTGGCGCGGTACGGCCCGTCGCCGACGATGATGAGCTTGGCGGGCACGCCCTTGTCCTTGGCGATCTTGCGGGCCTTCTTCCAGACGTGCACGAGCGCGGGGAGGTTCTTCTCGACGCTGACGCGCCCGCAGTAGAGGACCTTGACGGCCTCGGGATCGACGCCAAGCCTGGTCCAGAGATCCGGGTTGCGGTGCCGCGGGTGGAACATGTTCGCGTCGAAGCCGGGCATGAGGCGGACGATCGAGTCGGCGGGCATGCCGAGCGACGTGAGCGAGCGGACGTAGTCGTCCGAGCGTGTGAAGATCGCGCTGAAGGGCTTGTAGAACGCCCGCATGAACTTCTCGGTCATCTTGGTCATCGCGTGGTCGTCGAAGAGGCGATCGACGTACGCCGGGAAGTCTGTGTGGTAGACGCCCAGGACGGGCACGCGGAGCATCTTGGCCGCCAGGAACCCGATACACCCGACCGGTCCCGGCGTCGAGATGTGGATGACGTCGGGCTGGTGCTTGTCCACGTGCCGCAGGATGCGCATGAGCGGCGGGAGGACGAGATCGAGCTCGTCGTACCGCGGCATCTTGGTCGAGAACGCGGGCTCGAAGTTTTTGATGTTCTGGATGTCGGGGATCGGGAGCTTGGTTGAAGTGATGACCTCAAGGTCGCACCCGTCCACGAGCGATTGCTCGGCGACATTCTGGATGAAGCGTGAGACGCCGTTGACGTCCGCGACGGTGTCGGTGAAGAGGCTGACCTTCATGGGGCGCTCCAGAACGGAGATGCCCGAGCCGGGCGTCGCCGCCTCGTGCTCGAACTTGTCGAGGAAATTGCGTTCCTTGTTCTGGTAGAACAGGCTGATCATGTACGGCGTCTGCGCCGCGATCAGCATGGCGTAGCTGACGAGGTACTCCGAGATCTTGCCCGCGTCGCGCCGTCCGAACGCCCGGCGTGCCCCGGGGACCATCGATCGCGACAACGCCTCGGTCAGGTCCTGCACGAAGTCCGCCATCTCCTCGTGCTGTGAGACCGCCGTGCCGTCCGCCCACGTGTCCGGGTCCAGGCGGTGGCGGAGGTTCGGGTACTTTTCGAGGACGTCCCGCATCTCGCGCTTGAGCGCGCGGAGGATGGGGATCGACTTCTTCTTGCGCTTCAGCCAGACCTTCTGCGCGACCTTGTACGCCGCCACTTTCTTCTTGCTCGGCGCTTGCACGTGCACGCCGAAGAAGCGGAGCATCTTCGCGCTCACGTACTTCCCGATCGGCGTGCGCCGGGTGTAGAGGGTCCTGGAGAAGTAGTGGGCGCCGACGCTCGAGAACTGGTGGGCCAGCAGCGCCGAATGCCCGCCGATCCCGCCCGAGATGCTCTCGAACCCCATGACGCGCCGAAGGAAGACGCTGGGGTCCGTCACCTTGCCCGCGGGCGTCTCGATCTGCGTCCAGGTCCGCCCGATGTTCAGCAGCGCGTGGTCGTCGGAGCCGCCGGTCTGGGCCTTTCGCCACGCCTCGGGCCAGACGGGCTCGATGCCGTGCTCGGCGGCCAGATTCGCGATGCGCTCGGGCGAGAGCTGATCGAGGAACCGGCGGATCGCGCCGTTGATCTGGTCGGCGTGTGCCCCGTTGGTCGTCTCGAACCCGCGGAACAGCAACGCCGCCCGCTCGATGTGCCAACGGCTCAGACGCCCGTTCTGGATGTACAACGGGTGCGCGAACGCGTGCGGCAGGTCCCGGTCGCGCAGCCACGCCGCGAACGCGTAGACATCGTCTCGAAGGGCGAGCTTGCCGATCTCCTCGTCGAGCTCGGGCGTGAGCCCCCACACGAGCACGTGCAGCAGGCACTTGTCCTCCGGGAACCTCACGGAGACTTCCTGCCCGACGATGAACCGGTCGAACCCGCGCTCGACCAGTGTCATCGCGCCGGCGATGGTGTCGTGGTCCGTGATGGTCACGAGGTCCATCCCGCGCGCCATCGCCTGGTCGTAGACCGCTTCGGGCTCGGAGTAGCACTCGGGGCACCCGATGATGCCCACCGCCGCCATCACGGGCTTGCTGGACGCCTTCGAGTGGCAGTGCGCGTCCATCCGCGTCACGATCGTGCGATCGGGCGTGACGAGCCCGTCGGCGGACGCGACGGCGCCGTTCGTCGGCGAGCCATTCGTGTGGGGGTCATCCGCCGGATCGAGGTCGAGCCAGGCTCGTCCGGATCGCGGCGCGTCCTCGCCGTTGGAACCGTGTGCGGGCGTCACCATGGGGAGTTCCTCCGAACTCGGGCGCGGGCATTCCAGCATCCTTCGGGAACGGGCCGCGAGGCGGGATACGACGCCGCATCTGCGGTCGCGGGCAAGTCTACCCGGGCCGGGGCGTCTTCACCGGTCGCAAACACAAGCCCGGCGGTGTTTTACGGTTTCTTGACACGCCCCGCGCACGGCAATGCCCCGCGCCGGGGGGTCTCCGGCGCGGGGCGTGCAGGGGATGCTCTGACGGGCCAACGCCGCTGGCGTGGATGCCGACCCGTGCACTCCGAACGAGCATCCGCACCCGCTGGGACGGGCACACGGTGCGATCTGACGGGCGGGTCGGCCACCCACCCCGCGGCGCGATCCGCGCCGCAGGGGTGGGGTCGTGCCGGATCCGCGGATCGCGCGGTCGCCGGGGCCGCCCACGCCCGCGGCTAGCATCGCCGCATGGATCTCCGGGTCATCTCCATCGGCGCGTTATCGGGCAACCCCATCTGGAACGAACGGACCGGCGTCCGGATGGGGCACGCGACCACGACGCTCGTGCGCGCCGAGGGCGCGACGATCCTCGTGGACCCCGGGCTGCCCGCCCAGGCGCTCGTCGCCCGATTGCACGAGCGGGCGGGTCTCAAGCCCTCTGAGATCACGCACGTCTTCCTGACGAGCTTCAGCCCCGAGTGCCGGCGCGGGCTTGAGGCCTTCGCGGACGCCCGGTGGCTCATCGCCGAGCGCGAGCGCGAAGCGGTGGGGGTCCCCCTCGCCCAGGGGCTCGCCCGGCTCGCCGAGTCCGCCGAGAACGCCCACGCCGCGGGCGACGACCCGCACGACGATCTGGAGCAGACCCGCCGCATCGTCGAGCACGACGTCGCGGTGCTGCAGCGCTGCGAGCCCGCGCCCGACAAGATCGCGGGCGAGGTGGCGCTCTTCCCCCTGCCCGGCGTGACGCCCGGGCTGTGCGGGCTGCTCATCCCCGGCGCGCGGCACACGACACTCATCGCCGGCGATGCGATCCCGACGGTCGATCATCTCGAGCAGGGCAAGGTCCTGCCCGATTGCGAGGACCGCGAGCAGGCGCAGGAGAGCTTCTCCGAAGCGATCGAGATCGCGGACCTCATCGTGTGCGGCCGCGACAACATCGCGGCGAACCCGACACGCCGGCCGTTCTGAGCGTCCCCGCGTACCATCGCCCGTGCCGCCCAAGCGCCCGCCCATCCCGAAGCAGATCGCCGCGCAGTACGAGAAGTGCGCGGCGATGATCCGGCAGGGCAACGCCACCGCGGCGCTGCTGATGCTGGGGCAGCTCCGCGCCGCGCGACCGGGCGACCCGCAGGCCCCCGCGCTCATCGGCGAGGCGAACGCGGCCCTCGGGCGCCACGCCGAGGCGATCGACGGGTTCGCCGCCGCCGTCGCGCTCGCGCCTGACGACCCGGGATTGCGCCTCAACCTCGCGGACGCCTACCGCCACGGCGGGCAGTATGAGCACGCCCTGGCGAGCTACCGCGAAGCGCTGAAGTCCGACCCACGCTCGATCCCGATCAACCGCGCCGTCGCGAGCGTCCTGATCGACTTGGGGCGCGAGCCCGAGGCGGCCGACATCATCTGCCCGTACCTGGACGGCACCGACACCCGCCGACTCAAGCCCACCGACAAGCTCTATATGGCCATCACGGGCGCGCGGATGGCGCCGAAGCACATCGATGCCGAGCTGTGCGTGCCCGTCCTCGCCGAGCTAGCGCCCGATACCCGGTGCACCACCCACGCGCGCCTGCACGGGTACAACTTCCTCGGCAAGCTCCTCGACAAGGCCGGCGACTACGACGGCGCGTTCGCCGCGTACCGCGCCGCCAACGAGCTGGACAAGCACCCGTGGGACGCCGACGCCCACTCGGCGCGCATCGACGCGCTCATCGCGTGCTGGCGCGAGGGGCGGGACATCCCGCGCTACGTGGGTGTGCCCAAGGTCGGCATCCCGCAGCATGTTTTCATCGTCGGCATGATGCGCTCGGGCACGAGCCTCACCGAGCAGATGATCGCGATGGCCGACGGTGTCACCGCGGGCGGAGAGCTTAACGCGATCTCGCGCGCCGTTTCCAAGGCGGACCCGGTGAGCGTCAAGTTCACGCGCCCCATGCCCGTCACGCGCGCCAACTACACGCAGAGCATGATCAACGCCCTGCGCGCCCAGGCGGACACCGTCTACGCCCGGTTCGCGCCCGCCGAGGTGCTGACCGACAAGCAGCCCACGAACTACCTGTACGTCCCTTTGATTGCGCGCCTGTACCCCAACGTGAAGATCATCCACTGCATCCGCAACGCGCGGGACTGCTGCCTGAGCAACTACCAGCAGGCGTTCAACCGCCCGCACCCGTTCACCGAGGATCTGGTGCGCATGGGGCGCTACTACCGCGACTACGAGCGCCTGATGGCCGCGTGGCACGAGCTGGGCGATGCACCCATTCTGGATGTGCGCTACGAAGAGCTCGTCGCGGACCCCGAGGGGCAGTCCAAGCGTGTGTTCGAGTTTCTGGGGCTGCCCTGGACGCCGCGGGTGCTGGAGTTCCACGAGAGCGACCGCGCCATCGCGACGGCGAGCCGCCAGCAGGTCCGCCAGCCGATCTACACGTCGAGCGTCGCGAAGTGGGAGCGGTACCGCGAGCATCTGGGGCCGCTGAACGAAGCGCTGAACACCGATACGTCTTCGTAACGCTCCCGGATCCACGCGACGCGCACGCACGTAGCGCCCGTGCGTGATGTACATCATTTCCTGCTGCACGTCGTCGGGTTTCGATGCAGAAGTACTGCCGTTCCCGATCACGCTCGCGATTCTCTCGGGGGTTGTGCTGCTCGTCCGATCGCGGACAAGGCGGACCGTCGGCGGCGAGGTGTGGCGCTCCGAGTGTCAGGGGTGCCGGTACGACCTCTCCGGGCTCGAGTCGGACGCACGCTGCCCCGAGTGCGGGCGGCATCGAGCAGGTCGTGCCGAACTCCCCGGGGGAACGGATATCGAGTGGTCAACCGATTGCAAGCGAGCGGTCTCGTACCTCGCGCTCGCGGCGGTGCTCATCACCGTCGGATCACTCCGCCCGCTGATCTGGGATGCGCGTTCGTCGGGCGTCTTTCCATCGCCGCGGACGCTCGCATACCAGGGCGGGGTCGTCGCGTCGTGGATCGCGGGCTCGGTCGTGTGGGCAGCGCTAGCGCACTGGCTCTTCTCGCACGTACGAAAGCCATGGCGCCCGCGGGTGTTGGTCGTCGCGATCCTGTTCACGCTCATCGCGTGTCACGAGATCCTGACCGTGAAGCCCTCAATGCTGCGCTTCGAGATCGCCGTGGAGAGTTCCGCGTTGGAAACGGTCGGTGCGGCCTACGGGATCGCTGTTTTTCTGCTCGTATCGGCGAAGACGGCGCGGGTGGTATGGAGCGCCTTCCGGGCATGGCGGGCGGCGAAGCGCCAACCGGCGGCTACCCTCACCGCGTGAACATCCTCCTCACCAACGACGACGGCATCCGCGCCCCCGGCATCCTCGCGCTCCACCGCGCCCTCTCTGGCGCGCTCGGCGGCGACCCCCTCGGCGAGCTCACCACCATCGCGCCCGCGACGGTCCAGTCCGCCACCTCGCACGGCATCACCTTCCACGAGCCCCTCATGACCCGCGCGACGGACGTCAACGGCTCGTCGGGCATCGCCGTGGACGGCCGTCCGGCGGACTGCGTCAAGCTCGGATTGACCAACCTCTGGCCCGAGCGCTTCGGCGAGGGCACCCGGCCGGACCTCGTGATCTCGGGCATGAACGCCGGCGCGAACTGCGGCATCAACGTGATCTACTCCGGCACCGTCGCCGCGGCGCTCGAAGCGGCGTTCCTCGGCGTGCCCTCGATCGCCGTCTCGCTTCATCTCGACGGCGGGTTCGGTGTGGACGCGCCGCGGCCCGACTTCGACCGCGCCGCGATCCTCGCTCGCCGTGTGATCGACCGCCTGCTCGCTGGCGGCCTGCCCGACGCGCACGAGATCCTGTCGATCAACCTGCCCGCGACGACGTTCTGGGAGGACCCGGACAGCGTCGAGGTCGTCGCGTGCCCGATGAACACGCACGCACTGGTGGACAAGTACGAGCGCCGCACCGCGCCGGACGGCAGCGTCTACTACTGGGCCGCGGGGCACGGGCTCGACTTCGTGGGTGCCGACTCGGGGACGGACGTCGCCGAACTGTTCGAGCGCCGGGCGACGGTGACGCCCTTGAAGTACGACCTGACGCGCGTCGACCGCGTCGGGTTCTGGGCGGACCGGCTGGGCTGAACTCCGAGCCGCGGGCTTCAGCCCGCGCGGTGCTGATATTCGGTGGGTTCCACGGCTTGTCTCGCAAGCCGTGATTCGACCGAACAGAGCACGGGTTGCCCTCCGGGTCAACCGTGGGCACCCGAAGCCCGCGGCTTAGACGCAGCACGCGCAAAAACACAGACGGCTGCACGGTGAGTGCAGCCGCCCGGAGGGAGAAAGAGAGAGAGCTTGGCAAGCTCTGAGCGGTTCGCTCAGAGGGAAGTGTCCAGGGATTCGATCGCCTCGGTGAGCTTCTCGCGGACGTTGTCGAGCTTCGCATCGGTGAGCCCGAGCGTCTCGATGGCGGCCTTGTCGATGGTCAGATCGGGCATGTCCAAGCGGAACCCACCGGCGATCTCCGCCGCGATCCGATCGGCGACGTGCACGATCGAGACGATCGTCCGCGACTCGCTCGGGGCTTCGCTGGGCGTGTGGTGGAACTTGGTGACCACGGCGAACGTCGCCGGGAACTTCCACTTGTCACACAACGCCGTGCCGAAGTCCGTGTGGTTCGCGCCGAAGACGCGGTCCTCGGCGTCGAGCATGCCGGTGGTGGGCACGCCCTGGGCGTCCGGGTTGCAGGCCTCGACGGCCTCGATGAGCTTGTTGCGGTCGTACTGCATCTCGACCATCACGCCGATGTCATGAATCAGCCCGGCGAGATAGGCCTCGTCACCGAGCCCGAGCCCGAGCTCGGAGCAGATGAGCTTGCACGCCGCGGCGGTCGCGTTCGAGTGCGTCCAGAGGTCCTTGGCGCTGAAACTCGGGGTGAGATCGCCGCCGCGGAAGAGCTTCGCGAGCGAGGCCGCGATCGCGATGTTCTTGACGGCGTTGAGCCCGAGCATCACGATCGCGCGGTTGATCGAGGCGATCTGACCCGGGAGCCCGTAGAACGAGCTGTTCACGACCTTCAGGATGCGGCTGCACAGCGCCGGGTCGTTCGAGATGATCTGGTGCAGGTCCTGAGCGGTGCTCGACGGATCCTCGACCAGGTCGATGATTTTAAGGGTGATCTCGGGGAGCGTGGCGATGTGGGAGATCTCCCGGATCGCCGACGCCACGACTTGCTCACGCTGCTCCGCACTCACCGTCATGGGATCGCTCCTGTACCGAGGGTTCGGTCAGGGGATCGGCACCGCGGCGGCGTTACTTTGGTGCAAGAGCGCGGATCGCACGGATCATGCCCGTTCGGGCGTGTCGCGTCCGAGAACGAGGGTCAGGGCACGCAGCGTTTGCGCGGTTCAGCCGCCGCGCACCTCGTCGCGGCAGAACCGTGCGATCTCATCGAACGCCACCGACGAGAGCCCCGGCCAGACCCAGCGCCCGTCATCGTCGCGCTCGAAACCGGGGCACTCCAGGGCGTGGTCCGCATCGGGGCAGACGACCAACCGGGCGCGGGCGCCCTCGGGCAGCGCCTCTTCGAACGGGCCCGTGTTTTCTTTCGCGGGGACCACCGAGTCGCGCTCGCCCCACAGTGCGAGCACCGGCACGCGAACCCCTGCAAGCGCCGCGACCATGTCGAAGTCGTGATGCGTGCGCCACCAATCGAGCTGCTCAGCGGTCTGTGGCTGATCGACGAACGAGCCCCAGGGCAGCTCCTGTGCTTCGAGCGCGGCGGCGGCGAGCGCCTCGAACGGCACCTCGCCGCGGACGCTCTGGAAATAGAGGTCGTGATACGCGAGCGCCGCCGCGAGGTGCGCGTCGCTGGCGTCTGCGGCGCGCATCGTCGCCTCGAGTTGCTGTCGGTCCTGCTCGGCGGGCGAGACGGCCGGCGAGCTCGTCAGGATGAGAAACGACACGAGGTCGGAGATGGCCGCCGCACGCACCGCGATCCACCCGCCCTGGCTGCCGCCCATGAGCCCGACGCGCTCGGCGTCGATCCGGGGGTCGTCCGCGAGCGTTCGAAGTCCCACGAGCGCATCGGCGCTGAGCGCTTCGAACAGCACGTCGGGCTCGCCCGCGTCGGACGCGCCCTCGCCGCGTCGGTCGTACACGAGCACGCCGACGCCCGCGTCGAGCAGCGCCTTGACCCACCGATGGCTCTCCCAGATGGACCGGTTGCCGATCGCGCTCCCGTGTACCATCACGACGCCCGGGACCGGTTCCGCCGCGTCGCGCGGGACGTACAAGCTCGCGGCGAGCGTGACACCGTCGCCCTCAAACCGAACCTCCTCGGTGGTGTACCCGGGATCGTCGCCCGCACGCTCGAACCGCGCCTCGAAGACCAGCCCGCCGCCGAAGTCTCGCCTGCCTTCGACGATGCCGGGGCCGGCCGCTTCAAGCTCGAACGCCCCGAGCCCGAACGGGAACTCGAGCGTCGCGGGGTCGCCGTCCTCGAACGATGCGGGCACGCGGAACATGCCCATGCGGTCGATATCCAGGAGTGCGCCGCCCTCACGGTCGATGACGACCGACATCGGCCAGCGGCTCTCGCCCTGCGCGAGCCAGCCGTCCCACGCGCCCGCGGGCATCCCAGCGTGCGCACCAAGCCCGGCAACCATCGACGCGAGGATTCCAACGAGTCGGCGCATCTTGAACTCCCTCCGGTGTGTCACCCGAGGGATGCGCGCGGGCCTGGCGGCCAGCAAAACTTTGAGATCAATCTGCGGCTCAGAACACGCAGCGTTTGCGCAGCCGCCGCTCGTCGTGCGGGTCGGAATCGGCCAGCGCCGAAGCGATCCGCTCGCCCGCCCGCCCGTCGCCGAAGGGGTGCGGCCCTTCGAACGGGGCGGACGCCCGCGCCGACGACACGGCGTCGCGCACCGCGCCCGCGTCCTCGCCCGCCCACCACGCCGCGCCGTCCGCCCGCTCGCGCCCGGCCTGCCGGTGCCCGACATCGACCGACGGGCACCCCAACGCCGCCGCCTCGATGAGCCCCGCCGACGAGTTGCCGACCATCGCGCCGCCGGACCGCCCGAGCCGGCGGAGGACGCCGACGAACGCGTCGCGCTTCATGTGCTCAACGAGGGTGACGTTCGATCCCGCGGCGATGAGGGCCCGCATGATCCCGCCGCGCCCTGGGTCGAGGTTCGGGTGCAGCGCGAGCACGCGCGCATCGCCCAGCCCTTCAAGGACGACCGCGCATGCGTGCTCCTCCGCTTCGTCCGTCCGCCCGACGGGGTGCATGAGCAGCACCACCTCGGGCTCGCCCATCTCTTTCCAGCGCGCATCGCCGACGGGCTCGACGCCCGCCAGCCCGTCGATCGCCGGTGACCCGACGACGCGGACGTCCTCCGGGCGCTCGCCCATCCGCAGGATCCGCTCGGCGCTGGTCTCGGTCGCGGGCAGGTGCAGGTGCGCGAGCTTGGTGATGGCGTGCCGCATCGCCTCGTCCGCGACGCCCTCGGCCCGGTCCCCGCCGTGGATGTGCGCGAGCGCGAGCCCGCCCACGCTCGCCGCCGTCGCCGCGGCGAACGCCTCGATCCGATCGCCCAGCACGACGACCCAGTCGGGCGCGTGCCCCGCAAACGACCGCCCAAACCGAGCGACGCCTTTGGACAAAGACTCCACGTCCGCCCACCGCCCGACACGCCCGGCGGTCTGCATTGGCACCGAGTCCGTCACATCGAACTCTGCCTTCACGTCGCGGAACGTGAGCGCGGGTGACACCAGATGGCTCCCCGCCGCGATCACGAGGAGTTCAAGATCATCCCGCCGCGCGATCGCGTGCATGACGGGGCGCAAGAGCCCGAACTCCGCCCGCGTCCCCGTGACGACGGCGCACCGGCGCGGGCGGTCCGGGCTCGCCTTGCCGTCTCGTTCGTCGCCATGCCATCCGGGCCCGATCATCTCGGCACTCTACTCCAGGTCGTCGTCGGTGAGGGGGAGGTCCGCCTGTGTCTCGCTCGCGACGGTCCGCCCGACGATCTCATCGATCCGCCAAGGCTCGATGCCGGTGCCGGGGCGTTTGATGGTGAGGTCGTCACGGGCGATGGTCTCGCCGGGCGCGAGGGCGCGGGTCGTCACCACGCTCTGCCGGCTGACCTCGCGGACGTCGCGTTCGCAGTCGAGGACTGTTTTGGCGACCTCTTCCTGAGCAATGCTCCATCCAACAAACCTGTATTCGCTATCGGGGAAGTCCATCTTCGATGCCCAGATCTTCGCCCGCACCGGACTCAGCAATGCTTGCTCGGAGTCAAAAACCGACGCTGCAAGATCTCGGTGCTCAACCCCAGCTCGAGCGCTCTCGATGTACTTCCGCAGTTGTCCCGATAGGATCGATGCGCGATGGTCGGGACCGTGTCTTGTTCGATCATCCGTGATGTGCTTTTCGAGGATGCATGCGCCGGCCGAGACCGGGTAGTGCGCTTCCTTCCACGCAAGAAGATGGTCGCTGTAGCCAACTGGAACATCGAGCGCTTGCGTGAGCGCACGCAGACCTCCGAATCCAGACTGGCCGTATGGTACCGGGTAGCAACTCACGCACTGCAAAAACGCCAGTTGTTCCCTGATCGATTCGAGCCAACCCCGCGCCCGCACAACCTCCTCCAGCTCGCTCGCCCCCGTGCTCACGATCAGCGGCTTCCCCTCCGCCGCCAGCGCCTCCAGCAACGGCCGGTTCACCACGTCCGGGCTCGCGCTCTTGAACGCGTCCCACGCGAGATCGGCCGCGGGCTTGACGAGCTCGACGCTGAACACCGTCACGATCGCGTGAATCCCGCGTTCGTGCGCGCGATCCACGACCAGCGCCATCTCGTCGAGCGTCAGCTCCAGCCTTCGCAGCATCGCGACCGGGTCCGTCTCGCCCGCGGCTTTCTGGTACGCCGCGAGCTTCGCCGCCTTGCTCATCAGCCGGTCGGTCTCGAAGTACTGCAGCTTGACGGCGTCCGCGCCCGCGTCCGCCGCGGCGTCCGTAAGCTCGAGCGCGCGGGCCACCTCGCCGTCGTGGTTCACGCCGATCTCGGCGATCACGTACGGCGGCTCGCCCGCCCCGATCTCACGCGATCCGATGCGCACGCTCGGCTCCCGATCGTTCGCGCAGCACCGCGTCCGCCACGAGCAGGTCGATCCGCGAGTCGATGTCCACCACCTCGCCCTCGCCCGTGAGCACACCGCGCCGGTTGTTCCCAAAGAAAGCGTGCGGCCCGTCGGGCGCGCCAACGCGCCGCATCAACGCGTCCGCAGTCACGACCAGCACGCCCCCATCCGGCACGTACGCGGCGGGCAGATCCTGCCTGCGATAGACGCCGCGGTTGAGCACCTCACCCTCCCACGGGCGCACGTCGCCCGACATCATGTCGACCTTCGCCGTCCACCACGGGTGGTGCTTGCCGACGGGCGCGTAGCTCTGCACGCTGTCCGCCCGGGTGTGCCCCATCATCTCGATCGCCCGATCGATGAGCCCCGCCGGGCGCACTGGGACGTTCGCGTAGAGGATGACCACCGGCCCGTCCGGCGAGCCGAGCGCCTCGAACGCGTGCCGTGCGGCGTCATCGACCGTCGCGTCGTCGTCCGCGAGCGATTCGGGTCGTTCAACCGTCTCGACGCCCATCGAGCGCGCCACGTCGAGCGCCCGATCGTCGTCGGAGGACACGCACACGCGCGCGACGTTCGCCGCGCTGCACGCGTCGTCGATGGTCCACGCGATGCACGGGCGGCCCGCCACGGGCGCGACGTTCTTGCCCGGCACGCCCCGCGAGCCGGCGCGGGCGAGGATGATCGCCGTCGCGATCACGCCGCGCTCGCTTCATGCTCAGCGGGCGCCGCCGCCCCGCGCCGGATACCCCGCGCCGTGCGCCAGACCCGCTCCAGTTCCATCGATCGCAGATCGAGCTCGGGCGCCGGCGTCCACCCGTCACCCAGCAGCGCCGGGCACCGACCGTCCGAGCACACCCGCAGCAGGTCCGCATCGCGAACGCGCTGGGCGACCTCGGGCACCGGCAGGGGTCCGATCCGCGCACCCTCGACGGGCGCGGGCAACGCGTCGATCTGAGCCCCGCCGCAGACCATCGTCCACCGGTCGAAGAAGTCGGGGATCTCGGCGACCACCGCGTCGCTGCGCGTGATGCGGGGCACGATCCATGGCGTCATCAGCCCGCCATGCCGCCGAGCGCGGGCGAGCTCGATGAGCTGCGCCGTCCGTTCCAGCACCGCGTCGAACCGGTCCGCGCCGGTCAGGGCGCGGTACGTCTCGCGTGAGCCCGCGAGCAGGTCGATCGAGACGACGGTCGCGCCGCTCTCGATGATCGCTTCGGCGCTCACGCCTTCCTTGAGAAGGTCCGTCCGCAGGTGCACACCCGCGATCCCCAGCTCGCCTGCCATCGTCACGACGTCCAGCGCCCGATCGTGCAGCAGCGCGTCGCCCGACCCGGAGATCGTCAGCACCGCGTCCTCGCGCGCCTCGGCGAGCTGGCGCAGCACCGCGTGCGCGAGCGGTAGCGTCATCACCTCACGCTCGATCGGCTCGAGCGACCCACGCCTCCACGTCGTCCAGGGCCCGCCTCCCAGGCGCCCGGTGCAGAGTTCCAGTTCCAGGTGCCGGGGGCACGCGTCGCCCGGCTCGCGCCCCAGCCCACGGGCAACCGCCGCCGCGGACGCGTCGAGCCACCCGTCGCGCGTCGCGAACGCCGCGAGGCGCCCGATCTCCGCCGAGCTCCCCGCCGTCGCACGCCCGCCCGCGTCGCGGACGGACTCGTCGATCCCGACGCACAGGCGCGTGCCGATGGGGTCCTGCTGCGGACGGTGGGGGAGGTAGGCGACGAGCCCGCCGAACGATGCGACCGCGCCGCTCTCACCCTGCGCCCGAGCAATCGTTCGGAGCGACGCCCGGTCGATCAACGCCGGTGCGAACCCGGGCGGCGCCTGCGTGAACGTGATCCGGTTCGCCTCGGGCGCCTCTCGCCAGCGGCCGACCACGGCGTCCGTGATCGCGGGATCCACGAGCGCCCAGTCCGCACCGACAAGCACCACCGCGTCCACGCCGCGCCGCTCGGCGACCCCGTCCGCGATCGTGGGGTCGAATCCCTCGTCATAGCACGTGAGGCCCGCGATGCCGCCGCGCCAGCTGGCGGGGCCGAACTGCCGCGCCCGCCCGACCGCCCGCGTGCGGGCGCGCAGGGCCGCGCCGTCCACCCGCTCGATCGCGACGCGCGACTCGCCCGCGAGCGCCCCGAGCAGCGAGCGAGCTTCGTCAACGTTTCCTGTCAGCAGCGTGATGCCGCTGAGTGATTCGGCGCGTAACAGGCGCATCACCGTCATCTGCAGCGCGTTCAGACCGTCCACCACCGGCGTGCGCAGGTCCCGCGCCGTCGCGAGCCCGCTCATGCCCGCGTCCACGCCGATGAACGCCTCGGCCCGCCCGGGAGCCTGCTCGATCTCGATCCGCTCGGCTTCGCTCGAGCGCACGACGCGGTCGCCGCCCTCGGCGATCGCCGCCCGCGCGCTCTCGACGAGCGAACCGAGCTCGTCCGCCGCGTTCGCGACGCGCTCGACGTTCTCCCGGTCACGCGCGATCCGCCGGCGCTGCTCGCCCAGCTCGTCGAGCGTCTCGTCGAGCTCGATCGCCCGGTCGTGGCGCACGCGAGCGAGCGCGCCGGACTGATCGAGGAACCCGACCAGCCGCCACCCGGGCGCGATCGCGACCACCTCGTCGCGGATCGCGTGCACCCGGCGCACAAGGTCGTTCACGACGCGCTGGTCGGTGCCACGCTCCATCTCGCCCAGCAAGCCGGCCGTCTCGCGGCTCAGCTCGCCGATGCGTGTCGCCTGCTCGATCGTCTCGCTCAACCGCGCCGCGACCGCGGGCGCCGCGCTGCCCAGATCAGCGCGTGCCGGCATCGGCAGCTCGATCGGGTCGCCCTCGGGCGCCCGCTCGAGCGCCTCGGCGAGCGTCATCACCTCGGCGTGCTGCTTGCGGACGCCGCCCTCGGTCGCGTCGATCACCCGCTGCCCACGCTGCACGCACGCCGCGAAGTCCACCTCGAACTGCCCGAGGTAGCTCGCGAGCTGCTCGTCGGTGAACATCGGCCGCCCAAACACGTCCTCGCGTTGGATCAGCCGGCGCTTGAACCGCGCGATCCGCTGCCACTCCATCGACTCGAGCGAGCAGAACGGGCCCAGCTCGCCCGCCCACACCCGGTGGATCGCGGCGTTCGCGCTGTAGTACTGCCCGTCGGTAAACCCCAGGTCCTGGCCGATGAAGATCGCCGGGTCCGCTCCCATGAACCGCGCGATGTAGTGCGCCAGGTGCGCGACCGTTGCGCCGGGCTTCACCTCGCCCTTGGGCGACGAGCACACGGGCCCCACGATCATGTCCAGCTGCTCGTTGCCCACGAACCGGATGGCGCCGGGCCAGGCGCTGATGACCGCCGGGTTCACCTTCGGGTCCGCGATGAGGGTGATCCCGTCCACGTCCGGGGTCGTCAGCCCCTCGTAGAACCGACGCGAGATCTCGTGGTGGTCCAGCGCGCACACCACATGCGGCTTGATCCCCGCGTCCAGCATCGGC
>JAUHXM010000068.1 GCA_030426605.1 Phycisphaerae bacterium | reverse complement strand
CCCCCAGCACGCTCGCGCCGCGTTCGCCCGACCATTGCCCCGCAGCGCCCTCGGCCATCGCGAAAGCCAGGCCGCTCACCCACGCGATCACCCCGAACGCCACCGACCCGACTGCGCCCGCGATCACCAGATACACGATCATCCGCAGCGGGCGCCCCCGCACGTACGCGAACACCCGCTGCACCGCGTCCAACGCGTCCGTTCCTTCGCACGCGAGCGCGGG
Organism: Phycisphaerae bacterium; assembly: GCA_030426605.1. Classification (GTDB taxonomy): domain Bacteria; phylum Planctomycetota; class Phycisphaerae; order Phycisphaerales; family UBA1924; genus BQJQ01. Next base: position 17,798 of record JAUHXM010000068.1, on the reverse strand, counting down.
CACGAGCAAGCTCCACCCCAGCACCATCCCAAGCCCGATCAGCACCGCGATCACCGCGAGCACAATCCCCAGCCCGTGCAGCACCGACGCGAACACGTCCAGCACCGGCGCCCGCATCATCAGCCCGCCCGTCGCGATCAGCAGGTGGATCACCCCGATGATCACGATCGGCACGACCAACGACGCGAACCCGCCCAGCCACCGCTTGATCCCAAACCCCAACGACTCCGGGCCCGAGACGACGCGCGCCAACGCCACTTCGCACGCCGCCGACCGCGCGATCGCCAGCCCGACCACCGACCACACGATCAGCATCGGCACCCCGAGCACGAGCAGGGACACCCAGTGCCCGTCCAGCAGACGCACCGGCGCAAGGAACAGATCCGCCACCGACCCCAGCACCATCCCGGGCTCGTCCCAGTTCCACGGCAGGCATCCCTCGAACGCGCCCGCGAGCGGGGCGAACAGATGCGATTGGAGCGCGTCGGAGAAGGTCTCCTCCCCCTCGCCCGTCCAGAGCCCCGAGATCGAGCCGATCAGCCCGATCACCACAACGGCCCCGATGCCCAGCACCCAACGCTCCGGACGCAGCGCGAGCGCCGGCCCACGCAGCAACGCCGGCCAGATCAGCCCGCGCATCAAATCGTCCAGCGACACCACCTGCTCACGGACGAGCCCGTCATCCCGTTCGGGTTCCATGCCCGCATCATCCCCCCTCCACGCCCCGCACGCAAACAGGCGGGCGATGCCGCCCCGGATTTGCCCTCCGCCCGCTCCGTGCCGATGATGGAGGCATGACCCGAACGATCCTCAAGTGGGCCCTCCCCCTCGCCGCGTTCCTCGTTGCGGGCCCCCTGTGGTCGGTGGCGGTGGGCTCGCTCCGCGCGCCCGACGGCGGGCACGACATCACCTTCCTCCACGCCCAATCGCTCCCGATGAGCCTCGCGATCGGCCTCGGCGCGTTCGGCGTGGCGGGGGTGCTCGGGCTCATCGCCGCCCGCGTGTTCGGCCCGCGCGTCGGCGTCTGGGTCTGGGGGCTTGGCCTGCTCTGGCCCGCGTGGCTCACCGGACGCATGGGCGTCATCCTGCGCGCCAACCCCGAGACCGGCATGCTCGTCATGCTCGCGATCGAGGCCCTCCTCCTCGGAGGCGGCGCGATCGCGGGCGTCGCCCTCATCTCACGCACCCACGACGCCGCGACCGGGCCCGACGACGAGGGCCGCCGCGTCATCCCGTTCGCGCACAAGTTCGAGAAACAGCTCCGGGCGACCTTCAAGACCTCCGCCGGGCTCGCGAGTCTGGGCGCGGGGTTGGTGGGGGCGCTGGGGCTCGCGTGGGTGATCGGGCAGACGGATATGCGCGGGCAGGCGCTGCTCGCCGCGTTCGGAGCGGGCGTCGGCGCCGCCGTCGCCGGGCGTCTGGTCGGGACGTCGATGGCAAAGGACGCCCCGATCGCCGCGACCTTCGTCGCCGTGGCGCTCGCGGGCGTCATCGCGCCCCTGATCGCGATCGTGTACCCGGGCACGAACAACCTCGCGGCGAGCGTCATCGGGCATGATCTGCCCGGGTTTCTCGCGCTCCAGCCCGCGGATTGGGCGATCGGGCTCCTGCTGGGTGTGCCCACGGGTCTCTCGTGGGTGGGCGAGCTCGAGCAGCTCGAAGCGCACAAGGCCGCCCCGGCAAGGCCTTGAACGGGCCCAATCGCCGAATCGAATCCCGGATTTCGTGCGAATGCGTGACGCGTGGGGCGCGTTCCTATCGTGTCGCACCGCGCCCGGCGCGACACCTCCCCGAAAGGCCAGCTCTTGATGACCGCCGACCAGCCGACCACCATCCCCGACGTCCAGGCGAGCCCCGACGACCGGCGCGTCGCGATCGACAAGGTCGGCGTCACGGGGGTCACCTACCCGATGACCCTCGAGACACCCTCGGGCGGCAAGCAGCCGACCGTCGCGAGCATCTCGATGTACGTCGCCCTGCCGCACACCGTCAAGGGCACGCACATGAGCCGGTTCCTGGAAGTCCTCAACGAGCACCGGTGCCAGCCCCTCACCCCGGACCGGATCCCCGAGCTCACGCGCACGATCAAGGAACGCCTGGACGCCGACCACGCCCACTTCGAGGCATCCTTCAAGTACTTCATCGAGAAGAAGGCCCCCGTCACCGAGGCGCCCGGGCTGATGGACTACGACGTCACGTTCGAGTGCACGGCGAACGCCGTCGAGGACTTCGTCCTCGGCGTCAAGGCCCCCGCGACGAGCCTGTGCCCCTGCTCGAAGGAGATCTCCGAGTACGGCGCGCACAACCAGCGCTGCACCATCGAAGCCAAGGTCCGCACGAACACGACGATGTGGATCGAGGACCTCGTCAAGCTCCTGGAAGCCGCCGCGAGCCATCCCGTCTACGCCGTCCTCAAGCGCCCCGACGAGAAGTTCGTCACCGAGAAGGCCTACGAGAACCCCAAGTTCGTCGAGGACATCGTCCGCGACCTCGCGCTGAGCCTCGAGGACGACGACCGGATCGACTGGTACTCGATCTCCAGCACGAACGCCGAGTCGATCCACTCGCACGACGCGTACGCCGAGATCACCCGCGACAAGCGGAGCTGAACCATCGTCCATCCCCGAAGACCCGTGCCCCCGGCACCGTCCGGGGGCTTATCGCATGGGGTGGGAGGAGCCCGCGCGCCGACGGTACCATCCGAGGTTGACCGCTTTCGGAGGCAAGTGTGCCGCCCAGGCTCCCCGTGCAGAGCATGTTCCGCCGACGCCTGATCCTGATCGGGCTCGCGACCGCCCTCTCGTGCGGCGGCATCAGCGCCCAGCTCGTGCGCCTCACGATCGTCGAATCCGACGAACTCCGCGCCCGGGCCGAGTCCCGCCTGGCGCGCCAGCACTGGACCCCGACGGTCCGCGGTCGGATCCTCGACCGCAAGGGGCGCGTCCTCGCGGCCGACCGGGCGGGGTACGCGATCGAAATCGACTACGACGCCCTCACCGGCGACTGGGCCCGCACCCACGGTCGAACGCTGGCCTATCGGGCGAACAAGGACGCGTGGGGCGACTGGACGGCCGACGAGCGCGCCACCGCCGCCCGGCCCTTCATCGATGCCTGCGCCGAACGCCTCGCCCAGTCGCACGACCGGATCGCGCGGGCGTTGGGCATCCCGCGGCAAGAGCTCGAGGACCGGTCCGCCGCGATCGTGTCGCGGGTGCGGTCGATGAAGGACGCCGTGCGTTCGCGCGCCGAGCGGCGTCTGCGTGACGATTACACCGCCCGCGGCGCGCCGATCGACGACGCCGCCGAGCGCCGGATCGCGTCCGTCGCGAGCCGCCCGATCGCCGAGGAGCTCGCGGCCCACCCCATCGCGACGGGCGTCGCCGACGAGACCGGGTTCGAGCTCCTCCGGCTCGCCGAGGCCGAAAGCCCCCTCGCGATCGACACCGCGCTCGGCGAGGCGCCGCTCGTGCCCGTCCTGCCCGGCGTCCGTGTCCGCAACGCCGCGGACCGGATCTACCCGCACGACACGTTGAACGTCGAGGTAGAGATGTCCACCCTGCCGCGCCCGCTGGCGAGCGAGGAGGTCCGCACCGTCGTGGTGCCCGATCTCGCAACGACCATCATCGGGCGCGTGCGCGACCGGGTGTACGCCGACGACATCGACGCCCGCGCCGCCGCCCTCGAAGCGGACCCCGACCTCGCCCAGCGCGCCCGCACCGGCGTCGGCACCGACCGCGGGTCGTACCTCCCGGAGGACCGCGTCGGGCACACCGGCGTGGAGCGCACCTTCGAGCACACCCTCCGCGGCTTGCGCGGCGTCCGCGTCGAGAACCTCGCGACGGGACGCACCGAGACGACCCCCGCCGACCACGGCCGCGACGTGAGCCTGACCCTCGACATCGCGCTGCAGGCGCGCGTCCGCGCCGCGATGGACCCCGCCCTCGGGCTCGCCCGCGTGCAGGACTGGCACCAGAACCACACGCTCAGCACGGGCACGAACCTTTACGGCGCCGCCGTCGTGATGGCGGTGGACACGGGCGAGGTCCTCGCGATGGTCTCCACGCCCACCACGCCCCGCGACGGCGATTGGTCGCGCTACGGGCTCACTGACGACGCCCAAGTCGAGCTGTTCTCCGACCTGTTCAGCCCCGAGCTCAATAAGTGCCTCGCCAAGCCCTACCCGCCCGGGTCGATCGCCAAGGCGATGGTCCTCGCGGGGGCGATCGAGCGCGGCGCGTACACCCTCGGCGAGCGGATCCCCGCCACCGGGCACCTCCTGCCCGACCGCGACGACGTCTTCCGCTCCTGGATCTTCAAGACCTACGGCATCACGCACCGCGACCAACTCGGGCACGACCCCGAAGCCGTGGACGCGCTCATGGTCAGCGCGAACGTCTTCTTCTACACCCTCGGCCGCCGCCTCGGGCCAGAGCGCATCGCCGACCTCTACCACGACTACGGCGTGGGCAGCGCATTCGACCTCGGGCTCGGCTCGCAATGGCCCGGGCGCGTCGGCACGCTCTCCGGGCCCGGCGACGGGTCGGACCTGGGCAGCTCGGACGCGATCCTCATGGGCATCGGTCAGGGCCCGGTGACCTGGACGCCCCTGCACGCCGCGAACGCGTACGCCACGATCGCGCGCGCGGGCGTGGTCATCGAGCCCAAGCTCATCAAGGACGGCCGCGCCCCGCAGGTCCTCCGCGACCTCGCGATCGACGACGACACGTACGCCGCGATCATGGAGGGGCTCTACCAGTCCGTGCACGGCGAGTTCGGCACGGGCGTCTCGCTCGAGTACGCCGTCGGCGGTGAACGCGAGAAGATCTTCCGCGTCCCCGGCGTCACCGTCCGCGGGAAGACTGGCACCGCCACGGCGCCCGATCTGCAGATCGACCCGGACGGCGACGGGCCCGCAGACCCCGTCACCATGATGTCCGGCGACCACTCGTGGTTCGTCGTCCTCGTCGGTGAGGACGGCGGGCCCGCGCGGTACGTCGTCTCCGTCGTGATGGACTACGCCGGGTCCGGCGGGCGCGTCTCGGGCCCGATCTGCGACCAGATCGTGCGGGCGCTCGTCACGGAGGGATACCTCACGCCCCGCCCCGCGCCCGAAGCAGGCTTTGAGGGATGACGCGCTGGGTATCCCTCCAGTCGATCACCACGATCGTGCGCGGCACGAGTGTCGGTGTGCACGTCCGCGACACACTCAAGCTCGCGAACTGGGCGTGGATCACCGTTCTCGCCGCGCTCGGGCTGTGCCTGGTGGGGGTCTACGCGATCGACGTCGCCGAGGGCTCGGGCAACGGGCTCGCCGCGACCGCCTGGCGGCAGCTCGTCTTCGTCATCATTGGGCTGCTTGCGACGGTGTTCGTGATCCTGCCGCACTACCGAGTCGTCCAATGGTTCAGCTGGGCGGGGTACCTCGCGTGCATCGCGCTGCTGGTCTATCTGCTCGTCCCGTTCGCCCCGCTCGTCACACCACGCAACGGCGCGCGCGCCTGGATCGACTTCGGTGCCGCCGACTTCCAGCCCTCCGAGGTCACGAAGGTCGCGTACGTGCTCGTCGTCGCGGGCTACCTGCGGTTCCGAACGGGGCACCGCCGGCTCCGCGGCTGGGTCATCCCCGGGATCATCACGGCGGTCCCCGTCGGGCTCATCACGCTTCAGCCGGACCTGGGCACGGCGTGCCTGTTCGTGCCCGCGCTGTTCGCGGTGCTGATCGCCGCGGGCGCGCGGAAGCGACACCTGACGATCATCGTCCTCGGCGCGGCACTCGCGGCCCCGGCGGCGTACCCCTTCCTCCGCCCGCACCAGAAGGCCCGGCTCGTTGGGCTCGCGATGCAGCTCAAAGGCGACCACTCCGCGGCGGACGATGTCAACTACCAGTCCTTCACCGCCCAGACGCTCATCGGCGCCGGCGGGCTCATCGGGGCCTCGGAAGACGACGCCCGCGCCCTCATCCGGCACAACCACCTCCCCGAATCGCACAACGACATGATCTTCGCCGTCATCGTCACCCGGTTCGGGCTGCTCGGCGGGCTGGGCGTGCTGGTGCTCTACCTCTTGTGGGTGGTAGGGGCGCTCCTGACAGCGAGCGGGTGCCGCGACCCCGCCGGGCGGCTCATCTGCGTCGGGCTCGCCGCCTTCATGGCGGCCCAGATGGTCATCAACGTCGGCATGAACGTCGGCGTCCTCCCCATCATCGGGATCACCCTCCCCTACGTCTCCTACGGCGGGTCGAGCATGCTCACGAGCTGGATCATGGCCGGTCTGGTCCTGAGCGTCGGTTTGCACCGGACCCGCCCGCCCTTCCGCGAGAGCTTTGAATACGCTGGTAGCGATGGACCGCCCCAGCACATCCCGGGAGGGTTCCGATCGGTCGGGCTCAGCGGACGCGCCGTCACGCGGTGAATCGCCCCTGCCCACCGAGTCGATCCCCGCCCCCGCCTGGTTCGAGGACCGCTGCCGCGCGTTGGGCCTGACCTTCGCGCCGGGCGAGGTCGAACGCCTCGGGCTCTTCCTCGCGATGCTCCTCGACGAGAACACCCGCCAGAACCTCACCGCGATCCGCAGCGAGGAGGACGCCTGGGAGCGTCACATCTTCGACGCGATGACGATGGTCAGCGTGCTCGCGGACCTGCCCGAGGGGTCCAAGATCATCGACGTCGGCACCGGAGGCGGCGTGCCGGGGCTGCCCCTCGCGTGCGTGCTGCCCAAGCTCGAGTTCACCCTGCTCGACGCGACGGCGAAGAAGACGACGTTCCTCGCGCGCGCCGGCGCGGCCCTCGGGCTGAGCAACGTCAGCGTCGTGACCGGGCGCGCGGAGACGATCGGGGCGATGGGGTCGCCGCACCGGCGGGCGTACGACGCGGTGATTGCGCGCGCCGTCGGGCGGTTGGCGGTGCTCAGCGAGCTGGCGGTGCCCCTCGCGAAGGTGGGCGGGCTGTGCGTGCTCGTCAAGGGTGCCCGCGCCGACGAGGAACTCGACGAAGCGAAGAAGGCGCTGCACCTGCTGCACGCCGCGCACGCGGGGACGGTCGAGACGCCCACGGGCCGGATCGTGGTGCTCGAGAAACTCCGCGAGACTCCCAAGAGCTACCCGCGCCGCGACGGCGAGCCGAAGCGGGCGCCGCTGGGGGTGGAGAAGGGCAAGGCGTGAGCACTTGGCCGCGAAGTGGGTTCGATCCAGAAGCCGTGTGGTTTTCGATCCGGGTGCCATGGGCAAACTTGTTTGCCCGTGAGGCTCGGTCCATGAAGCGGAAGGCACGGGCAAGCGTTGCTTGCCCATGGCACCCAGATCGCTGGTGTCAACGATGACCGCTGACGCATGCCGCATCCTCGGTTCCGACGGTCCCATCGCCCGCGCCCTCGGGGACGGCTACGAGCCGCGCCCGCAGCAGCTGGAGATGGCCGAGCGCGTCGCCGGCGCGCTCGAGGACCGCTCGCACCTGCTCGTCGAAGCTGGCACGGGCGTGGGCAAGAGCTTCGCGTACCTCGTCCCCGCGATCCGCCGCTGCCTCGCGAACGGCGAGAAGGTCGTCGTCGCGACGAACACGATCGCGCTGCAGGAGCAGCTGATCAACCGCGACATCCCGCTGCTCGCGTCCACGATCGGCGACGGCCCCGACGACGATGACGCCGACCCGGGGTGGTCCGGGCGGCTGCGCCCCGTGCTCGTGAAGGGGCGCGGCAACTACGTCTCGATCCGGCGGCTCAAGCTCGCGAGTCAGCGGCAAGACAAGCTCTTCGCCGACGCCGGCGCGCGACGCTCGCTGCACGTCATCGAGGACTGGGCGTACGACACGGAGGACGGCTCGCTGAGCACGCTGCCCGCGATCGAGCGCCCCGGCGTGTGGGACAAGGTGCAGTCCGACTCGGGCAACTGCATGGGGCGGCGCTGCGGGCACTACCAGGAGTGCTTCTACCAGCGGGCCCGGCGGGAGATGGAGCAGGCGAACCTGCTGATCTGCAACCACGCGCTGTTCTTCTCCGATCTCGCCCTCCGGGCGCGCGGCACGGGCATGTTGCCGGTGTATCAGCACGTGATCCTCGACGAGGCGCACGGCGTGGAAGACGTCGCCGCCGAGCACTTCGGGGTGCGCCTCACCGAGGGGCGTGTGTTCCACTTGCTGAGTTCGCTCGTGAGTGCGCGCGGGAACAAGGGTTTCCTGCCGCAGCTTCAGTTGGCCTCGGGCGATCTGGACATCGTGGAGCGGGCGATCGGGCTTGTCCGCCGGGCGGACGGCGCGGCCCGCGATTTCTTCGACGAGCTCATCGTGCTGAGCCAGACCGAGGAAGTCGCCGGCGGACGCGTCCGCCGGGCGGGAGCGATCGACAACCCGATCACGCCCGCCTTCAACGACCTTGTGATCCGCCTGAAGGCGCTGCGCGACGAGGTGAGTTCCGAGGCGGACCGGTTCGAGCTCAACGCCTACGCCGAGCGGGCCAAGGCGATCGCGGACTCGGCCGAGATCCTCGTCGATCAGACGGTGGACGGTTGCTGCTACTGGATCGAGGCGGGCGGGTCGGGCGATGAGCGCTCGCGCCGGCGCACGAACGTGACCCTCGCGTGCTCACCCATCGAGGTCGGGCCGCTCTTGAAGGAGCACCTGTTCGGCAAGGAGCACTCGGTCGTCCTGACGAGCGCGACGCTCGCGACGCGGATGATCGAGCCGGACGAGCCCGCGGAGCGCGCCGAGACGGCGTTCGCCCACGCGATGGACCGGCTCGGGTGCGACGGCGCCGAGACGCTGCAGCTGGGCAGCCCGTTCGATTTCGCCGAGCAGGTCGAGCTGTTCGTGGATACGTCGATGCCAGCGCCGACCTACGGGCGCGGGACGGGCCCGAGCTTCGAGGACGCGCTCGCCGAGCGCGTGATGGACCACGTCGCCGCGACGGACGGCGGCGCGTTCGTCCTCTTCACAAGCCTCCGCACGCTCGACATCGTCGCGGCCAAGTTGGAAAGCCCGCTCGACGCCCTCGGGCACCCCGTGCTCGTCCAGCGGGCGGGCGTGTCCCGAACGCGGCTCCTGGATGACTTCCGTGCCGACCCGCGCAGCGTCCTCTTCGGGGCCGCCAGCTTCTGGCAGGGCGTGGACGTGCGCGGCGACGGGCTCCGCTGCGTCATCATCACCCGTCTGCCCTTCGACCCGCCCGGCCGACCCCTCACCGAGGCGCGCCTGGAACGCATCAAGGACCGCGGCGGCGACCCCTTCCGCGAGGACTCCATCCCGCGGGCCGTCATCCGGTTCAAGCAGGGATTCGGCAGGCTCGTGCGGAGCCACACGGACCGCGGCCGCGTGGTGGTGCTCGACCCTCGGATTGTCACAAAGGCCTACGGGCGGAAGTTCGTCGAGTCGCTGCCCTCGGGCGTGGAGCCGCGGCTCATCGGCGAGTGACCCTCAGCGCCGCCGCCTCGTCGCGAGCACGCCCAGCCCGCACAGCGCGATGCCGGTCCCTGGGGCCGGGATCACGGCGAAGTTGAACACGGTGCCGTTGTACCCGCTCACCTGGACCAGCGCGGACGTCTGAGCGTCGTACAGATCGACCTCGTACACCATGCCCGCGTTGTCGAGCACGTAGGTGATGCCGTTGTAGGTCGAGGCCCCGCGCACCCACTCGGGGATCGCCGTATTGCCGATCACGCTCGCGGCTCCGGTCAGCGGGTCCACCTCGACGAGCTCGCCGGACCGGGCGATCATCATCAGCATGCCGTCGTCGCGCACGGTGGTCGCGCCGGCGATCATGTTGGTCACGCCCCCCGTCCCGAAATCGACCGTCACCTGCGAGCTGGTCAGGCCCGTGCCCAGATCGACGGTGAGCAGCACGTCGTTGCCGCCGAGCACGTCACCCCACAGGTACGCCTCGCCCGGCGCCCCGAAGGCGATGCCCTCGAAGACGAACACGCCCGGGGCGAAGAGGTTGTGCAGCAGCGTCGAGCCGCCGCCGAGCCCGACCTCGTGGATGGCGCCAGGGAAGGGCAGCTGGTCCACGGCGATCAGGCGCCCGTCTGGCGTGAAGTCCATGCCCGCGGTCGTGTTCGCGTTGAGCCCAAGCGGCCCGACGGACATCGCGACGCCGTCGGACAGCGAGCCGGTGTACAGCCGCGACTGCGTGTCCGAGGCGATGTAGAACTGGACGCTCGCCCCGGCTTGGGCGGTGAAAAGCGACGCGAGCGCGCACGCCCGGCGCGCGGTGAGGGACCCTTGTTGCATCTTTGTTCTCTCCTCGCCCGCGCCCGATCCGGGCGGGCGTGCGATGGCGGTTTCTCTCTGCCAGCAGGATAATGTCCCCGCCCGTCCTCGCCAACCGGGGTTGGGCCATCGGGCGTTGCCCGGACGAGCCAAGGACTGCGTTGGGCGTGCTACCCTTTGGGTCCGACGCCCGATTCCATCCCGAACGGAGACCAGACATCATGCTCGGACGCATCTTCAAAGCCTACGACATCCGCGGCACCTATCCCGACATGCTCACCGACCAGATGGCGTGGCAGATCGGGTACGGCGCGGCGCGCTTCCTCCTCGAATCCGCGCAGGAAGCAGGCGAGTCCACCCCGATGATGCGCAACGTTGTCGTCGGGCGCGACATGCGCCTCAGCTCGCCCAAGCTGCGTGAGAAGCTCATCTCGGGCATCAAGTCCTACGGCGCCGGCGTCATCGACGTCGGGCTCGTGGACACGCCCTTCGTCACGTTTGCAGTGAACCACCTCGACTGCGCGGGCGGCATCCAGATCACCGCCTCGCACAACCCGCCCAAGTACAACGGGTTCAAGGTCTGCGAGCGCAAGGGGCGACCCGTGGGCGAGGCGACCGGGCTCGGGCTCGTGCGCAAGCACGCCGCGATGGTCGAGAAGAACGTCAAGAAGATCGAGGACGGCGAGGTCGATTCGCGCGACCTGTGGGACGCCTACTCCGAGCACGTCCTGAGTTTCCTCGATCTGGGCGAGCGTCCGTTGAAGGTCGTCATCGACGCCTCCAACGGCATGGCCGGCACCATGATCCCCAAGATCTTCGGGCGCAAGGGCCAGCAGATCGACGGCATCGACATCGTCCCCATGAACTTCGACAACTCGTCGGGCGAGTTCGTCCACGAGCCCAACCCCCTCGTCCCCGAGAATCTCGACCAACTCCGCGTCGCGGTGGTGGACAAGGAAGCGGACCTCGGGCTCTGCTTCGACGGCGACGCCGACCGGTGCGCCGCGGTGGACGAGAAGGGCAACATCATCCCGTGCGATTTCATGACGGCGCTGGTCGCGCCGTACTTCCTCGCCGACGACCCCGGCGGCGCGGTCGCCTACGACCTGCGCTCGACCAAGGCGGTCCCCGAGGAGATCACCAAGCACGGCGGCGTCCCCGTCCGCGGGCGCGTCGGGCATGTCTTCATGAAGCAGGCCCTCCGCGAGCACGACGCCCCGTTCGGTGGCGAGCTCTCCGGGCACTTCTACTTCCGCGACAACTTCTTCGCCGATTCGGGCGCGATCGCGATGTGCGTCTTCCTGAGCCTCCTCTCCAAGACCAGCGACCCGATGAGCAAGCTCATCAAGCCCATCGCCCGCTACAAGCAGTCGGGCGAGCTCAACTTCGAGGTCGAGGAGAAGGACGAGGCGATCGAGGCCGTCGAGGAGGAGTTCGCCGACCGGGGCGAGATCGACCACCTGGACGGTGTCACCATCGACGCCTTCGACTCCGAGGGCTGGTGGGCGAACATCCGCAAATCGAACACCGAGCCCCTGCTGCGTCTGAACGCGGAGGCGAAGGACCAGGCGACCCTCGATAAGATCCTTGAGGAGATTTCGCCGATGCTGGGTGAGCCCAGCAGCGGGCACTGAGTCGCTCGACACCTGGGGGCCCGATGAACCTCGCGCAGTTCCTCGAACACTGGCGGATCTCCGAGAACCCGTTCCGGGGGGAGGAGGCCCGCCACGACGCGGTTTTTGCGCGCGTGGCGATGAACCCGATCGCCGGCAAGCACGCCGCCGCCCACCCGGACTTTGACAAGGTGCTGGGCGACCTCTCCCGCCCGTCCACGTCCGTCGTGTTCGGCGAGAAGGGCTCGGGCAAGACCGCGATCCGCATGCAGATCGGCGACCGCGTCCGCCGGCACAACGAGCAGAACCCGGGCGCCCGCGTGCTCGTGCTCGCGTACGACGAACTCAACGCGTTCCTCGATGAGATCCACGACCGCGTCGCGCGCGGCAAGGCGGACGCGGACCCCGCCGCGAGCTTCAGGAAGATCCGGCTCGTCGATCACATCGACGCGATCCTGGCGCTCGGCGTCTCGCGCGTCGTGGACAGCGTGCTCGGGTCCGGCGCAAGCGGCGGCGACCTCGGGCCGGAGCCCGTCAAACGCGCCCGCCAGATGACCGCCGCAATGAAGAACGACCTCGTCCTCCTCCAGGCGGTCTACGACCGGGCGGACGTGGACGGCCGCCGCACGGCGCGCCTGCGCTCGCGCCTGCGGCTGGGCCCGCCCGAGGGGCGGTTGCTCTGGCTCGCGCTTGCCGCGGCGGGGTGGATCCCGGGCGTCCTCGCGGGGGGGCTGCTCATCTTCGCGACCGATGTCGTCACCGGCGCGCCCGCGATGGCGGTCCAGATCTTGGGCGGCACGCTTCTGCTCGCGTGGCTCGGCGTGCTCGCGAAGGTCTTCCTGCTCGACCGCGTCCTGCTCAGCCGGCTCGGGTCCAAGATCGCGCGCCAGCAGCGCTTCCTGTCGCGCCCGGCGGACGCGATCGCGGGCAGTCTCAAGTGGGTCCCCGGCCCGCTGCGCTCGGCGATGGTCCTGCCCATGACCAAGTCCGACGAGCACCGGTACGCCATGCTCGCGCGCCTGCGCGGCGTCCTCCAGCACTTCGGCATCACCGGGCTGCTCGTCGTGATGGACCGCGTGGACGAGCCGACGCTCGTGAACGGCGACGCGGACCGGATGCGCGCCATCGTCTGGCCCTTGTTCAACAACAAGTTCCTCCAGCAGGACGGCGTGGGGATGAAGCTCCTGCTGCCCATCGAGCTCAGGCACGCCCTGTTCAAGGAGTCGAGCGCCTTCTTCCAGGAGGCGCGACTCGATAAGCAGAACCTCGTCGAGCGCCTCAGCTGGACCGGCGCGATGCTCTACGACCTCTGCTCGGCGCGACTGCACGCCTGCCGGCCCGCCGACGCGGACGCGATCACGCTCGTCGATCTCTTCGAGGAGGACGTGTCGCGCCAAGACGTGGTCGATGCGCTCGACCAGATGCACCAGCCGCGCGACGCGTTCAAGTTCCTCTACCGGTGCCTGAGCGAGCATTGCTCGAACGTCACCGGCGACGAGGCGTCGTGGCGCGTCCCGAAATTGGTGCTCGAGCAGGTCCGGCGCGCCGAGTCCGAGCGCGTCCAGCAACTCTATCGCGGCATCCGCCCGGCCTGAGGTTCACTGTTCGGGTGCCACGGGTTGGCCCGCAGGGCAACCCGTGTCTGTCGAGCGAGCTAATGACACGGCTTGCAAGCCAAGCCGTGGCACCCGGCACGCGGAGAGTGGACCTACACCAGATCGAGCTCGTCGTCGTCCGGCACGCGCGGTGCGGGCGGGGGGATCTCGTCGTCCGCGCGCGGGGTCGTTGTCTTTGCCTTGTCGCCGTTCCAGAGCAGTGTCACGCCCGAGAGGGTCATGGGCAACGCCATCGCGAGCTGCGGCGCGACGTGGTCGAAGAAGCACGCCACGCCGAGGCCGCCGAGCACGGCGATTGCGCCCGTCCACCGGTGCGCGAACCACGACCCGATCGCCAGCGCCGCGAGGAGTGCCGTGAGCACGCTCGCCCAGGCATACCCGATCCATGTTGGCTCCGGATCGCCCGCGGCGAGGAACGCGAACGTCCCCCACGCGATCGCGGTGAGCGCGAGCAGACCCCGCGCCGCGAGCACGGGGTGTCGGGTCACAACTTTGGCGGCGTCCGATGCGGGCATGGGGATCCCTCGGGTGGGTCATCGGGTTGTTGGGCACCCGGCTCGCGAGATTCCGTTGGATCTACGACGGCAACCCGGCCGGGCGGCGGGCGGGTCGGGGAGCCGTACGCGGTGGGCTCGTTCTGAGCCCTCCCCAACGCCGTTCTCGCCGCTCGACCGGTTGCGTCGAGCAGGGGCTGGCAGGCACGGGAACCGCACCTGCCAGCCGGCTGGACCGGCAAACCTCTCCCTGCGGGCGAACGGAGCCGCCCGGATGCCGGTCCGGAGCCCTACCGGTGTGACCCGATGAACAGCAGCGCGCCGGCGAGCAGGCTGAGCGCCAGCACCATCGCGGCAGCGCCGGGCACCGGGACGACGAGTGCGCCGACGATCCCGAGGACCACCGCGAGCACCGCCGCGGCGCGGGCCCAGTGCAGCGCGACCATCGCGATGATCAGCACGGGGACCAGGCCCTTCGAGACCTCGAACAGGACCGATGCCCACCCCGCGTCCTGCCAGGGCATGGCCTCGAAGGCGTAGACGCCCGCGTACGCCGCGCCGGCGACCGCGAGCACGCCGAGGACACCAAGCCCGGCACGACGCACACCCTTGTCGCACAGGAACCAGGGCAGCCTCTCATCAGCGCCGTTCATGGGTGAGTGCAATACGTTGTGGCCGAGCATTTGGGGCCTCCTTTCCTGCTGTCGGGTCCCGATTGGCCCGACACTTAAACAGTAGAGGGACACCCCAAAACCTCAATCGTTTCGCAGGGTTTCGTGCGCCGGTTTTCCGTCTTTCGTAGCGTTGGCTACGGGCGGGTCTTATCGCACACGCCGCAGACGCGCGTACTCGAGGACGAGCGTTTTCTCGCCGACGGACGCGAAGCGAACAACCGCTCGCGCGTGCTGTCCGCCCATCACACGCATTACACGCCCTTCGCCGAATTGCGGGTGCCGGACGGTGCACCCTTCGGGGTACTCCTCGCGGGCGAGGTCCGACGCGGTCGCCGAGATCTGGCGGCGTTGCTCGCGGACGCGGTCCAGGTCGCCCCGCACCGCCGCGCCCCTGTCGTAGCTGCGCTCGCGGGGTTGGTCGGTGGTCTGATCGACATCGTCCCATGCGTCGGATTGGTCGGAGGTGACGACGTGGTCGGTGCCGACTTCACTGAGGAACCGGGAGGGGATCGTCCGCTCGGTCGCGCCGCGGACGGTGCGGTACCGGGCGCTGGTCATGTGCAGCAGCTTGCGCGCCCGGGTGATGCCCACGAACGCCAGGCGGCGCTCCTCCTCGAGTTCAGCTTCGGACTCGAACGCCCTCGAGTGGGGGAGGAGGCCCTCCTCGAGCCCGATCATCGCGGCGGCGTCAAACTCGAGCCCCTTCGCCGCGTGCAGCGTCATCAGCGTCACGGCACCCTGATCCGGGTCTGTCGCGTCGGCGTCCGCGACGAGCGCGACCGACTCGAGGAACGCCCGCAGCATCGCGAGCAGCGGGGGGACAGGCACGGCGGGTGCCTCGGCGTCCGGATCGAACGGCGCGTCCATGTCCAGCGGGTCCGCTTCATCGGCGATGGGGTCTGCGAGCGGGTCGAACTCCGCTTCGAAGTCGCGGGCGGAGCTCACGAGCTCGTCGAGGTTGTCCAGACGCTCCTCGTCGGACTCGGCACCCGAAGCGTTCGCGACCTTCCGGTAGTGCGCGCTCAGGCCCGACTCGTCGATCACCCGACCGACCAACTCGGCGAGCGTCCCCGAGACCGACGCGCCCATGAACGAGCCCGCCCCGGTCCAGTCGTCGATCAGTTGCACAAACCGGGCGGCGGATTTCACCGCGCCCGGCGCGGCGCCCGTTTCCGGGGCGCGGCGGAGTGCCTCGAACATCGGCAGGCCCTCGCGACCCGCGAGCAGCGCGATCCGGTCGAGCGACGTCTTGCCCAGCCCGCGGGTGGGCTTGTTGACGATGCGCCCGAGCGAGACGTCGTCCGCCTGGTTCGCGACGACGCGCAGATAGCTCAGCGCGTCGCGGACCTCCTCACGCTCATAGAACGCGGTGCCGCGGGCGATGACGTACGGGATGCGCGCCGTGCGGAGGGATTCCTCCATCACGCGCGACAGGGCGTTCGTGCGGTAGAAGACCGCCATCTCGCGCCAGGGCACGCCCGCGTTCTCGTGCAGGTTCGTAAACCAGTCGGCGATCAGGTTGGACTCGTGGTGCTCGTCGCGGCAGAGGACGGCGGTGACGCGCTCCCCGCCGTCGCGGTCGGTGAACAGCGGCTTGTCTTTGCGTTGTTTGTTCCGCTTGATGAGCGTGTCGGCGGCGCCGAGGATGGGCGCGGTCGAGCGGAAGTTCTGCCCGAGCTTCACCACCCTCGCGCCGGGGAACTGGGTCTCGAAGTCGAGGATGTTGGAGAGGTCCGCCCCGCGCCAGCCGTAGATCGCTTGGTCGGGGTCGCCCACGACGCAGATGTCCGGTCCTGTGCGCGTGGACGTGTCCGCCTCGACGCCCGGCATGTCGGCGAGCTCGTCCGCGGGCCGCCCGTCGCCCGCGAGCAGGCGGGCGATCTCGAACTGGGCCTTGTTGGTGTCCTGGTATTCGTCGATGAGCAGGTGCCGCCAGCGGTCCTGGCACGCGCCGCGGATGGACGCGTTGTCCCGCAGCATGGTCGCCGTGAGCAGGAGGAGGTCGTCGAAGTCCACGGCACCCGCGCGGTGCATGCCGCGCTCGTAGGCGGCGTAGAGCTTGGCGATGGTCTTGTGATAGAAATCGACCGCGTTCGCCTCGTATTGCCGCGCTGTGACGAGCTCGTTCTTGGCGGCTGAGATCGCGCTGAGCACGGAGCGGGGGGCCCAGTTCGTGGTGCTCAGATCGGCGTCCTTGACGGCTTGTTTGATGATCGCCAGTTGATCCGACGTCGGGTAGATCGTGAAGTCGGGCTTCACGCCCGGCAGGTTGGCTTCCTCGGCGTACCGACGCAGGAGGCGCGCGCACAGCGCGTGGAAGGTGGTGACGGTCAGGCCGCGCACGAACCGGGGCGATTCGGGATCGGCGTCCTCGGGGGCAGGTCCGAGGATGAGCTCGGTGACGCGTTCGCGCATCTCGCCGGCTGCTTTGTTCGTGAACGTGAGCGCCATGATGGACCACGGCGCCGCGCCCGATTGAATGAGCCACGCGATGCGGCGGGTGATGACGCGCGTCTTGCCCGAGCCCGCCGCGGCGAGCACGAGCATGGGACCGCCCGCGTGCATCACCGCCTCGCGCTGCGGCGGGGTGAGTCCCTTGAGGAGCGGGTGGTCTGACTGCGTCATCCGGGGCGCCTCCGGCGCGATCACATCGGGTCCGTCCATGATGCGTCAGCCTAGCCGGGTCAGGCCTCGGAAACGTCGGGCGCGGTGTGCCCGTGGTGCGGGGTGTCGGCGGCGCGGGTGATGAGCGAGATGCCGTCGGGCAACGCCGCGGCGATCTGAGAGACCACGTCGCCCTCGAGCTTGCGGCTGAGCACGGACCGCTTGGACTTGCCCATGATCAGCGTGTCGCACCCGTAGGTGACGGTGTGGTCGAGGATCTCGTCGGTGATGTCCGAGCTCGTGACGTAGATGGGCACGAACGGCACGCCCGCCTGCTTGGCGAGGATCGCGGTGGTGCCCAGGGCCTGCTGGGCGTCGGCGTCGTCGTTCTGCCAGGTCTTCGCGAGCTGCGCGATCGGGCCCGGGTACAGGTCCGGGGCAAGCTGATCGACCAGACCAGCAAAATGGCGGCGGCCCTTTTCGCGGCGGAAATAACCACCGCAGGTAATGCGGAGCGGGCTACTCTCTGGCTTATTACGAGATTTTGATTTTTTTGATTTGGAAACCGGCTTAGTGGGAGCCTTCTTACGGCTCTTGGGCCTAC
>JAUHXM010000067.1 GCA_030426605.1 Phycisphaerae bacterium | reverse complement strand
TGGTCTGGATGCACGAAGTCTTGCGACGGATCACCACGATCGATCCCCCGGCATTGAGTCTGTCACGACACGTCTTCAACCCATGCACATGATATCGGGTCCGATCGGTGCCCACAACAACGATTCCGGTTCGCCCGGATCACCCGTACACAACCCGTTCATTTATCGGGCTCTTCGGCGGCGGGCACAGAAAGATCGCGCATCAGAATGCGATTTCTGGCATCCTGTCTCCACGCTCCGCGTATGGGCATTGGGCCAACGACGTGCTGTTGGTCCCCTGGGCCCCTCGTGAACCCGGGTTGCATATGGGCATTGGACAGTCGGATGGCAAGTCAGTGCGTCGCTCACCGCTCGGTGAGGGCGCGGGCGGTTCGCCCGAATCTCGCCGATCCGAGCAAGGCAGAATCGACCTCGATCTCATGCAGCGAGTCGCCGCCAATGAGGAAACCGCCGTCGCGGAGCTGTACGACCGGTTCGGGTCGTTGGTGTTCCGCATGGCGCTCCAGTCGATGCCCACTCGGGCCGAGGCGGAGGACGCGGTGCAAGAGGTCTTCGTGCGACTCTGGCGGACAGCCGAGCGGTTCGACCCGACACGCGCGGCGCTCGTCACGTGGGTGATGCTAATCACGCGCCGGCACCTGGTGGACAAGCTCCGCCGGACGCGGGCACGCGTGAAGGCGTCGGGGCTCGAAGAATTCCAGCCGGGCGACCCGAGCCTGGCCCCCCGAGGCACCGACATGGAGCGGCGCGAGCAGTACGCCGCCCTGCTCGACAAGATCGAATCACTCCCCGAACTGCAGAAGACCGTCGTCACCCGGGCGTACCTGGGCGGCCAGACGCTCCGGCAGATCGGGGAGGAACTGAACACGCCGCTGGGGACGGTCAAATCCGCCCTGAGCCGGGCGTTGGTCAGGCTGCGTGAGCGGTCTGGCGAGGAGTTGACGGCATGAGTACCTACGAGCTGATCGAACAGGCAGTCCTCGACGCGCTGGGCATCCTTGAGCCCGACGAACGCGACGCGTTCGAGGCGGCGCTCGCCGAAGCCCCGCCGCACGTGCGCGATCAAGTGCGCGAAGAGCAGGAGCGCATGCTGGACCTGGAGGACCTGCTGCCCGACGAATCGCCGCGCCCTGAGCTGCGTGAGCTGGTGCTCGCTGCGGTGCGTGCCGCGATCACCGAGGAGACCGACGCGTCGCCCGTGCTCGCCAAGGTGGCGCCCGGTTCGGTGCCCGTGGTGCGCGAGCCGCGCCCCGCCTTCCGCCCCGCCAAACGCGTGAGCCGCATGTGGCGTGCCGCGGCGGTCGCGCTCGGCGCCGCGTTCATCGGCATGTCCGCGATCATGCTCGAGGTGCAGGGGCTCTACTCAGAAGCGAGCTCCCGCGCCTCGTTTGACGAGGTGTACGAGAACGCCGGGTCCGCCGCGAACAAGATCATCTTCGGCGAAGAGTGCACGAAGGTCGTCATGACTTCCGTTTCGAACCTCGGGGGCACCGCCGTCCCGCAGGCCGCCGTCTGGCAGGACCCCGACTGGGACACCGCGCGGCTGATGCTCAACAAGCTCAAGTCCGAGCCCGGCGAGAACCTGCGTCTCGTCGTGATCGACGACGAGGGCAACATCGTCGACGAGGTCCGCCGGTTCCAGAGCACGGGCGAGTTCACCGAGATCCGCGTCTCGATCAAGAACGTGGGCCCGGAACGCGAACTCGCGATCTGCCGCGAGAACGACGAGATGCTGATGCGTTCGTTCGGCTCGCAGCTCTGAGCGGGCCCTCTACGCCGCGTCTTCGCGCGGGTCGCCCCACCGGGCCTCATCCAGGATCATGTCCACGCGGGCGCTGCGCTCGAACTTCGCCTTCGAGTCGCGCATCCGGCGCCAGATGACGTTGCCGCCGATGAGCGTGAGCAGCGCGGTGCCGCCGAACATCCCGCCCGCGGTGATCAGACGCGTCTGGTCCAGCGGGTCCGAGCGAACCCGCGACGCCTGGTTCACGACGGTCGTCGCGCCGTCCGCCCGGCGCGAGCGGGCGTGGTTCGCCTGGCTTGCGAGCGCGACGACGTAGGTATCCAGCACCCGCTCCGTG
Organism: Phycisphaerae bacterium; assembly: GCA_030426605.1. Classification (GTDB taxonomy): domain Bacteria; phylum Planctomycetota; class Phycisphaerae; order Phycisphaerales; family UBA1924; genus BQJQ01. The sequence continues at coordinate 16,343 of JAUHXM010000067.1, read as the reverse complement.
CGGGCCCGCCCCGAGTCACGCAGCTCGAACTCCACGACACCCTGCTCGGGTGACTGGACGTCCAGATTCGAGCTGACCATGGTCCGCAGCGCCCCGGCGGTCGCGTACGACTCGATCCCGCGGCGTTTCATCCGTTCCGAGACGCTCTCGAGGAACGCCGGGTCGGCCGTCAGACCGTCGATGTACGTCCGCCAGCCCTGGAGGTCGGCCTCGGTCAGCTCGCGCGAGCCGGCGTCCGCCTTGATCACCGCGGTCGCGGCGTGCTGCCCGGGGGCGATGACGCCCGAGACGAACCAGCTCGCCCCGCCCAGCACGCCGAAGATCACGACGATCGCGGTGAGCATGAGCATCGCGGCACTCCGCGATTCGCGGTTGGCGAGCTTCGCCTCCGCGTCCGCCACGGACTGATACGCCTCGGCCAGCTCGGCCCGGCGCGACAGGATCTGCTCGACCTGTTCGTACCGGTCGCGCAGGGCCCCGGTCGCCTTCGTCAGCTTTCTGGACCGATCGCGGAGCATCTCACGCTGCCTGCGCAGACGCTCTCGCCGGCTGCCCACCTCGCGGTCGTCGCGTGGGCGGACCTCCGCCTGCGCGAGCTTCCGCTGCAGCGCTTCACGCTGCGCGTCGTGCTCGCGGACACGGGCGGTCAGCTTCTCGATCGTCGCCTTGTCCTCCGCGGCGCGAGCCTCATCCACGCGTTCCGAGCGCTCGAGCGCCTCGCGGGTCTTGTTCAAGTCCTGCTCGAGGGTCTCGATGCGCAGCTGCAGCGCCTCGGACTCCTCGTTGCTCGCCAGCTCCTCGATCCGCGCCTCGAGCCCGGCCGTGCGCTCGAGCTCGGCGTCGCGTTCACGCGTCGCCCGCTCGAGCTCGGCCCGGAGCGACTCGATCTCGACGGACTGCTCCGACCCCTCCTGCTCGCCCGCCTCACGCAACCGCTGCGCGACCGCCTCGGCCTCCTCGGCCCGCCGCATCGCCGCTTCCAATTGCTGCTGGAGTTCCCCGGTCGTAGCGGCGTCCGACTTACGCGCCGCCGACACCGACTCCAAATCCTGCCGCGCCTCGGCGAGCATCTGCTCGAGGTGCTCGATTCGCTCGGTGGACGCCGCGGCGGCGGACCGCGCGTCGTCGCGCGCCTCGGCCAGCTCGATCAGCTCCGCCCGCAGGCGGTCGGAGTTCTCGCGTTCGGTCGCGACCTTCTCGGCCGCGCTCTCGGAGGTCTGCTCGACCTTCGCCTGCGCGACCTCGAGCTCGGCTTCGAGGTGGTCGATCCGCTCGCGCGCCTCGTCCAGCTCCTCGTTGCCCCCCACCGCCCGGTCGAGCTGGGCGTTGAGGTCCTTGATCTGCGCGCGGAGCTCGGACACCTCGCGCCGTGCCTCCCCCAGCTGCTCGGTCGCCCCGCCCGCGCGCAGCATCGCGTCGCGAGCCGCGACCAGCTCGGCGTCTGACTTCTCCGCCTGGTCGCGCAGCTCGCCGATGATCTTCTCTCGCTGCTGCAGCCGATTCTCCAGCTCCTCGACGCGCTCGTTCGAGACGCCCATCTCGCGGAGCTTCGCCTCTCGGTCGATCAGCTCGGCGTCGCGCCGCTGCGCCTCTTCCAGACGCTCATCGATGGTGCTCTGAAGCTGCTCCAGGCGTGACTGGCGTTCGTCGATGCGCGCCCACCGAGCGTCCGCCTCGGCCTGAACGCGCGTCATCCGCTCCTGCAGCTCGGCACGCTCCTGCTCGAGCCGCTGGGCGAGGTTCCGAGTCTCCTGCTCCTGAGCCGCGAACCGCGACTCCCGGTCGCTCAGCTCGCGGAGCTTCCCCTCGATCTCCTCACGCTTCGCGTCGAACTCGCGCTCACGCTCGGCGGTCGCCTCCTCGCGGTCCGCCAGCTCCTTGGCGAGCTGCTCGAGATGCTCGCGGTCCGAGGCGACCTGCGCGCGTTCGGCCTCGAAAGCCTGGCGCTCGGTATCGAGCTGCTCGGACGCCTTCCGGTGCTCGTCGTGCATCCGCTTGAGCTGTGAGATCCGCTCCTCGACGCCCGCGATCATGCCCATGACGCTGTCGCCCGGCCCGGGCTCGTTCTCGGACGAGAACTCGGGCTCATCGCGCAGATCGACCAGATCACGATCGTCGGGATTGTGCGCTTCCATGCTGTCTCTCCGCGGTATGGGCCATCCCGGGGATGCCGAAAGGGCCGTTCCCTCGCGTATCGGGCCGAATTGGGGGCGACTGAACGCCTCGGGCAAGGGTGCCCGCCCGCGTGTTCCGGTTAGATGCTTCCCGCGGAACGCCCGATGGAATAAACTCGCGAGGACGGGGCATCGCCCCAGACGCGGGCCCGATGTGCAGCCCGCGGACCAACCGATTCACCTGACCTGAGGGATCAACCCATGAGCATTTCCGGCGCCCTGGTGGGCAAGACGATCGGCGGCATCGCGGTGACCGCCCTGGCAACCTTCGGCGGGTACAACTACGCGACCACCGGCTGCGTGACCGGCATGGGGTGCAGCTCGGGCGTGGACGCGTCGGGCGTCGCCGTCCTCCCGGTCGCCGAGGGCGCCGAGAGCACCACCGCGGGCGATTCCTGCTGCTCGCTGGGCGACGCCGCCGCGGAGGTCGCCCTCGTCGTGGACGAGACGAAGGACTCCTGCTGCTCGCTCGAAGGGGCCGCCGCCGAGATCACGCAGGTCGCCGAGAAGGCCGAGGACTCGTGCTGCTCGCTGGAGGCCGCCCCCGCGGCGGTCTCGACCGTCGCGCTCGAGGGCGACGCCGCGGGCTCGTGCTGCTCGGAAGCCGCCGAGGGCTGCTGCTCGGACGCCGCGTCCTGCCCGGCCGACGGCTGCGATAAGGACGACTGCTGCAAGAAGACCGAGGGCTGACCCGCCCGTCGGACTCCGGATCAAGACCGCACGGGGTTGGCGCACGCCGGCCCCGTGTTGTCGTATAGAGTGCGCGCGGATGGCACGACTGCACATCAACGCCGGGCGGCTGCACGCAGAGATCGAGCCCGCGCTCGGCGCATGCCTCACGGACTTCTCGATCGAGGGGCCCACGGGCGACCGGTTCCCGCTCATGCGCCGCGCGCCGGGCGTCCTCGCTGACCCCGGGCAGGCGTCGTGCTTCCTGCTCGCGCCGTGGTCGAACCGCATCGCGGACGCCGCCTTCGCGTTCGACGGACGCGACCACGTGCTGCGCCCGAACTTCCCCGACGGCACCGCGATCCACGGCGATGTCCGCGACCGCCCGTGGCGCATCACGGACCGGACGCCCGTCTCCGCACGGCTCGTCTTCGATTCACGCGAGCATGCGCGGGTGAACTTTCCCTGGGCGTTCGCGTGCGTGGCGCGGTACGAGGTCACGCCGGACGCGTTCGCGGTCGCGCTGAGCGTCACGAACCTGAGCGATGTCCCGATCCCCGCCGGCTGCGGGCTGCACCCGTACTTCGCCCGCCGGGTGTTCACCGAGGGAGACGATGTCCAGCTCCGCGCGCCCGTGGGCGGCCGGTACCCGTGCGATCGCCAGATCCCCACGGGCCCCCACCGCGACGACGCGACGTGCGAGCGCCTCCGCGCCGGCGGGCCGCCCGAGACCGGGCTCGATGACTGCTTCGGGGCCATGGAGGGGCGCGCCGAGATCACCTGGCCCGCTAGCGGTGTCTCTCTCGCCATCGACTGCTCGAACACGCTCGATCACCTCGTCGTCTTCACGCCCGCGCACGACGGCAACCCCCTCCCCTGGTTCTGCGTCGAGCCCGTCACACACGCGAACGACGCGTTCAACCTCGAGGCGCGCGGCGTCCCCGCCGGCTCGCGCACGCTCTCGCCGGGCGAGACCCTCAGCACCACCACGACCTTCCACGTCCGCACGGAGTGACCCATGGCGACGTTTCTGATCAAGACCGAGCCGGGCGACTACTGCTACGACGACCTCGCCCGCGACAAGCGCACGCACTGGGACGGCGTGACCAACCCAGCCGCCCAAATGCACATGCGCACCATCAAGAAGGGCGACGCGTGCCTGTTCTACCACACGGGCAAGGAAAAGCGGATCGCCGGGCTCGCCAAGGTCGTCAAGGGTGCGTACCCCGACCCCGACAGGCCGGGCGAGACGAAGGCGGGCGACCCGAAGTTCGTTCTCTTCGACGTCGCCCCCGCGGGCGCCGCGACGAAAGACTGCACCCTTGCGGACATCAAGGCGGAGGGACGGTTCGAAGAGTTCGCCCTCGTGCGTGAGCCGCGGCTCAGCGTCATGCCCGTGCCCGCGGCGATCGACAAGGCTTTGCGCTCGATGGCCGGGCTCTGACCGTTCATCCTTCCGGGTGGCCGTCCGGGTGGTGCTCATACCCGCCGACGGCGGCGGTGTCGTTGAAGTGGTTCAGGATGAAGTCGAGCCGCCCGGTGCGATAGAGCTCGGCGAACATCCGCGCGCCCTCCGGCCAGTAGTGTGTGCCCGACTCACGCTCGATCTCGGCGAGCGCTCGCTCGGCTGCTTCGGGCCCGACGTCCGTGCGGTACGGGCGGACGCTCGTCATCGCGTCGAACGCGTCGATGACCGCGAACACGCGCGCGACGACGGGGATCTGCTCGCCCTTGATGTGGTACGGGTACCCCCCGCCGTCCCACCGTTCGTGGTGGTAGCGCACGAGGTCCAGGATCAACTCGTCGTTGACGCCCAGGTCCAGGAGCCGGGCGTACCCGGAGACCGGGTGGTACGTCACGATCTCGAACTCTTCGGGGGTGAGACGCGCGGGCTTCTGGAGAATTTCGCTGGGCGTGTCGAGCTTGCCCAGGTCGTGGAGCGCCGCGGCGTGGGTGACGAGACGCAGGTCGTCGCCGTCCATGCCGATCTCTTCGGCCATCGAGCGTGCGTACAGCACCACCCGCCAGGTGTGTGCCGCGGTCGATCGGTCCTTCTCCTCGATCTGACGCACGAGCTCGACGACGGTGTCGGGATGCACGCTCAGTCCCCCGTCGCGGGCGTGCCTCCCGCGCCATCGACCGCTGGCATCGCGGCGGGCGTGAGCACCTGCTGCACGACACCCGACCCGCCGGCGAGCAGGAACTCCATCCCCATCGCGACGAGGATCAGACCCATAAACCGCGTGAAGATCCGCTGGGCGTCCTGCGAGATGAACCGCCCGAACGCGAGCATGAGAGCGAGGCACACGCCCGTCGCGAGCGTGCCGACGCCGATCGCGGCGAGCGCCGTCCACGGGATGTAGCCCGGCTTGTTGTGCGTCGAGGCCAGCACGATCACCGCCGTGATCGAGCCCGGGCCCGCGACGAGCGGCATCGCGAACGGCACGAGCAGGTTCTCGCGGATCGCTTTCTCGTCGGCGAGGCGTTCGTGCTCCTCGCTCTTGCGCCCCTGGAGCATCGTGAGCCCCATGAGCCCGAGCACGATGCCGCCCGCGGCGCGGAACGCGTCGATCGAGATGCCGAAGACGGTCAGCACGTGCTGCCCGACAAACGCGGCCCCGGAAAGGATCGCGAAAATGAACAGGCACGCCCACACCGCGTTCACCCGCTGCCGGTGCGGGGTCAGCGGCGAGACCATGTTCTGGAAGATGGGCGCGGTCCCGATCGGGTTCATGATCGCGACGAGCGTCACCACGGCTTTGACGAACTCGGGGCCCACGGCGGGGATGCTAGACCCCCGCCCGCGTCAATCCGACCGCCGCCACGCGACGGCGACCGAGCAGTCGTCCGTCATGGCCCGCCCGCCCGCGTGACGCTCGGCTCCGTCGAGCATCGCCCGCGCCAGCGACCCCGGGTCGGCGTGCGTGCGGACGGCGCCATCGACCCCCGCGATGCCCAGCATGGCTCCGCCGACGGTCGTCGCTTCCGTGAGCCCGTCGGAGTAGAGCGCGATCGCGTCGCCCGGCGCGAGGGAGACCGCGGTGGTCGTGTAGGTCTCGCCGCGCTCGATGCCCCAGGGGAGCCCGTGCGTGCCGACGGGCTCGGTGGTGCCGTCGGCGCGACGGATGATCGCGGGCGGGTGCCCGGCGACGACGATCTCGGCGGGCTCGCCCGCGTTCGCGGGCAGGCGCGCGACGACCGCCGTCACGAACGTCCCCACGTCGAGCAGGTCGGTCAGACTCCGGTTGATGCGTCCCGCGGCGTCCGAGAGGGTTCCCGCGCCCGCGAGTTCGGACCAGACGATCCCCTTGGCCATCGCCATGACCACGCCCGCGCGCACGCCGTGCCCCGCGACATCGGCGAGGACGAGGTCCCCCGAGCCGTCCGCGTGCACGACCAGGTCGATCAGGTCGCCGCCCATGGTCGAGCTGGGCACCGAGCGGGCGCGGACGGACCACGCGCCGAGGTCGCGCTCGATCGCGGGGACGAGCTGGGCGTGGATACGCGAGGCGGTCTCAAGCTCCGCTTCGGATCTTGCTCCAGCGCGCTCGACGCGCGACACGAACCGGATCATCAGGGTGTACCCGAGCACCAGGCAGACCAGCGACTCGATCCCCAGGATCCCAAGACGCATGCGCAGCGAGAGCCCGAAGAAGTTCGCGAACCCGCCCATCTCGTACATCGTGCGGAACAAGAACTGCGGCCCGATCGCGCTCACCACGATCGCGATGGGGATGAGCCAGAAGACACGCCGGGTGAACGTGGTCGCCCACAGGAGCGAGAGCCCGCCCGAAACGAGGATCCCCGCGATGCCGACGAGGAAGTTCGCCTCGCCGTTCGTGACGACCATCATGATCAGCGGACCCAGGGTTCCGAATGTGAAGAACACGCTCAGCAGCACGCGGCGAGTTTCCGGCCCGGTCTCCCCGTTCGACCGGGGGAGTGCCAGCAGGATGAGCGTGATCCCCAGACCCGCGCCCGTTCCGATCGCGATGTTCTTGATCGGGTCATACGCCCCGGAAATCACAAACATGATCAGCACGAACGTCGTCAACGACACCGCGAGCAGCGCGATGCCCAACGACCGGACCCAGGCGCGCATTCGAGCGTTCATCCAGCCCGCTCGTCCCGGCCCAGCAGCGTGTTGAGCGTCGAGATCCCGCCGCCCTCGGCGAGCATCTCGGCCTGCGCGTCGGCGAGGTAGCTCGAACGCACGAGCGGCCCTGAGAACACGACCTTGATGCCCGCCGCCTTGCCCTGCTCTTCGAGCGCGAGGAATTCGGACGGGTCCACCCACCGGTCCACGGGCAGGTGGTTGCGGGTGGGCTGGAGGTACTGGCCGATGGTGATGATGTCCACCGGGTCGCCGCGTGATGGATCGCGCGGGTCACGTGGGCCCGCGTGGTCGCTCGTGATGCGGACGAGGTCGTCAAAGAGCTCGCGGATCTCCTCGGGCTTCTCGCCGATGCCGACCATGATGCCGGTCTTGGCGACGGCGCCCGCGGCTTTCACGCGCTTGAGCAGTTCGATCGACCGCTCATACCGCGCCGCCGGGCGGACCGCCGGGTGGCAGCGCTTCACGGTCTCCATGTTGTGGGCGATGATGTCGGGCTTGGCGTCGATGACGAGTTGGAGGTCGTCGGGATCGCCCTTGAAGTCGCCGATGAGGACCTCCAGAGAAAGGTCAGGCGCGGCTTCCTTGACGCGGGTGATGGTCTCGGCCCAGATCGCCGCACCGCCGTCGGGCAGGTCGTCGCGGTCCACCGAGGTGATCACGAGGTGCTTGAGGTGCGTCCCGCGGAGTGACTCGGCGACGCGGCGCGGCTCGTCGAGGTCCGTCACGGGGGGCTTGCCCGTCTTGATGTTGCAGAACCCACAGTTTCGGGTGCAGACGTCGCCGAGGATCATGGTGGTCGCGACGCCGCGGGCCCAGCACTCACCGATGTTCGGGCAGGAGGCTTCCTGGCAGACGGTGTGGAGCCCGTGCTTGTCCACGTTCGCCTTGGTGGCGATGAACTCGGGCCCGCCCGGGGCCTTGGCGCGGAGCCAGGCTGGCTTTTTCTTCGGCGCGAGGTGGTGGGCGGCGGCACCGTTGTTGAGCACCATGCCCGTCAGAGAGACGACCGCCGCGGCGTTGCGGGCGGGGTCGCCGCCGAGGGGACGCGGGTGGCGTTCGAGGACGCGCGCCGTCGGGCCCGCTTCGCGCTGGGGGGTCGGTGGGGTCATGGTCGAACCGATCGTAGGGGTCGCGTGGCACGAACCCCGGAGTTGGCGGGCGCGTACCCGACGGGTCGCCGGGCGCCGGCATGATCGGCACAAAAGTGACAAATCTCCCCGTCCAACCCGTCCGGGATTCACGGGGGGGTGAGGATGGGACGATAGTGAGGACGATTCGCCGCCCGAGGCGTGTTTCGGTCTTGGTTCTCGGACGGGAAAGCTTGGAGACGCTAGGTTAAGCGGCACCGAAGCAGTCCGCCGGGGCGTGCCCCGGCCCGCAACGCGGGCACCAAGGATGGAACCACGCTTCACAACGTCAGGAGATCGCCCGTGATGCCACGCTTCATGAACACCAACCCGAGCCGGATTCGCAGCGGAGCGCTGCTGACCCTCGGGATCGCCGGCGCCTTGCTCGGCACCGGGTGTGTCAACTCCGACTCGTTCATGGACCCGTCCGTCACCGGGCGATGGGAACGCACCCCCACCAAGGTCCCGATCCTCACCCACCTCGCGGCGATCGAGGACGAGGACGTCCAGTACGTCGAGGTCACGGACATCACCCCGTCCGACCTCCTCCCCGAGGCCGAGGCCTACCGCGTCGGCCCGGGCGACTTCCTGAATCTCACCATCTTCGACCTCGTCCAGCGCGGCATCCCCGAGCTCATCCAGCGGACGGTCGACGAGAACGGGTACATCGAGATCCCCCAGCTCGGGCGGATCTTCGTCAACGGGCTGACCGAGTCGCAGGTCGCCGACGAGATCGCGGCCCGAATGTCCGACATCGTGCTCGACCCGACCGTCTCGGTCGTCGTTGCCCAGCGGCGTCAGCAGCTCTTCCACCTGATGGGGGCGGTCAACGCCCCGGGCCCGTACCTGATCCCCGCCTCGGACTACCGCCTGCTGCAGGCCCTCGTGTCAGCGGGCGGGTTCCCTGAGTACACCAAGGAAGTCTTCATCATCCGCCAGGTCCCCCTGACGGACGAGGCCCGCGGCCGGGCGCCCGAGACGCCCGTCGATTTCTCGCGTCCGCCCGCGCAGACGCAGACGAACAACCAGGGCGACCCGGACGCGGAGGACCTGCTCGACGTGATCGACGACCTCTCGGCGCCGAGCGTGGCCCCCTCCGTCGTCGGTGCCGGCGGCGAGTTCGACAGCATCCCCTCGTTCGAGACGCTCGAGCGGGCCCGGCTCGCCGAGCGGGCGAACTGGCAGCCCGAGCCGATCATCGATCTGATCGATCCCAACGACGACAACGAGCCCCGCGGCGACATCGCCGGCGTGGGCGACCCGACCCGGCCCGCCCAGGCGCCGCGTTGGATCTTCCGCGACGGCGAGTGGGTCCGCGTCCAGCCGGCGGGCGAGGTCGCGGTGACCCCCGCGTCCGACGAGCCGAGTGCGATGGAAATCGCGAGCGGGCTGGTCACGCAGCGCGTGATCCGCGTGCCGGTGAAGCCCCTCGTTTCGGGTGACGCGCGGTACAACGTGGTCGTGCGACCGGGCGACGTGGTCCGCGTGCCGCCGTCGCCGACGGGCAACATCTACATCGACGGGCAGGTCGTGCGTCCGGGTGTGTACCAGCTGCCGTTCACGGGTGGGCTGACGCTGCAGCGGGCCCTGACCTCCGCGGGTGGGCTCAACGGGCTGGCGATCCCGGAACGGGTGGACCTCACCCGGATCGTGGGGCCGGACCAGGAAGCGACGATCATGCTGAACCTGCGGGCGATCGCCGAGGGGACGCAGCCCGACCTGTACTTGAAGCCGAACGACCGGATCAACGTGGGGACGAACTTCTGGGCGACGCCGCTGGCGGTCATCCGGGGTGGGTTCCGCGCGAGCTACGGGTTCGGGTTCCTGCTTGACCGGAACTTCGGCAACGACGTGTTCGGGGCACCGCCGACGAACATCCGCTGATCCGGTTCGATCGAAGGATTTCATGCCGGGGGCGCGTCGCTGGACGCGCCCCCGTTTCGTTGGGCGGTTTGGCGAACGGGCGGCGTCGGTCTAGGCTTTCGCCCGGCGGTCCGGGAACCCGGACGGCGGCGTGCCCGGTGGCGGGCGGCGCGTTTCGGACGGATCCGAGCCGCGAAGACTGTGCGAACCCGTCGTCGAGCAGGGCGTACGGGTTGGTTCGGCGGTGTCTGTGCCGACATGCCGGGGCGTGGATCCCGGGCTCGATTGACCTGATGTCCAGACCGATGGTGTCCAGCGGATGACGAGTGCCGTCTCGACGAAAGCCAGCGCCCCCTCCGACGCGATGGCGTCGGCGTGGTACCGGTCCGGGCCGGTGATCGGCGCCGGGGCGCTCGTGACCCTCGGGTTTCTCGGGCTGTTCTTCCGCTGGTTTGCCGTGCAGCACGCCCACTCCTGGGACAGCCCCCAGGATTGGGGGCACGCTTATCTGATCCCCCTGATCGCGGGATACCTGGTGTATCAGCGTCGCGAGCAGCTGGCCGCGCTGGAGCCCGAGGCGTTCTGGCCCGGGCTCGCGCCGTTCCTGCTTGGGATCGTGACCTACTTCTACGCGCTCGTGCAGGTGCGGAATCACATGATCCAGGGGTTCAGCATGCTGCTGTGCCTGTTCGGGCTCGCGCTGTTGGTGCTGGGCCCGCGGGCGATGCGGTACTTGTTCCTGCCGATCGCGTTCCTGGCGTTCGGGATCACGATCTCCGAAGCGATCATGATCCAGCTGACGTTCAAGCTGCAGCTGCTGGCGAGCCAGGGCTCGTGGGTAATGCTGAGCCTGATCGGCGGGCCGTTCGATTGGTTCAGCGTGGACCTGCAGGGCAACACGCTGACGATGGTGCACAACGGGCAAGAGATCCCGATGAACGTCGCCGAGGCATGCTCGGGCATGCGGATGGTGGTGGCGTTCTTCGCGCTGGCGGTCTCGGTCGCGGTGCTCGCGTGCCGGGACTGGTGGCAGCGGATCCTGCTGCTGCTGCTCGCGGGCCCGGTCGCGGTGTTCATGAACATGGTCCGGGTGACGGTCTTGGGGCTGGCGTCGTTGGGCGACGCGAACCTGGCGGCGGGCGAGGCACACACGCTGATCGGGACGATTCTGCTCGTGCCGTCGCTGCTGCTGTTCCTGCTGATCGTGTGGGCGTTGAACAAGGTCGTGCGCGAGCCGGACGGGGGCGGGTCATGAACGCGAGGCGCAGCCGGTTGATTGCGCTCGTGACGGTGCTGGTCGTGCTCGGCGTGAGCGCGGTCGGCATGGGTGCGGCGATCCGGGCGTTCGGGGTGCACCTGCAGAAGAAGGCGATCTATCCCAAGGACAACCGTTCGGTCTCGAGCGTGCCGCGCGAGACGGAGGCGTGGGTCGCCGTCGGGCCTGACCGGCTTGAGAGCGCCGAGGTGCTCGACACGCTGGGCACGCAGAACTACCTGAACCGGAGTTATGTGCAGAAGGACCCGCCCGAGGGGACGCGCGCGGCGCGGCTTGAGCTGCACCTGGCGTACTACACCGGGATGATCGACACGGTGCCGCACGTGCCCGAGCGGTGCTTCGTGGGCGGCGGTCTGCAGCAGACGAACTTCGCCCAGGTGCTCGATGTGCCCCTGGACCCGTCCGGGTGGGACCCCGCGGTGGGCGTTCCCGAGGATCTGACGGGCGAAGCGGGCGTGCTTTACACGACGCGCCTCGGGTACCGGTACTCGTCGGCCCCTGGGAGCAAGGTGCACCTGCCGCGGGACGTGACGCCGGAATCGCCGCTGCGGATGCGGATCAGTTCGTTCGAGATGCCCGGCGGGGGGTCGGTGCACGCGGGGTATTTCTTCATCGCGAACGGGGGAACGGCGCCGAACGCGAACGATGTGCGCAAATTGGCGTTCGACCTGACGAGCGACTACGCGTATTACGTGAAGGTGCAGGTGACCTCGGGGACGGTGTCGTCGCCGGAGGAGCTGGCGGAACTGTCGGGCAGCCTGCTCGACGGGCTGCTCGGAGAGATCATGCTGTGCGTGCCCGACTGGGTGGACGTGCAGACAGGCAGGTATCCGGAAGACAACCCGCGCCGCGGAGGCGCGTGACGCCCGGGAGAGGCGTCGGAAGGACTGAGGACCATGGCTTCCAACGTGAATATGAAGTTCGTCGCGATCCTGACGGGCGTGATCATTGTGCTGTCCGTCGTGGTGGGCGCGGCGTTCGTCAGCACGAAGCTCAAGAGCGCCGACGAGCTCGAAACGCTGGGCGACAAGGCGATGGAAGCCGGGGCGTACGACGACGCGCGCCTGTACTACTCCAAGGCGGTCAACAAGGAACAGAACAACCTGGGGCGGCTGAACAAGTGGCTCGACGCGATCGAACGGTGGCAGCCCGAGACCGAGACGGAGTACGAGAGCGCGTTCAACCGGACGTTCATGGTGGCGCACCGCGGCATCGCGGAGGCCGACCGCCTGAACCCCGAGACACAGGACGCGTTTCTGAACATGATGCGCGAGCGGTCGTTGCTGTGGTACTCGCGCGAGGGCGCGAACAACATGATCCAGCTGACGACGGACGCGATCGAGCCGTTCGAGAACAACCCGTCGGCGCCCGAAGGTTGGGAGCGGATCCGCCGCTACCGCGGGTTCGCGATCGAGCGGATTATCTCTGAGGACGGCGTTGTAGAGCCAGAGCAAAGGCAGCTCGCGCTCGAGGACCTCGAAGCCGCGATCGCGGCGGACCCGACGGACGGCGAGGCGTTGCTCTCGATCATGAAGATCATGACGAACGAGGCGGACCGGCTGTATCTCGCCGATCGCCCGGAAGAGGCGGACGACGCGTACGCCGCGGCGTTGGCGCGGATGGACGAGTTCATCCGCGTGACGCCTGACGAGCCGTGGAGCACGGTGTTCCGTCCGCTGCTCGAGTTCACGCGCGAGACGAAGCGCCGGTCGTATGGGCTGCTTTCTGACGAATCTCGCCGCGTTGTGCGCGAGCTGCTGCCCACGTTCCGCGAGCCGTTCGAGCGGGCGATCTCGCTGCTCGAGTCGCACGAGGGCGACGTGACCGAGAAGCTGTTGTCGCCGGCGGTGCAACTCGAGCAGGCGATCGACCCGACCGGCGGCTACCGCCGGTCGAGGGCGTTGCTGGACCGCGCGATCCAGGCGCAGCCTGAGAAGACGGAGCTCGTGCTCTTCGCGGCGCGGTTGGCCGAGCAGTCCGGCGACAACGAAGAGGCGCTCGAGTGGTTCGAGGCGGCCGCCGAGCTGCCCGACCTGCCCATGAGCCTCGACGGGTACATGCGGTTCTCGATGCGGCGCATCGCGATCATCTCGCAGGCGGACCTGCTGATCCGGCAGGCGCTCGAGAACACCGAGCTGACCGAGGCGGAGCGCTCCGAGAAGCTGACGCGGGCCAAGGAGCTCCGCGACGAGTACGCGTCGCGGGTGACCTCGGAGGATCCGCGGCTGCTGTTCATCGATGGGCTGCACAACGTCGCGAACGACAACCTGGCCGAGGCGCTCCGGCAGTTCCAGCGGTACAACGAGCTCACGGTCAGCACGGACCAGCGCGGGCTGTGGCGCGAGGGGCAGACCGCGTCGCGGCTCGGGCAGCACGGCATCGCCGAGGCGGCCTACGAGAAGCTGACGGCGATCAATCCGAACAACTCGGTCGCGCTGTACGCGCTGGGCGAGGTGAAGCTGTCGCTGCAGAAGAACGCGGAAGCCCAGCGGCTGTTCCAGAAGGCGGCGGAGATCTCGCCGGACAACGAGGGGTTCCGCGAGCGGGCGGCGATCGCGGAGGCGATCGAGAACCCGGACCTCGCCGAGGACCCCGTCATCGGAACGATCCTTCGCTCGCGGCGCACGCGTCTGGGAGACGCCGAGACACCCGGCGACCCGGTCGCGGCTCGCCGGATGCTCGAGCAAGGGCTGATCGACCACAACCAGCACCCGCTGATCGTGCGCGAGCTCGTCGTGGCGTTGCTGCAGGTGGACAACCTGACCCAGGCCCGGGCCGTCGCGCGTGCCGGTGCGGCGGCGAACCCGGACGACACCACGCTCCCCGTGCTGGTCCGCGGGCTCGAGCAGGACTCGGTCACCGACGTCCGGCTGTGGCTGATCGAGCAGGCGGACGTCTCGGACGTCGAGCGTGAGATGGAGAAGTTCCGGCTGTTCTCGTCGGTGGACGATCAGGACCGGGCCCTCGCCGCGCTCGCGGCTGCGGAGGCGGCGGACCCTGACAACCCCAACGTCCTCGAGTCTCGGTTCTCGCTCATGCTGACGGAGGGCGACTTCGAGGGCGCGGCCCGGCAGGTCGAGCGTGCGACCGCGATCGACGCGGACACGATGGGCGGGCTGTCGTTCCGTGCACGCCTTCTGGCGGCCCAGGGCGACTACGAGCAGGCGGTGCAGGTGATGCAGGACGCGGTGGACCGCGGCGCAGTGCCGATCCCGGCGTACCGCCTGCTCGCGCTGCACCAGCGCAGCGCCGGACGCCCCGCGGCCGCGGCGGTGACTCTTGAGCGGGCGCTCGAGGTCGCGCCCAACAACATTCTCACGATCAACGATTATCTCTCGACGCTCGTGACGCTCGGGCGGATGGACGACGCGCTGGACGCGGCCCGCCGGTCCGAGCGGTACGGGCGCGGGAACGCGGACTTCCGGAACCTGTGGCTGAACCTCGAAGCCGCCGCGGGCGGGGACGCCGGGCGGTCGCTGGCGATCCAGCGCCGCGAACGGATCCTCGAGACCGAGCCGGACGATCTGTCCAACCGGGCGCGGCTCGCGGGGCTCTACATGGACGAGCGTCGCTGGGCCGACGCGAAGACCATCATCGACGGCATCCGGGCCGAGGAGGACTCGCTCGGGGCCGTCTCGCTGCTGGCCCGGTGGTACGCCGACCAGGGGCGCGTGGTGGTCGATGGAACGGTGCGGAGCGGGATGGACATGGCCCGCTCCACGTACACGAACTACATCGTGCGGATCCCCGAGAGCGAGATGACCGTCACGCCGTGGATGGCGATGGCGACGTTCCTCATCGAGCAGGGTGACCTGCCCAACGCGATGCTCGCCCTGGAAGAGGCGAGCGCTCTGCAGAGCGAGGACCGCGAGGTGGACAAGCTGCTCGGCGATTTGATGCTCGAGCGTGGGCGGTTCGCGCAGGCGCGGGACGCATACCAGCAGGTCATCGACGCCGGGGCGGACGACACCCGGCAGACGTACCTGCAGCGGCTCATCGAGACGCACCTGCGGCTCGGTTCGTACAAGCCGGCCCTGGCGGCGATGGACGAGCTTGTCGAGCCGGCCGCGAGCTCGCAGACGACGACGCTGCAGCGTGCCGAGGCGCTCATGGGCAACGGCGACGAAGCGGCGGCGATGGACCTGCTCACGAGAGCGGTGAATCAGAACCCGGACCAGCCCTTGCCCTACACGCTCCGCGCCCGCGCGGTGCTCGCGCAGGGCGGGCTCGTCAGCGACGCGCTGGCGGATCTGGACAACGCGCTGCGGATCGACCCCAACTCGACGCGCGCCCGGCGGATGCGGGCGGGCGTTTACTTCCGCGAGGGGCGCACCGAGGACGCGCTGCGCGATCTGCGAGAGGTGGTCCGGCAGGACCCGTCGTTGTCCGACGTCGCGTTTGCGCTCGTGCAGGAGTACCTGTCGGCGAACCGCGAGCGGGACGCGTTGAGCGTCGTGGATGAGGTGATGCGGAAGCGGCCGCAGGACATGCGGACCACGCTCGGGTTCGCGGCGATTTTCGCGGGGCGAGACTCCTGGAGCCGCGCGTCGCAGCTGTACGAGTCCGCGTGGACACGCAGCAAGAGCCCGACGGCGGGCGCGCGGTTGATTGACTCGTTGCTGCGCCAGAACCGTCCCGCGTTGGTCACACGCGCCCGGAACATTCTCGGCGAGATCGAGGCCGTCGTCCCCGACAGCGACACGAACTCCGGGCTGCTGGCGCTGGAGGCTTCGATCGAGGAGGCCGCGGGCAACAGCCAGCGGGCGGTCGAGCTGATGGGCAATGCGTTCGAGCTCGCCGGGGGCGACCCGCGCGAGGTGTTCTCGTGGAGCACGAACTTCGGTCAGATCTACCGCGAGCGCACGCTGCCCGAGCGGGTGCGTGTGATGCGTTCGATCCGCGCTCAGATCAGCGAGGCGGAGTCGCAGCGCTGGCTGGATCTGCTCATCGGTCGTCAGCTCGTGGCGGACGACGCGACGCGCGCGGAGGGCATCGCGATCCTGTCGGGTCTGCGCGACTCGCGCCAGGACGACGCCGTGGCGCTTGTCGCGTTCCAGACCGAGGGCGCGGCGCACTACGGGAACGACGACTATGCCAACGCCCGGCGCGTCTGGTCG
>JAUHXM010000066.1 GCA_030426605.1 Phycisphaerae bacterium | reverse complement strand
AACCGGCGCGAGCAGGGCGGGCTCGAGCTGGACACCGATGGCGATGCCCAGCGGCTCGGTCAGGCCGAGATCCTCGGGTGGGGCGGGTTCCCCGTCGAGCCGTCTCGGGATTCGCGGAACGTTCGCGCCGTCGCGGGGTTCATCGGGGGGGTTGGCATCGGGTGCGGGCTCGTGGTCGCGTTCGGGCTCTCGCGTCGGCGTGTTCGGTACACCTCGGAGCTCGTGGATACGGGGCTCGGCGTGCCGCTGCTCGGGTCGCTGCCGGTGCTGTCGCGGGGGGCGCTCGGGTCTCCCGAATTGCTCGGCGAGGTGGCCCACCAACTGCGGACGGTTGTCGAGCTGCGGACGCGTGCGGGCGGGGACCACGCCCGCGTGCAGGCGATCTCGAGTTCGACGGTGGATGAGGGGAAGTCCACGGTCGCGGTGGCGCTCGCGGCGTCGTACGCCGCCACGGGGCAGCGCACGCTGCTCGTCGATGCGGACACCGCGGGCGGGTCGATCTCGCACCGGTTCGGGCTGGACAACGCGTCACGCGGCTTCGTTGAGGCGATCCGTGAGCCTGACGGGGAGATCCCGAGCGTTGCGTCGGGCGTGCCCGAGCTGGACGTGCTGCCCGTCGGCGGGGCGAAGCGCGATCGGCTCCCGGCGTGCTCGCTGGCGCGGGCCGAGTCGTTCTTCGAGCGTCTCGGGCGTGAGTACGACCGGGTCGTGGTGGACACGGGCGTGCTCGCGGGGAGCTCCGAGGCGGCGTTGAGCTGCCAGGCGGCGGGGGCGGTGCTGTTCGTCGTCCGGCGCGGGCAGTCGCGATCGGAGCTGGTCGCGGCGTTGGAACGCTTCGCCGAGCTCGGGCTGGGGTGCGACGGGCTGATCTTTAACCGCGCCGAGCGGCAGGATTCGTCGCGGTACACATCGATGCCGGCGCGGGTGCGTGCGGGGGCGACAAACGCAACGGAGCTGGGCGTGGCTCGGGCGTATTCGTAAGGTCGCACACAGGCGACGGGGGTCCATGTCGAGATGCGTGCGGTGGCGGACATCCAGGAGCGGGATCGGGGTGCCGCCGCGCCCTGGATGCTCTGGGGGATGGACCCGGTCGCGTTGCACGATCGGCTTTGGCTCGCGCAGGGCGTCCGGGTGATCCGACCGGGAGCCCAGGTCCGTGAGGACGGGAACGCCCGACGGTATCTGGCGTTGCCGGACGAGCATCAACTCGCTGTGGCCCTCGAGCACCGTCAGAGCCAGCGCGGGACGCACCGGGTGCGTGCGGTGGCGTCGTGCCGAACGACGTACCACGAGTATCTGGATTTCGACGATGACCGGGTGGTCCGCTCGATTCGCCGGTTGTACGG
Source organism: Phycisphaerae bacterium (assembly GCA_030426605.1). Lineage (GTDB taxonomy): Bacteria > Planctomycetota > Phycisphaerae > Phycisphaerales > UBA1924 > BQJQ01. Next base: position 17,116 of record JAUHXM010000066.1, on the reverse strand, counting down.
GCCGAACGGGAGCGCCAGGCCTGATTGTTTGTTCACACCGGATGCGGAGCTTGCGCAGGCCGTCGCGGGGGATGCTCGGGCGATGGACCGGCTCAACGGCTCGGCGCCGCACGCATCGTCGGACGCCGGGCTGATGGTGTTCGACGGGCGAGATCCGGAGGAGTGCGCTCGGTGGCTCGGGGCTCTGGCGGACAGCGGGGTCGATCTCGCGGGGCTCGTGCCCGGGGTCAAACGAATCGGCGCACGGGCGTGGGGGCCCGCGGGTGGGCGCGTGCCGCCGTCGGTGCGGCTCGCGGGGGCTGTTTTTGTTGGCAGGGGGGTCGAGCTCCCGGCGGGGTCGGTGGTCGTCGGGCCCGCGGTCCTGCCCGATGGGTGGACGGACGAGGACTGCCCGACGCACGGGCACGGGCCCACGGCACGACCCGTTCCGCGGCGGCAGCGGGCGGGCAAGCCGGTGTATGAACTCACCAAGCGTGCGTTTGATCTGGTCGTGGCGTCGGCGATGCTCGTGCTCGCGGCGCCCGTGATGGGTGTGATCGCGATCGCGATCCGAATGCAGGACGGGTCGCCGATCATCTTCCGGCAGGCTCGGCAGACGCGCGATGGTCGGCACTTCGCGTGCCTGAAGTTCCGTACGATGGTGCGCAACGCCGACGAGCTGCAAGAAGAGCTGCGCGCGCAGAACCAAGTCGATGGCCCGCAGTTCGCGATGAAGCACGACCCGCGGATCCTGCCGATCGGGCGATGGCTGCGAAAGACGCAGCTCGATGAACTGCCGCAGTTGTGGAACGTGATCCGGGGCGAGATGAGCCTCGTGGGGCCGCGTCCGAGCCCGGAGTATGAGAATCAGTGCTGCCCGCCGTGGCGTGAGGCGCGGCTCAGCGTGCCCGCGGGGATCACGGGGCTGTGGCAGGTCCGTCGGCGTCGCGAGCCGGACACGGACTTCCAGGAGTGGATCCGGTACGACATCGAGTATGCGGCCCGGCGCGGATGGCTGCTCGATCTGTCGATCCTGGTTGCCACGGCATGGCTCTACGTGCCGTGCCGGGCGCGCGCGGGACGGCTCGTGCTGGGGATCAGGCGCCGTATTGGCGGGCGTAGAACGCGCGGTACTCGCCGGACTTGACGCGCCGCCACCACCCCTCGTTCTCCCGATACCACGCGACGGTCTCGACGAGGGCGTCGGGCCAGGCGCTGCGGGTCGGCTCCCACCCGAGCTCGGCTTTGATCTTGCTTGCGTCGATCGCGTACCGGCGGTCGTGCCCGGGCCGGTCGGCGACGTGCTGGATCATGTCGTCGCCGCGGCCCATGAGGTCGAGGATGGACTTCGTGAGTTCGAGATTCGAGCGTTCGTTGTTGCCGCCGATGTTGTACACGTCGCCCGGCGTGCCGCCCTCGAGCACGCGGACGATCGCCTCGCAGTGGTCGATCACATGGAGCCAGTCGCGGACGTTCAGGCCGTCGCCGTACAGCGGCACCTTCCGCCCCTCGATCAGATTCGTGACAAAGAGCGGGATGACCTTCTCGGGGAATTGGTAGGGCCCGAAATTGTTCGAGCAGCGTGTCGTGACCACGTCCATGCCGAAGGTGTGATGGGCGGCTCTGACGAGCATGTCCGCGGACGCCTTGGAGGCCGCGTACGGGCTGTTGGGCGCGAGCGGCGTGTCTTCGCGGAAGAGCAGGTCCGGCCGGTCGAGGGGGAGGGCGCCGTAGACCTCGTCGGTCGAGACGAGGAGGACGCGCTTGCTGCCCGTCGTCGATGACAGCTTGCGGGCCTCGTCGAGGATGGTCTGGGTGCCGCCGATGTTGGTGTCGATGAAGGGCTTGGAGTCCATGATGGATCGGTCCACGTGGCTCTCGGCGGCCATGTGCACGACGGCGTCGCAGCGATCGATGAGCTCTCGCATGAGCTGGGCATCGCGGACGTCACCCTTGATGAACTCGTGCCGCGGGTGATTCTCAAGCCCCGCGAGATTCTCGAGGTTCCCCGAGTATGTCAGGGCGTCTACGTTGATGAGGGTGACGTCCGGGCGCGTCTCGCAGATGAAGCGTGCGAAGTTCGCGCCGATGAACCCGGCGCCACCGGTGAGAAGCCAGGTCGTGCTCATGCGGGCGTGCTCCTGTCGTGCTGGGCGATCTCGGTCAGGACATGTGCGAGCGCCTCGTCCCACTTCGGCAACCACGGGAGGACGCGCTCGGTTTCGGAGATATCGAGGACGGAGTACGCCGGGCGCGGTGCCGGGCGCGGGAACGCGCCCGACGTGCATGGAACGACCTTGCACGTCGAACCGGTCATTTCGCCGATCCGCGTCGCGAGCCCGTGCCAGGTGGTGTCGCCACGGTCGGTGGCGTGCCAGACGCCGGATCGGCGCTGCTCAAGGAGGTCGAGTGTGGCGCGGGCGAGGGTGCGGACAGACGTCGGGCGGCCGCGCTGGTCGTCCACAACTCGGATCTCGTCTCGCTCGCTCATGAGCCGGAGCATGGTGCGGACGAAGTTCGAGCCCCGGCTGCCGTAGAGCCAGCTCGTGCGGATGAGCGTCCAGCGGGCGGGGCTGTCGAAGAGCGTGGCTTCGCCCGCGGCTTTGGTGCGCCCGTACGCGTTGATGGGGTCGTGTGGGGCGTCGGTGGGGTACGGCGCCGACGCGTTCCCGGCGAAGACGTAGTCGGTCGAGATATGCACGAGGTGGCAGTCGTTCGCGGCGCAGGCGTTCGCGAGGCGTGCGACGGCGGCGGCGTTGAGCTCCAACGCGGCGGGCTCGGAGGCCTCCGCACCGTCCACATCGGTCCACGCGGCGGCGTTGAGGACGTGGGAGTAGCCACCGAGCCGCAGGGCCTGGTCGGGAGCGTCCGGATCGAGCAGGTCGAACCCGGGCAGGTCCGCGGTCGTGTGCTCGATGCCACGCTGATGGAGTGCCTCGACCCACGCCCGCCCGAGCATGCCCCCCGCGCCGATGACGAGGGCCTTCGTGATCGGGTTGGTTGGCTCGTGGTCCATGCCCGAGCGTACCCTCGGCGATCCCGGGCGACCTGATGCGTGCCCGTCGAGCCCCGGGGGGCGGACAACCGGCAGGATCCGTACAGGCCGACCCATCCGATCCGCGTGATGGTCGGCGGGGGGCGAACGTGCCGATTGAAGCATGGGAGGTCCCGCTCCGATGCAGGGTGCGTTCGAGATTGGTCTGTGGTTTCTGATCGCACTCGTGGGCGTTCCGGTGATCGTGTTCACGCTCGAAGTCGTGCTCGCGATGCTTCCTGCAGCACGCGTGGCGCGGTCGGCGGAGCGGCCCGGATGCGTTGTGCTGATCCCGGCGCACAACGAGGCCGGGTTGATCGCGCAGACGGTGCGGAGTGTGCGGCGCGGGCTGATCGAGCATGACCGCGTGCTCGTCGTCGCAGACAACTGCTCGGACGAGACGGCGGCTGAAGCCCGCGCGGCGGGCGCGGAGGTGGTCGAGCGAGACGATCAGGACCACCGAGGGAAGGGATACGCGCTCGGCGCGGGGGTCGCGGCGATCGCGGGCGATCCCCCGGCGATCGTGGTCGTTCTCGACGCGGATTGCGAGCCGGAGCCCGGGTGCATCGACACGCTCGTGCGCGCGTGCGTCGCGACGGGCCGGCCCGCGCAGGCGTCGTACCTGATGCGCCCGCCGGTCGGTGGCGGGGTCGGGGACCGCGTTTCAGCGCTCGCGTTCCGGTTCAAGAACCTGGTACGCCCGCGCGGGCTCGCGCGCCTGGGAGGGCCGTGCCTGCTCACCGGATCGGGGATGGCGTTCACTTACGAGCAGTTGCGTGAGTCGGAACTCGCGACGGGCGACATCGTCGAAGACATGCGGCTGGGCGTCGATCTCGCGCTCGCGGGTGCGGCTCCCGTGGCCGTTCCCGGTGCGATCGTCTGGAGCGTGCTGCCCGGGGCCGACGACGCGAAACGCACGCAGCGGACCCGCTGGGAGCATGGGCACATCACGTCGATCCTCGTGCATACGCCTCGGCTTGTTGCGTCGGGAGTGCGTCGGGGGCGGGTGTCGCTCTTTTTGCTCGCGCTTGAGTTGGCGGTGCCCCCGATGAGTCTGCTGGTCCTGGCGTCCGCGGCGGTCGCCGCATTGAGTGCCGGTTCTGGTCTGATTGGTGTGCCGTGGGGACCGGCGTTGGGCGCCTGCGGGTTGCTGGCGTTGGTGGTGCTCGCGGGCGTGCTCGGGTGGGCTCGATTCGGGCGCGGCACGCTGCGGGCGCGGGATCTGATCTACATCCCCGTCTACACGGTCGGGAAGGTGCCGATCTATTGTCGGGCCCTCACCGGGCGTCAGAAGACATGGGTTCGGACCGCGCGGGACCCGACGGACCCGGACGCTTGTACTCGATGATCGTGGCTTCGCGGCGCGTCAGGCGGCGGAGCGCCCAGCGGGCGTACCCGATTGACTCGGGCCACTTGGCGAGCACGGTGAAGACGCCGAGTACGAGGGCGTGATGCCAGGATCGCCCGGCTCGGCGCGCGCCGATGGTGACTTTCAGCATCAGCAGGTCGTAGATGCCGAATCCAAGCAACACCCACGGCGACCAGATCACCGCGGACGCGATCAGGAAAGCCGGCACGCCGATGCTCCACATGATGTTTTTGATGACGCCGATCGGGCTGTAGGGTGTGACGCCGAGCCCGTGGCGTGATGCCATGTCGATGTGCGCGTGCCCGGCACGCTCGGCTCGCCGCCACCATTGGGAGAGCCGGGTCATGTCCGCGTCGTGGAGCGTCATCTCCGCGTCGATCCGGCGGATGACCCAGCCCCGCTGGCGGAGACGCCAGGCGAGGTCCGGCTCCTCTCCCGCGATGACGGCGGGGTCGTAGCCGTTGACGCTGTCGTAGGCGCTTGCTCGGATCAACGCGTCGCCGCCGAACCAGGTGGCGATGCCCACGGGTGTGTCCCATTCGAGATCGCACAGCAGGTTGTAGACGGATCGTTCCGGGTCTCGCTCACGCCGGCGGCCCCAAACCACGGCGGTCCTGGGCTCCGCCCGGAGCGTCTCGGTTGCGCGCAGAAGCCAGTCAGGATTGAGTTCACAGTCACCGTCCACGACCTGGATGGCGTCGAGTGCCGGATCGATCTCGCGCAGGCGCGCGCGGCCCGCGTTGCGCGCGCGGGCAGCGGTGAACGGCGTGGTGAGATCGAGCTCGACGACGTCACAGCCGAGGGCCCGCGCAAGGGAAACGCTGCCGTCGGTTGAGCCCGAGTCCACGTAGACCACCGGGCCGCTGTCATGACGCAGGGACCCCAGGCATCGGCGGAGGCGTTCGCCCTCGTTCCGACCAATCACGACGACGCCGACGCGCACGCTATGGCTCCTGCCGCGGTGCGCGCGGGCGGATGGCCGCTGGGACACCCACGGCGAGGTGATCGGGCGGGACGTCCTGGAGCACCACGGCGTTTGCGCCGATCACCGCGCGGTCGCCGATGTGGATCGCGCCGAGGATCTTGGCGCCCGCGCCGATATCGACGCCGACGCCGAGGGTGGGGGCCTCGAGCGGGTGCTCTGGCGAGCGGTTGCCGAGCGTGACACCCTGGCGGATGGTGCAGCGGTCCCCGATGACGGAGTCGCCGTGGATGACGATCGCGCCCTGGTGCTCTATGACAACGTGACGCCCGACGCCGGCGGAATATGGGAGTTCGATGCCGTAGCGGTTCCGCGCCCTGCGGTAGAGGAGTCGGTAGAGCAGGCTGAGCGGGGCACGGAGTAGGTGCGGGCGGATTGTCATCCGCCAGACGCCGAACCGGTGGGCGGCGAGCGCCCGGAAGCCGGGGCGTGTCCAGTCGCGGCCGTTCGCGCGCCAGTCCTCGGCGATCAGTCGGAACAGCCCGGGTGTTCGATCGGCTCCGCTCACGGCGACACCCCCCGGCGTGCGGCGCCGTGCGCGAGCATGTCGCGGAGCAGGTGGGCCGGATCGGACGAGGCGCGACCCCGGGCCCGCGATGCGAGCCGATGCAGTGGAGCGCCGACGAGCCACGCGAGATCGACGAGGATGGCGTACGCGCGGCCGTGCTGCGTCACGAAATACCTGCGGCGGGAGTCGAACCAGTAGCGTGGGCGGCGCTTGAGCTGGCCGTGCACGATGCCAGACGCCTGCCCCACCAGGTGCACGACGCGGGACTCGGGGACATACCAGCACGCCCATCCCGCGCACGCCGCGCGGCGGCAGAACTCGACCTCCTCGTAGTACATGAAGTACGACTCATCAAGGAGGCCGACATCATCGAGGACTTCGCGGCGGATCATGAGGCTCGCGCCGGCGACCCAGTCCGTCGGGTGGGGGATGTCTCGCGCCGGTGGGGCGATGACGCGCGGGCCCGCGAGCCGTGTGACCGGTGACAACCGGGCGGCGGACTCGAACTCCCCCGCGATCGTCGGGAACCGGAACGCGGAGCGTTGGGGGGTGGTGTCCGGGTCTTCCAGTCGCGAGCCCGCGATGCCCACGCGGGGGTGGGTTGCCATGAACCCATCGAGCGCTTCGATCGCGCCGGGGCGGATGATCGTGTCCGGGTTCAGCAGGAGGATGTGTTCGAGGGTGTTGTCGCCGGCGATCGCGGCCCGGATGCCGATGTTGTTGCCAGCGGCGAACCCGCCGTTGTGCCCGGAGGGGACGAGCGCTGCCCACGAACCCCAGCCACGCTCGCTGATGGCGGACTCGATCAGACCGGCGGAGTCATCCGGCGAATCGTTATCGACCACAATCGTGCGTGGTGGGACGCCCGTCGAGCACGCCTCAATCGACGCGAGACAATCGACGACCAACGGCCCGGTCCGAAAGTTCACGATGACGACCGCGACACTCACGCGCGGCCTCCGATCGGGGCCGCGGCACGGGCGGCGGCCACCTGAGCCAGGAAGGATTCCGCTGCGGCGCGCCAACTGAGCGGAGCGACGGTCGCGTGCGCGGCGTCGGACATCGCCCGCCATGCGGCGCGGTCAATCGTGCTGATGCTCCTGATCCGGTCAGCCATCGTGTTCGCGTCGCCGACGGGGACGATGAACCCGTTCTCACCATCCCGTATGAGGTCGGTTGCGCCGCCGGTGCGCGTCGAGATGAGCGGGGTGCGGCAGGCCATCGCTTCGAGCATCGGCAGCCCGTAGCCCTCGGCGTGACTCCCGACCAGCCACGCGTCGCAGGCAGCGTAGATCTCGGCGATTCGGCGCTGAGAAGGGGCGATCTCGTGGTCGCAGCCCACGGGTCGCGGCAGGTGCGGACGCTCGGGGTGCGAGCCAAACGCGCGGACGCGGAGATCGGGGATCGATGCCCGTGCTTCGCGGATCGCGGCGAGGGTGATCTCGGTGCCCTTGAACGCAACATCGGAGTACATGAACCCGACCGTGGGGCGGGCCTGCTTGTCCCGCGGGGGCGCGTCGAACACGTCGCGGTCCATGCCGTAGCCGACGACAGGGACGGTACGGCCCGCGATCGGTTCGATCTGCTCGCGCACCCAGCCCGAGCACGCGAAGAGGTGCAGGGGCAGGCGGTACGTGGCGTTCACCCGGGCGTGCGGCTGCCCCTGCATGTGGATCTCGTGGTGCTGGGCGTAGTAGCACTTGGAGCCGCGGGAATCGTCGAGCTCCGCGACGGCTTCCGCGGTTTCCCACCAGGTCGCGATGACAGCGTCGGCTTCTGGGAGGTCGGCATCGCGCACGGGGCGCGCCGAATCGAGGCGATTGATCTGGATGTCCAGATCGGTGAAGTGGTGTTTGCCCGGGTCCGACCACCACCGGTGCCGATCACCCTTGAACGCGGCACGAAGCCGATCGCGCATCGGCGGGCGGACAGGCGGGCCGGCGACGACGAGCACGTCGTGCCCCATCGCGTCCAACTCGCGCGCAAGCATGCTGATGACGCGCACGCCTCCCGAGAGGTCGAGCGTGGGCAGGACGAACGTGATCCGAAGGCGGCCGGGCATCACGCGATCCGCTCCGTTTCACCCGCCTGGAACCTGACAGCGCCCCACGCGGGCTCCCAGTAGCCGGCGGACCCGTCGGCGGCGGTCTCGGGCGTGATCTCAAAGTGCGCGACGTCGTCCACCGCGTCGAACTCGGTGCGCCCTTCGGCTGGGTTGCCCTTGCCGACCTTGAGCTCGCAGCTATACGTGCCCGCGGCGAGCGCAAAATCACCGAGGCGCACGCGGAAGGTGCCGGTCTCACCCGCGCCGAGTGAGCATGCATCGGGCCCGAAGCTGGCTCCCACCGGCGTCCCGTCGGCACGCTTCACGATGACGGCGATCCGGAAAGCGTCCGCAGGCTCGCGCGCGTTGACGGTACATCGGAGCTCGATCTCGTCGGTCGAGGCGAAGAATGCTGAAGGCGCGCCGTCGCGGGCCCGGGCGATCTCGACGCGGGTGACCATCGCGGCGCCTGTGCCGAACTCCCACGCGCCGGCGCGGTTGGAGAGGTCGTACACGGTGCTCGCCCGCCCGGCGGCGAGGTCGTGGTAACGTTCGATGATCTCGGCGGGCTTGCCGTCCGCCTTGAGCGTGCCCTTGTCCAGCAGGACACACCGGTCGCACAGGGCCTGGACGGTCGCCATGTTGTGCGAGACGAACAGGACGGTCCGCCCGTCGCCGCGTGAGACCTCGCGCATGCGACCCAGGCACTTCTTCTGGAACTTCGCGTCGCCCACCGCGAGCACCTCGTCGATGACGAGGATTTCGGGCTCGAGGAACGCCGCGACGGCGAACGCGAGGCGCAGGAACATGCCCGAGGAGTACCGCTTGACGGGCGTCTCGAGGAACTGCTCGATCTCGGCGAAGTCCACGATCTGGTCGTACTTCGCGTCGATCTCGGCGCGGGACATGCCGAGGATGGCGCCGTTCAGGTAGACGTTCTCGCGGCCCGTGAGCTCTGGGTGAAAGCCCGTGCCGACCTCGAGGAGCGACGCGATGCGGCCGCGCACGCGGGCGGAGCCCTCCGTCGGCTCGGTGATACGCGACAGGATCTTGAGGAGCGTCGATTTGCCCGCGCCGTTGCGGCCGACAATGCCGAGGACTTGTCCCTGGGGCACCTCGAACGAGACATCGCGGAGCGCCCAGAACGTGCGCGCGTCCACCTCCGCGCCGGACAGGCGGCGGAGGTTGCGGATCGGGGCGGTCAGCGTGGAGCGGATCGCGGCGGCGAGCCCGTCCTCGCCGGGCGCGCGGACACCGATCTGATAGGCCTTCCCGATGGAATCGAGGGTGATCGCGTTGGTCACGGCAGCCCCCTCACGCGATGTCCGCAAACCGGCGCTCGATGCGACGGAAGACCGCGAGCCCCACGAACAGGGTCAGCACGCCGACGCCCGCGCCCATGCCGAGCCCGAGCCAGTCGATGGGGGTCCCGGTCACGGCGGCGCGGAACGACTCGATGATCGCGGTCATCGGGTTGAGCTTGAGCACCCAGGCCCAGGTGTCGCCGAAGATGCTGACCGGGTAGATTACGGGGCTCAGGAACATCATGGCTTGCACGAAGAACGGCACGATGTATCGCAGGTCGCGGTAGGCAACCGTGAGTGAGCTGAAAAGATACCCAACCCCGAGCGTGAACCCGAGCAGCAGCACACCGAGCGGGACGACCATCGCGATCTGCGTGGGGGGCACGACCTGGTACACGCCCATGATGATCGCGAGGATGACCCCGGCGACGGCGAGGTCGATCAGCCCGACCACGATTACGGACGTGGGGATGAACAACCGGGGCAGGTACACCTTGGTCAGCAGGTGCTGCTGGTTGACGAGGCACTGGCTCGAGAGCTGGACGCCGACGGCGAAGAAGGTCCACGGGAGCAAACCCGCGAAGTAGAAGACGGGCTTGGGAACGCCGCCCGTGTCGATGCCCGCCGAGGCGCCGACAAGCCAGAAGACGAGCATGAAGAAGACGGGCTGGAGGATCGCCCACCCGAGCCCGAGGACGGTTTGCTTGTAGCGCACCTTGAAGTCGCGCCAGATGAGGAAGCCCAGCAGGTCGCGGTGGCGGACGAGCTCGCCCCAGTCCACGCCGATCCAGCCGCGCTTGGGCTCGATGACCAGCTCGCGCAGCTCCGGTGCCGGTGGTGGCGCATCGGTCGCGGGGGCATGGGTCGCCGCCTGGGTCATCGTGTCTGGGCTCCTGGAATGACGCTTCTCAACTCTACCTCACCCACGGCGGACGGCACGCGGGCGGGCGGGCGGCCTTGGTCGGACGCCCGGGCGACCGGCATGGTTCGCCGAGCTTGACGGGCGCATGAAAACGCCCGGGCGCGGGGCCCGGGCGGGGTGTTCCGAGAACGGTCCCGTCCGAGAACGGGCGGGTGATCAGGCGTCCTTCTCGGCCATCATGCGGAGCATGTCGATGCACCGGTTGGCGTAGCCCGCCTCGTTGTCGTACCAGCTGATGACCTTGAAGAAGTTGGCGTTGAGCTCGATGCCGGCGTCGGCGTCGAAGATCGAGCTGTGCGGGTCGCCGATGAAGTCCGACGAGACGACCGCCTCCTCGGTGTAGGCGAGGACGCCCTTCATCGGGCCGTTGGCGGCAGCACGCATCGCGTCGTTGATCGCCGACAGGCTCGTGGACTTGGTCGTCTTGAAGGTCAGATCCACCGCGGAGACGTCGCCCGTGGGCACGCGCAGCGACATGCCGGTCAGCTTGCCCTTGGTCGCGGGCAGGCAGAGCCCGACGGCCTTGGCGGCGCCGGTGGAGGCCGGGATGATGTTCATGTAGGCGTTGCGGCCGCCGCGGAGGTCCTTCTTCGAGGGACCGTCCTGCGTGGGCTGGGTCGCCGTCACGGCGTGCACGGTCGTCATCAGGCCCTCCTCGAGCCCGAACTCGTCCAGGATCACCTTGGTGATCGGTGCGAGGCAGTTGGTCGTGCAGCTCGCGTTGGAGATGATCGTGTCCGTCGCGGGGTCGTAGTCCTCGTGGTTCACCTTGTAGCACATCGTCTTGATCTGCTCGGGCGACTTGGTCGGCGCGCTGATGAGCACGCGCTTGCACCCGTTGTTGTCGATGTGCTTGTGGGCGTCCTCGTACTTCGTGAAGAGCCCGGTGGATTCGAGGACGTAATCGACGCCCCAGTCGCCCCAGGGGAGGTTCGTCGGGTCGCGCTCGGCAACGGAGTTGGTCGTTTTGCCGTTGACGGTGAACGTCTTCTCGTCGGCGGAGATCTCGACGGGCTTGCCGTCCACGCGGAAGCGCCCGTGCATGGTGTCGTACTTGAGGAGGTACGCGAGGTTAGGGGCCTCGACGAGGTCGTTGACGGCGACGACCTCGATGTCGCCCGCCTGGACCGCCGCGCGGTAGACGAGGCGCCCGATGCGTCCGAAGCCGTTGATGCCGATGCGGATGGGCATGGATCCGTCCTTTCTCTTCCAGCGTTCACCGGGCCGTGTGCCCGGGGGAGGGGATGATATGGCCGCTCCGAGGAAAGGTCGTTCTGAGGGCCGGCTATTCCTGGCTTTGGTGGGCTGGTTTCCGACCGGCCCGATTACCTGGGTCCGGTTGAAACCGGCCCGACCGAATGCGCTATTCCTCGATGTCCGTGAGGGACTTTGGCCGGATCGCCACCCGCAGGGCGTTCGCGACGGCGAGCACATCGATGATCTCCTGCGTGATCGCCCCGGCGACTGGTGGGAGGTGGCCGGCCGCGGCGATCAGCATGCCCACGATGCTCAGCGCCATCCCGCCGACGGCGCTCTGGAGGGCGATGCGGCGGAGGCGGCGGGAGATGTGAAAAAACTCGTCCACGCGCTCCAGCGTCGTATCGAGCACGACAACGCCGGCCGCTTCGGTCGTGATGTCGCTCGCCTGCCCGAAGGCAATGCCGACGGTGGCGAGGGAGAGGGCGGGGGCGTCGTTGATGCCGTCGCCGACGAAGCAGGTGCGGGCCCTCGCGCTCTCCTGACGCACGATCTCGACCTTCTGCTCGGGGGTCTGCTCGGCGACGACGATCGGGATGCCGACCTTCTCGGCGAGGTACGCCGCCTCGCTCTCCCGGTCGCCCGAGACGAGCATCACGCGGTCGAACTGGTGCTTGGTTGTCAGGTGCTCGATGAACGCCCGGCTGTCGGCGCGGGGTTCGTCGCGGAGGCGGAAGGTCGCGGCGTATTGACCATCGAGCATCACGACGCACTCCAGCCCCGCGGCGAGGTCGGGCAGGGGCGCGTCGGGCTGGGCTTCGAGTGTGCGTCGGCGGTCGGTGACGAGCACCTCGACGCCGTCCACGATGCCCCGCAGCCCGGCGCCGCGGGGCTCGGCGATTTCGTGCGGCTCGTGGTGGGGGAGCGACTCGCGTTCGGCCTTGCGGACGATCGCCCCGGCGAGCGGGTGCTTCGAGTATCGCTCGAGGGCCGCGACGAGCGCGAGCACGCGGTCCGCGTCTACGCCCTCGGCCGTGATGATCTCGGTCAGCGTCGGCGTGCCATAGGTCAGCGTGCCCGTTTTGTCGAAGATGATGGTGCGGCAGGTGTCGATGGTCTCGAGCGTGGCGGGGTCCTTAACGATGATGCCGCGCTTGGCGGCGAGCGAGACCGACCCGATGATCGCCGTGGGGATCGCGATGAGCAGCGGGCAGGGCGTCGCGACGACGAGCACCGCGAGGAAGCGCACGGGATCACCCGAGATCAGCCACGCCCCGACCGCCAGCGCGACGGCGAGCGGGGTGTACCACGCGCCGAGCTGGTCGCCGAGGCGACGCATTTTCGGGCGACGCTGGGCGGACTCTTCCATCACCGCCATGATCTTGGCGTAGCGCGAGTCTTTCGAGAGCGCGGTCGCCCGGATCGTGACGGCGGACTGCCCGTTGATCGCGCCCGAGATCACGGGCGAGCCGGGCGCCTTGGACATCATGTAGGGCTCGCCCGTGAGGAACGACTCGTCCATGACGGCGTGCCCCTCGACGACCGTGCCGTCCACGGGCACGATCTCGTGCGGGTGAATGACGACTCGATCGCCGATCTGGACCTCGTCGATCGGGACGTCCTTGGTCCGCCCGTCTCGCCTGACATGCGCGACGGATGGCACCCGCTCGGCGAGGGCGCGAAGCACACCGGAGGCGCGAGCGACCGCGTAGTGCTCGAGCGCCTCCCCTCCCGAGAGCATGAGCACCACGAACACGCCGGCGAGCAACTCGTCCAGCAGCAGCGCGGTGACGATGGACATGCCCGCGAGCAGGTCGGATCCGAACTCGCGCTTGAGCGCCTTGGCGAGCAGCTCGAGCACGAGCGGCGCGCCCCCTGCGATCAGCCCGATCCACAGGGGCAGACGGACGAGGGATTGCTCGGCGTCCGTCCCCCATCGGAGGACCAGGTGCGTGACGATCGCGGCAATCGCGAGCACCGCGATGGCGATGTCCTTGGTCGCCCACATGCGGGCGAGGATCGATCGGTCGTCAGGTTCGCGCGAAGGCACGCTCGCGCTCCGTTCGAACGACGCCGCCGACGACGGTGGTGATCGCGCGCCCGCGGAGCGAACGCCCGAGGAAGGGGGAGTTGGTGCTCTTCCCGGCGCACTCGGCTTCGGTGAATCTCCACGCGAGGTCGGGGTCGATCACGGTCACGTCCGCGGGCCCGCCGACGCTGAGGGTGCCCAGGCCCCGGGCGATGAGATTGCAGAGCTTGGCGGGCTCGACGGTCATGAGCTCGATGAGGCGCGGCCATCCGATCGCGCCGGTGTGCACCAGCGCCTCCGCGTAGAGCGGGAACGCCGTCTCGAGCCCGATGATGCCGAACGGGGCGTCGGCGAACGCGGCGGATTTCTCTTCCGCCGTGTGCGGCGCATGGTCAGTCGCGAGCACGGTGATCGTGCCGTCGGCAACGCCCGCGCGGAGCGTGTCCACATCCGTTCGCTCGCGCAGCGGGGGGTTCATCTTCGCGAGCGTGTTGTACCCGTTGCAGGTGTCGTGGGTGAGGTGCAGATGGTGGGGGGACGCTTCGCCGCTGACGGGCTGGCCCTCCGATCGTGCGCGGCGGATGATCTCGACCGTCCCGCCCGAGCTGATGTGCTGGACATGGTAGCGACACCCGATCGCCCGGTTGAGCCGGATGTCACGTTCGACGATGAGTTCCTCAGCCTCGCGCGGCCAGCCGCCGAGCCCGAGTGCTCCTGAGACCGACCCCGCGTGCATCGCCGCGCCGACGGTCAGCGTCGGCTCCTGGGCGTGCTGCATGAACGCGAGTTCGGCGCGGGCCGTCTCGGCGAGCACCGCCCGCATCATCGCGGCGGACGCGATCACGTCGCCGTCGTCGGAGATGCCGACCGCGCCTGCGGTCGCGCACAGCCCGATCTCTGCGGGGCGTTCGCCCTTGCGACCCTGCGTGCCGCAGGCGACCACGAAGACGCGGCACGCCGCGACCTCGCGGGCGCGGGCGGCGACCATCGCGACCATCTCGGGTGTGTCAATCGCGGGGGCCGTGTTGGGCATGCAGCAGACGGTCGTGAACCCACCGGAGACCGCCGCGGCGGTTCCCGAGGCGATGTCCTCCTTGTGCGTCTGCCCCGGCTCACGAAGGTGCACGTGCGGGTCGATCAGCCCCGGGGTGATCAGGCACCCCTCGGCGTTGAGCACCCGGGCGGCGGGGGAACGATCAAGGTTGGGCCCGATCGCCCGGACGGTGCCCCCCTCGATGGCGACATCGGCGGTCTCGTCGCGTCCCGAGGCGGGGTCGAGGACACGACCGTTGATGATCAAGAGCGGCTCGGCGGCGGGGTGGGCGTTCACACCTGGAGGATATCGGGCATGCCCCGGGGCGGCCCGGCGGGGTTCCTCGCTCGCCAGCGAGAATGGGTTTGGACGCGGCACACGAGCGAACCTACGCTCCCACCACGGGATCCGTCCCGGTACGGGCTGTAGCGCAGCTTGGTTAGCGCGTCTGACTGGGGGTCAGAAGGTCGGAGGTTCGAATCCTCTCAGCCCGATTGTTCTGAAGCTCGACACCGTTCGCCGATGATGATCGGCGTTCGAGATCGGACTTTCCATACCGCCGGTGGCCTCGCACGCCCGTCCGAACGGGCGATCGACGAGAATCTGCTGGCAGCGTCCCGCGATGTGTCGCGGTGACGTTCACCTGCCGGCCGCTCCTGCACCAACTCACAATTGGTTCCGGGTTGCCCTCACTCGCACCGCGCGGTCTTGCCGTGTCGGTGTCGGAGATCGCTGCTTTGACATTTGCCTCACTCAATCTCTCCGCTCGCCTGCTCGACACCCTCGCCGCCGAGGGGTACGAGACGCCCACGCCGATTCAGGCGCAGTCCATCCCGCCCATCCTCGCAGGTCATGACTTGCTCGGCTGCGCCCAGACGGGCACGGGCAAGACCGCGGCGTTCTCACTCCCGCTCATCCAGCGTCTGCTCGAGGGCGGCGGGCCCAAAGCTCGCGGCGAAGGGCGGCTCGCCCGAGCGCTGATCCTCGCGCCGACGCGTGAGCTCGCGGGCCAGATCGAGGACAGCCTCCGCACCTACGGCCGTCGGACAGGGCTCCGCGGCACCACGATCTACGGCGGGGTCAAGCAGTTCCGGCAGGTCCGGCAACTCCAGGCGGGCGTGGACGTCATCGTCGCGACGCCCGGGCGTCTGCTTGACTTGATGGAGCAGGGGTATGTTGACCTCAGCGCGGTCGAGTTCTTCGTCCTCGACGAGGCGGACCGGATGCTGGACATGGGGTTCATCGATCCGATCCGCCGGATCGCACGGGCGTTGCCCAAGCAGCGGCAGACGCTTCTGTTCAGCGCGACGATGCCGCACAAGATCCGCGAGCTCGCGGCCACGATGCTGCGTGACCCGGTCTGCGTGTCAGTGACGCCCGAGGTCTCCACCGCCGTGACCGTCTCGCAGCACCTCTACCACGTGGGCGGCGAGCACAAGCTGGCGCTCCTCACGCACCTGCTCGAGGATGCCACGCTCACACGCACCGTGGTGTTCACGAAGACCAAGCACGGCGCCGAAAAGCTCGCAAAGAAGCTCGTGCATCAGGGCGTGACCGCCGGCGCGATCCACGGCAACAAGACCCAAAGCCAGCGACAGCGGGCTCTTGACGCGTTCCGGTCAGGTGGCTCGCGGGTGCTCGTCGCAACGGATGTCGCCGCCCGCGGGCTCGACGTTGACGGCATCTCGCACGTCATCAACTTCAACCTCCCGAACGAGCCCGAGGCCTACGTCCACCGCATCGGACGGACCGGCCGGGCCGGCGCCAGCGGGACGGCGATCTCGTTCTGCGCAAAGGACGAGCGCGGGTATCTGCGGGCGATCGAGAAGCTCACCGGCGACCGCATCGCGCCGAGCGAGACCCCGGAGTGCCTGGAGATCCCGAGGCTCGAACGCGGCGCCGACCGCCACGCGCCCGCGGGCCGGCGACGCGCAAACCGACCGGCGAGGAGCGAATCGCCACAGACGGGCGGACGCCCGCCCCGTGCGTCCAAGGGCGGATCGAAGTCCGGTGCCAAGCGCCGACGCAAGGCCTCGGCCGTGCGTGGTGGGGGACCGAATGCCGGCACGACCGGCGGGCCGCGACGAGCGAAACGCGCCACGGCCCGTCGTGGTCGAGCAGGCTGAGCACGACGGGGCTGTCGAGCGTCGGTCACCCAGGTTCGCCAGGGAGCAGGCCCGCGTTCTCGATCTCGTCCATCGTAAAGATCCGTGGCGACCTGGGGTTGGCTGCGTGGTGCCGGGCCAGCCGGGCG
Source organism: Phycisphaerae bacterium (assembly GCA_030426605.1). Taxonomy (GTDB): domain Bacteria; phylum Planctomycetota; class Phycisphaerae; order Phycisphaerales; family UBA1924; genus BQJQ01. The sequence continues at coordinate 461 of JAUHXM010000066.1, read as the reverse complement.
TAGTGACCGGGCAGCTTGGCCATGTACGCCCGGTCGGCCACGCTCACCTCGCGGGTGACGCGCCCTGGCACGCCGATCACGACCGTGCCGTCGGGCACCTCCATACCCGGCGGAACGACGGCTCCGGCGGCGATGAGGCACCCGGCGCCGATCCGAGTGCGTCCGAGCACCTTGGCACCCATCCCGATGAGGGAGCCGTCCCCGACGCACTCGCCGTGCACGATCGCGCCGTGTCCGATGGTGACGTCGCGGCCGATAACGTTGGCGTAGCGGTGGTCGCAATGGACGACGGCGTTGTCCTGCACGTTCGTACCGGCGCCGAGGACGATTGGGGCGACGTCGCCGCGGATGACGGCGCCGTACCAGACGCTGACGTCAGACCCGAGACGGACGTCGCCGACGACGCGCGCGGTGTCGGCGAAGAAAGACCCGTCACGTTCGTGCATGGTCATGGGTGACGG
>JAUHXM010000065.1 GCA_030426605.1 Phycisphaerae bacterium | reverse complement strand
AACAGCGTGTCCGTCCGGTAGGTCTGCGAGCCGAACGTCTCGACACTCTGGACCGTGATGTTCCGCCCCGTGAAACCGAGCGAGCCGATGAGCGTGTTGGCACCGATGTCGCCGCCCACGTAGATGTCGCTCATGCCCGCGTCAAGCGTCAGCCGGTGCGGCGCGCCGAGCACACCCTCGGGCAGCCCATCGATCGATTGCATGAAGTCGATGCGCCCCGAGCCGCCGGTGGTGATGAACACGTCGTCCAGCAACGTCACCGCGCCGTTGAAGAGCACGTCGTCGCCCGTCGTGTAGATGTCAGACCCGACCTGCGCGAACCCGGCCCCGAACTGCTCAAACCGCCCGTCGAGCTTCAGGAGCGCCGTGGGCGTGAGGGTGAGCACGCCCGAGACGTCCGCGCCGAACCCGGCGCCGTTGAGCGTCGTGATCTCGCTGGACACGCCGACGAACCCGCCCGTGAGCAGCACGCCGAAGTCCGTGCCCGAGACCATGCCCGTCGTCGTGACCGGCGCCGCGACCTCGACCGACCCACCGTTGCGCCCGATGAGCTCCATCCACGTCGTGTTGATCGAGATCGGGTTGTTGTCCTGATCGAGATCGGTGATCTTGACCGACCCCGCCTCGGCGCGCATCGCGCCGCCGCCCAGATCGATGTTGCTCGAGATCAGGATCTGCCCGGCCTGCCAGGGCCCGGTCGCGGGCAGCGTGCCGGCGAGCAGGTTCAGGTTGAGCCCCGCACCCCCGGTGCTGAACGCGCCGCCGAAGAGCGTGATGTTGCCCGTCGCGCGGAGCGTCAGCGTCGCGAGCCCCCCGCCTGACTTGATGAACGCCGCGTCGGCGAACTGCGTGATGTTGCCCGCGCCCGCCGCGAAACTGTTCGAGTCGATGAACACGCCCGTGCCCAGGCTCAACGCCGCGTTGATCACGTCCACATCGAGCCTGGAGTTCGTGAGCGACAGATCGACCGACGCCGGCCCGTCCTTCACGATGAAGATGTTGGTCGGGTCGAGCAGCCAGAGCCCCGCGTCCCCGTTCGCCGCGCTCGCGTCCACCGCCCGCGTGACGTGCAGGAGCCCTCGGCTGGAGGTCTCCACGAACCCGCCGTCGCCCGAGACCGCCCCGCCCCGCGCCGTCAGCGCGCCATCGACGACCGTCGCGTCGTCCGACCAGACGACGACCGACCCGCCGTCGCCCGCGACGAGCGCATCGGCGTGCACGGTCGAGTCCGCGTCGATGATCGTGTACATCGCGGTGCGGGTGTCGCCCTCGCCACGCTCGGGCCCGCCGATGACGACCGAGCCGCCGCCGTTGACGCCCGAGGCGTCGATCGTCGCGCCCTGGAGCTCGACGACCTCACCGAGAATCGAGATGTTGCCGCCCACATCGCCCGTCGCGTCGATCGAGCCGGTCACGAGCGTCGCGCCCGTGGACTCGATGTGCGTGTTCCGCGCCTCGATCGTCCCGTTGTTCCACGCGGCGAGCGAGAACACGTCGCCCGAAGCCAGCGCGGGACCGCCGTGCGGCGTCACGTCGATCGACCCCGAGGGCCCGTCGATCTTCACGTACAGGGACCCGAACTGCTCGCCGATCACGACCTGCTCGCCCGCGGCCATCACCACCGTGCCCTCGCGGGCCCGGATCGCGCCGTGGTTCGCCACCGTCGAGCCGACAAGCGACACGAGGTCACCCTCGATCGTGCCGAAGTTCTCGACCGCGCCCGTGTTCGTGAACCGGTTCACGCCCGAGAGGAAGTCCTGGTTCGAGATGTTTCCAGCCGCGGCGTAGAGCGCGCCGGCGTTCACCACGGAGTTGCGACCGAAGATCACACCCGACGGGTTCACCAGGTACAGCTGCCCGTTCGCGAGCAGCGTCCCTTCGATGTTCGTCGGCGCGCCCGACAGAATGCGGTTGAGCACACGCGAATCCGCGCCCGGCTGGATGAACTGGACCATCTCGTGCGGCGCGATGTCGAAGCTCGAATACTCGATGATCGCGAGATCGCCCACGTAGACCGTCCACACGTCCCCGGTGCGGACGAACGTCACGTCGCCGAAGACGACCGTCTCGCCCTCGGGCCCCGCCATCGCGGGGGTGGCCGCCATGGTGACCGCCGCGGCCCCCGCGGCCAGGTACATCGACAGCGTCCGGGAACGCCGGCTCGTGCGCTTCGCGTGGTTCAGCATCTTCGATTGCTCCATGTCAGACCGGCAGCGTCGTGCCGCCGGCATCGCAACACCTACACCCTACCCCACGTATGGAGGAAGGACAGCGAGTTCAGAACAGCAGCGTCGCCGAGAAGTGGAGCCGAGAATCTCCCGCCTCAGCGCGCCGTGTCGCACCCTCTCCGACGTCCGAGAGCGCGACGCCATAATCCAGGCGGACCGTCACGTTGTTCTTGACGCGCAATTCTGTGCCCAACCCAACACTGAACAGCGTGTCGTCCGTCTCGCTCGCCGCGATCCGGTCTACGTTGTTCACCCGCGCAACGTCCGCGAACCCGCGGAAGATCACGTCCCAATCCGCTGACCCGTACGGCTGCGTCCGACGCCACCGAAACGGGCGTCCCGCGACGGTGTCGATCTGATCCGCCGCCGGCAGCGCCCGCCCCAGGTGGAACCGGTACTCCGCCGTCCCGATGAAGACGTTGTCGCCCACAGTCTCGGACTCGTCGTACCCGCGGACCGTGTAGAACCCGCCCGCCGTCTGCTGGAAGTTGGGCACCAGCCGGTTGTCGAACGCGTACTGCCCACGCCCCGCGAGGAAGACCTCGTGCGCCAGCGTCATCTCGTTCGGGTCGTCCAGCCCCTCGAACCCCTTGGGGTTGAAGATCGGCTCGAGGAAGAACGAGAACGACGTGCTCCCCTTGAACACCACCCACTCTTCTTCCACGTTGAACCGCCCGAGCCGCGCGATCTCGGGGCTGTCCCCGCCCGTGCCGAACTCGAGCCGCATGTCGCTCCGGAACGTGCGCAGCGGCGCGATTTTCTCCGCCCGCACGCCGACGTAGGGCAGGAAGAAGTCCTGCTCGCCCTCGATCAACAGCAGATCGTTGTTGACCTCGATGTGCTCCCACCGCCCACCGCCGTAGACATCGATGAACCGCGCCCCGTCCTGCCAGACGTTCGCGATGACCTCCGCGCCGACCTCGGCCCCCTCGCCCTCGAACGAGCTGCCAAAGAAACCGACATCCGAGGCCGTGTACTCGTTGTACCGCCCGTACAGGCGGGCCCGGACCCGGCCCGACGGGTGGATCCGGAACTCGTACGACCCAAGCACCGCGTGCGTCTCGTCGAACCCCGCGGTGATGTAGTCAAGCTGCAGGACGTCGTCGCGCCCCGTCAGCTGGTTGTTCAGATACCCGAACCGGTGCACCCACTCGCTCGTGCTCTCCGTGCCCGTGTTGGCGATCTGATAATAGACCGACCAATCCTTCGACTCGCTCACCAGATAATCGAGCACGACCTCGCCCGGCTGCCCTGAGGGCGCCAGCGCGATGTCCACCCGGCGCCCCGGGTGCCGGTTCAGCTGGTGCGTCTCGCGGTCGATCCCGGGCCGCGTCAGAAGGTCGCCCTCCTTGACGGGCGACCGCTCGCGGATGCGCTCGTGCTGCGGTAGGTTCACCGTCGCTTCGGCCTCGGCCCCCTCGCCGTACTTGTCCCACTTCTGCCCAAACCCGATCGTCCGCACTTCGCCCACGGTGGCGCGCCAGATCTGGATCGTCAGCGTCGTCTGCCCCGGCGCGCGCAGATCCTCGCTCGTCGTCTCGTACGCGATCTCGTCGATCGCAGGCGTCACCAGGTGACCGATCAGACCCCACCGCGCCTCAAGGGCGTCGCGCACCGTCGTGTTCACCTGCGCGAGCGCGGACCCGTAGATCGTCCGCCGCTGCCCGTCGTTGAACGACCCGAGCCGCACGTATTCCGGCTCGACGCCCTCGACGGGACCGATCCACCCGGTCGCCGTCCGGTGCAGCGGGATCAACACGTCGAAGATCTCCGCCGTCTCGGGCAGGCTCTCATGCGGGATCGGGTACTCGATCTCGAACCCCGTGACGGGGTACATCCGCCCGTCGCGCGACAGGTCAGGTTGGATGAGATCGGGGGCGGGTTCGTCCTGCGCCATCGCGGGGGTGGTCATCCCGCCCAGCACCCCGAACCCCATCCATGCCCCGGCGAGGGCCCCCACACCGATTCGAACTCGTGTCACAATCCCATCCTCACACCTTCAGGTCGCGTCTCCATCGGTGGCCGCGACACGCCCGCTTGAAACGGGTCCCCACCCCAGTTTAGCACCCGCTTACCGGGGCCCACCGCATCTCGGAAGTCCGCATGATTCATGGGCCGGTTCTCGGGGCCCGGTGCGCAAGACCCGCGCGTTCTCGGACCTGAACACGTCAACCAGATCGGCTTCCCCCCACATCCGGCTGCCGATCGGCGGCGATACCCGACCCGCGGCCAACGCGGGCCCCGACGGATCGCCGATTCAACAGAACCACGGGGGAGGCCCCGAGGGAACCGAGGGAGCCACATGATGACCAAGCGTGCCGCTGTCACCGTCCGCGTCGCCGGCCTGACCTCCGCCCTCCTGATGGGGGGCTCGCTCGTCGGGTGCTCGACGACGGAGAACACCTCGAGTTCGTGCGCCACGACGCGTGTGATCGGGTCCGCCCACGGGCGTCAGGGCCCGTCGCTCATCGCCGGCGACGAGCTGGCGATGAAAACCCGCGTCGCGGGCGGGTATGACCTCAACAGGATGCCAGGCTCCTACGACCGCTTCGCCGGCGTGATCGACTGATCACCCGTCGGATTGCGGTCCGTCGCCGCCGCCACCGCGCCGACCGCGCCCGCCGCCTCCGAAGCCGCCGGGCCCACCGCGCCCGCCGCCCATGAAGATCATGGGATCGACCGGGTCGGGTCGGTCGGGGTCGAGATTCAGCAGCGTGTCCTGGTAGAGCTGGATGTCGGTGCCGTCCACGACGCCGTCGCGGTTCAGGTCCGCCGACAGATCGCCCGCCTGGATGAGCGCGAGGAACGCCTGCGTGTCCAGGGCGTTCATGATGCCGTCCGTGTTCGAGTCGAACTTGCTGACGAACTCGTCCTGCTCGCGCCAGATGCGGTACTGCTCGAACCCCGTCCGGCGCTCATCGCGCGAGATCTGACCGTCGCCGTCCGCGTCGAACCGCGACTCGAACTCGACGCGTGCCTGCTCGCGTGCTTCTCGGATGTACTCGTCCGCCGCGGCTCGCTCGGCGTCGCTCAACTCGCCGTCCAGATCGGTGTCAAACCGATCGACGAACGCCATCTCGCCCTCCATGCGGCGCAGCTCCCACTCGTCGGACATGAGCTGGCGTTCTTCAGCGCTGAGCTCACCGTCGCCGTCGGTGTCGTACCGCTCGAGCAGGCGCCGCCCGCGCGGCGAATCGAGCATGCCATCGATCCACGCGTTGCGGCGTTCCTCGCGTGACAAACGCCCGTCGCCGTCCGCGTCGTACTTTTCGAGCATCTCCGCCTCGCGGGCCGCCCGCGCGAGATCGCGCTCCTCGCGGCTGAGTTCGCCGTCGCCGTCCAGGTCGAACTGCTCGAGCAGGCGGGCCATGCGGTCCTCACGCTCGTCGCTCTCGGGCTCGGCCCGGGCGAACTCACCGGCCGCGGACGCCGCGGGGGCGTCGAACGACCCGAACCCGGCGGTTTCGGTCGGCGCCGCCTCAGCGGCCGCACCCGAAGCCCCAGGCGTGTCCGCGGGCTTCGAGCCAGACGAAACGGCCCACGCCGCCACGAGCCCACCGCCCCCGGCGAGGAATCCCACGATCAGAACCGCAACCGTCTTATTCATGATGCCGCCTCCGGACCGGCCCGCGTGGGCCTCCACGAGGGCCCAACGCACGGGGCCCGTTCGGATTGCATCGGAAGCCCGAGGATCCGGGCTGGGGAAATGGCGAGGGGGAGACTCGAACTCCCGACCTGAGGGTTATGAATCCTCCGCTCTAGCCAGCTGAGCTACCTCGCCGAGCGTGGCGACATCGTAGCCGCACGATTCACACCGTCCGCCACCGAGCCACAGAGATTGTCAGATCGTCACGCCCCGGGCGTGGTCGCCTCGGTCTTGGGTGCCGCGGCGGAATCCGACCGGCTCACCCGCTGGTCCGTGCCGTCGGTCAGGGGGGCCCGGGTCTTCGCGTCGTCGCTGACGCCGCGCTCGACCTCGTCCTCGATATCACGCAGCCCCTTCTTGAACTGCACGATGCCCTGCCCCAGGCTCTTGCCCACCTCGGGCAGGCGACGCCCGAACAGCAGGAGCATGATAATCCCGACGATCAGGAGTTCCTGCCAGCCGATCGTCCCAAAGAGACCGAGTGTCTGCATGGACTCATTCAAGGAACAACCCTCCTCCGGGTCAACGAGAATCCGAATCCGTGATTGCCCATCGTTGGCTCTGAACGGGGGTTACCGCCCGAGAACCCGCCCCGACGCACGCAGCCTACCCCATTCGTACCAACCAGACGATCAGGCCCCCGCCCGCGCCTCTCCCGCCTCGATCACATTCGAGAGCAGCGTCGCGACCGTCATCGGGCCCACACCGCCGGGCACGGGCGAGACCCACCCCGCGATCTCGCGGACCTCGTCGAACGAGCAGTCCCCCACCGTCACCCGCTTGCCCTCGTCGTTGCGGATCCGCGAGACCCCGACATCCACGACCAACGCCCCTGGCTTGACGTGCTGCGCCGTGATCAGCCCGGGTACGCCCGCGGCCGGGATCAGGATGTCCGCCGATCGGCAGAGCTCGGGCAGCCCCCACGTGTGTTCGTTGCAGCTGATCACCGTTGCCTCACGCTGCATCAGCAGCACCGCGATCGGGCGCCCCACCACCGGGCCCGCGCCGACGACCACGACCCGCTTGCCCTTCACATCCGTCCCGGTTGACTCGATCAGGCGGAGCGCCGCGATCGCCGTGCACGGCGCGCGCATCGAGCGACCAAACACGACCCGCCCGATGCTTGCGGGGGTCACGCCCTCCACGTCCTTGTCCGACGCGATCCGCTCCTTGACCCGGTACTCGTCCACCTCGTCCGGGAGCGGCAGGTGGAGCATGATCGACGACACCTCGCCGTCCGCGTTCAGACGCTCGATCAGGTCGATCAGGGCGTCCTGCCCGACGTCCGCTGGCAATTCGTGGAGGCGGTAGTCGATGCCGACGTCCTCGCATGTGCGGGCCTGGTTGTCGGCGTAGACCCGCGCGGCGTTGTCACCCGCCGAGACCAGGACCGCGTCCAGACGTGCCGGGCACCCGGCCGATCGCAGCGCCTGGGCGCGCATCGACAGGTCCTCCCGGGTCTGGTTGGCGATCGCCTTGCCGTCGATGATTGCCGCTGGCATCGCCGCGATCATACCCGGACGCCCGCCGGTACCATCCCCCCGTGAGTGTGAAGAAACGAGTTCTGGAGCTCAGAGATCTGCTCGACCGCGCGAACCGCGCGTACTACGTCGATGCCGACCCGTTCATCTCCGACCGGGAGTACGACGACCGGCTCGCCGAGCTCGCCCGGCTCGAAGCGGACCATCCCGAGCTCGACGACCCCGCCTCACCCACCAAACGCGTCGGCGGCGAGCCGATCGCCGGGTTCCGCACCGTCGAGCACGCGGTGCCCATGCTCTCGATCGACAACACCTACGACGAAACCGAGATCCGCGCGTGGGTCGAGCGGGTCGCCAAGCGCCTCGCGGGCGACGGCCTCTTCGGCGACGGTCCCACGTTCGTCTGCGACCCCAAGATCGACGGCGTCGCCCTCTCCATCCGCTACGAGGACGGCGTGCTCGCCCACGCCCTCACCCGCGGCGACGGGACCAAGGGCGACGACGTCACCCATGCCGCGCGCACTGTCCGGGCGATTCCCCTGAGGCTCGATGGCGAGGCACCCAATGCCCTCGAGGTCCGCGGCGAGATCTTCATCCCCGACTCAGAATTCGAACGCATCAACGCCGAGCGTGAAGCGGCGGGCGACGAGCCCTTCATGAACCCCCGCAACGCGTGCGCGGGGACGATCAAGCAGCTCGACCCGACCGCCGCCCGCGAGCGCAAGCTTGCGTTCGTCGCGCACGGGCGCGGCGAGGTCTCCGACGACTCGTTCGCCTCCACCCACACGGAATTCCTGAAGAAACTCAAGACGCTCGGCGTCCCCACCAGCCCGCACACCGTGACGGCCGACGACGCGGACGCGATCGTGCGCGCGATCGAGGATTTTGACGCGAAGCGCAACAGCCTGGACTACGCGACCGACGGCATGGTCGTGCGTGTGGACAACTTCGCCCAGCAGGCCGAGCTCGGGTTCACGAGCAAGAGCCCGCGTTGGTGCGTCGCGTACAAGTACCCCGCCGAGCGCAAGCCGACGAAGCTGCTCGAGGTCCAGCACATGGTGGGCAAGACGGGGCGGATCACGCCGCGGGCTGTCCTCGAGCCGGTCCTGCTCGCGGGCACGACGGTTCAGCACGCATCGCTGCACAACTACGGGCTCGTGCGGCAGAAGGACATCCGCGTCGGCGACACGGTGCAGGTCGAGAAGGCGGGCGAGATCATCCCGCAGGTGATGGGCGTCGTGATCGAGGAACGACCGAAGGGCGCGCGCGCAATCAAGGCGCCCGACGCGTGCCCCGTCTGCAACGGCGTCGTCGAGCTCGAACCGCCCGAGGCGGTTGAGACCCCCGAGATTGAGACCGGCCGCCGGTGCGTGAACCCCGAATGCCCCGCGCAGGTGCGAGAGAAGCTCGTGTGGTTCGCGGGGCGCAACCAGATGGACATCGACGGGCTCGGTGAGTCCACCATTGACCAGATCCGCGCCACGGCGTTCGACGCCGACGACCCCAGGCGGGCGGAGTTGGGTGTGCCCGCCGATACCCCCGCCATCCCGCTGGAGCATTTCGCGGATATCTTCGGGCTGGGCGCGCACCGAGCCGCGCTGCTCACGCTCGACCGCATGGGCGAGAAAAAGGTGGACAATCTCATCGCGGGCATCGATGCGGCAAAGGGCCGCGGCTTGGCGCGCGTGCTCGGCGGCATGGGCATCCGGCACGTCGGCACCTCGACGGCCAAGGCCCTCGCGCGTGCCTTCCCCGATCTCGACGCCCTGCTCGCCGCGGAGGTCTGGGAGCTCATGCCCCAGGCCGTCAACCGGATGAGCAAGCCCAAACGCCTGAAGCTCATCGGTTCGGAAGACCCTCTCGACAATGAGTACGAGACCGGGCTCGGTGAGGACACCGCCCCGGTCGTGCACGCGTTCCTGCACTCAACGGCGGCGACAAGGGCGTTCGATGGGCTGCGCAAGGCGGGCGTCGATCTGGCGAGCAAGGAATTCTCCGCGGACGAGGCGGCGTCCGATTCGCCGTTCGCCGGCAAAACCGTTGTCCTGACGGGCACCCTTGAGTCTTTCACCCGCCCCGAGCTCACCGAGCGGCTCGAGGCCCTCGGGGCGAAGGTCACCGGGTCGGTGAGCAAGAAAACCGACATCGTGATCGCGGGAGACTCGGCAGGCTCAAAGCTCGCCAAGGCCGAATCGCTGGGGGTCGAGGTGTGGGACGAGGCCCGCCTGCTCAAGGCGCTCGGGTGAGATCGCCGACTCTGAGGGGGGAGGACGCCCGCGGTGCGCAATGTTGAGTTCAAAGCCGAGCTGCGTGATTTCAAGCTCGCCAAGGCGGTCTGCAGCCGCCTCGGTGCCCGGCACGTGGTCACGATGCGCCAGACGGACACCTATTACCGAGTCGCCAACGGGCGTCTCAAGAAGCGCGAATCGGTCATCCTCGAGCCCGACGGCCCGATCGAGGAGCCGACCGAGGTGATCTACTACCACCGGACCAACACGCCCGAGCCCAAGATCAGCACGTTCACAACCTATTCCGAGACGGAGGCGCGGGATCACTTCGGGACGGGCGAGCTGCCCGTGTGGCTCGTGGTGCGCAAGACGCGGTCGCTCTGGATGCTCGGGCCGACGCGGATCCACCTGGACGACGTCGAGGACCTCGGATCGTTCGTCGAGTTCGAATCGATGATCTCGAAGTCGCACACCCAGGCGCGGGCTCGGCAGGCAAACGAGAAGCTCCGAGCGGCGCTGGGCCCGATGCTGGGCGAACCCATCGCGTGCTCGTACTCGGATCTGTTGGCGCTGGAGCTCGAGACGGAGCCGGTGCCCGGGCAGTAGCTCAGGCGGCCTGGCTGCCGCGGCCCTGGGCGGTCTCGTCGCGTGTGTCGGGGCCGATGTCGGTGGCTCGCCGCCGGGGCTGATCGCCCGGGAAGGGCGACGGGCCACCCCGGTTCTCCCACGCGAGGCAGACGCGGTTCTTGCCGGCGTTCTTGGCGACGTACATCGCCTCGTCGGCGTCCTTGAGGACATCCTCACCGGCCGCGTGCGCGCCGGTGCACATCGCGGCGCCGGCGCTGGCGGTCGAGCGGATGGAGACGCCCTTGAGTTCGTGCGGCAGGGCGAGGCGTTCGCAGAGGCGGTTCGCGAACGACGCCACGCGTGTCTGGGTGACCTGCTTGAGCATGACCACGAATTCGTCACCACCCCAGCGGGCGGCAACGAATCGACCTGTGTCGCCGTCGAACTCCTCTTCGAGCAGGGCACTGATCCGCGTGCCGATGGAGACGAGCAGGGCGTCGCCCGTGCTGTGCCCGTGGCGGTCGTTCACGCCCTTGAAGTCGTCGAAATCCAGGCAGACGACGGCGAACCCGTGACCGGGGTTTGCGCGGGCCCACTCGACGCCCTCGTCCATCTCGCGTTCGAGGAGTGTCCGGTTCGCGAGGCCCGTGACCGGGTCCGTGTACGCGACACGGGTGAGGGCGAGCTCGGCACGCTTGCGCTCGGTGATGTCTGTCAGCAGAACGAGCACGCCGTCCGCATGGGCGCCGGCGGCGATCTCGTACCAGGCCTCACCGACAGGGTGCTCGATGCGGGTCATGGCGTGGGTCGAGACGGCCTGGTTCGCGGCGTCCACGACACGCTGGGCGGTGTCATTGGGATGGGCTCGCGACAGCAGCATCGCGCCGCGTGCGGGAAGCGTGAGCAGGCTTTGGGCGGATTCGTCGGCGTACAGGATCCGGAAGTCGTTCTCGTCTTCCTCGTCGCGTCGGAGCATGAGTGTCGCGCCCGGCGCGGCGCTGAGGACGGACATGACGACGCCCACGCTCGGGGCCGCCGTGACGCTGCGGGCGGCTCGGCCGCGCCTGCGGGTGGTCCGCTCGGTCTCCGCGGCGACGGTCATCGCGACAACGCCCACGCCCACGATGATGAGGGCGCCGATCTCGGTGAGTCGCCACAGATCGAGCGATCCCGTGATGGTCCGGTTCATCCAGGACCAGTCGTTGCCCACGAGGCTGTCCCGCAACGCGTGGAACGAGAGCAGGCCGATGCCCGACGCGCAGAGGATGATCCCGAACCACGGCACGCTGGCGCGGTCGCGGCGTCGGGCCGCCAGAAAGACGACGAACGCCATCGAGATCCAGAGAAGCAGCTGGTCCATGATCGCACGGGTCCCCACGAGGTGCCGGGGTGATATCGGATCGAACCGCCCGCTGGTGATCTGCCCACCACCGGGTTTCCCGATCGAACCCCGCGGGGATGGCAGCGCGGGCCTCCCAGACGCCCGATCCGACCCGATCGTCACTGGTGCGGCGGGTTCTCGGGCCCACGGCGACGCCCTGATTCTCGGAACTCCGTGAGGCGCGACGCGGGCGGGCGTCGCCGAGGGGGTCAGAACCCCACCACCACGGAGATCAACCATGTCCCGAGTCACCCCGATCATCGCGATCCTGACCGCCGCCGGCGTCGCCGGCGCCACGGATTACACGGTCCCCGGGCCGTCGAACGAGACGCTGACCTTCTACCTCGAATCGCCGCTCTCGCCGGTCGTGGACGGCGACACGCTCATCCTGACGGACGCCGGCAACTACCAGAACACGTACGTCGTCTCGAACAACGACTTGACGATCAAGGCGGCCCCCGGGCAGACGATCGTGCTCGACGGGCAGTTCGTCGGGACCATCGTGGAACTGGCCGCCGACAACCTGACCGTCGAGGATCTGACGTTCCGAAACGGGCTCGCCGCGATCGACGGCGGTGCGATCCGGGCGGTCGGGCGGAAGCTGACCGTCCGGCGTTGCGTGTTCGAGAACAACATCGCGCCCGACGACGCGGGCGCGATCGTCTTCTCCGACAACGTGATGCTCATCGAGGACTCGCGGTTCATCAACAACAGCACCCAGGGCTCGACCGCGGAATCCGCGGGCGGGGCGATCCAGACCGTCCGCGGCGACGTCGTCCTCCGCCGGTGCACGTTCACCGGCAACGACGCCGACTACGCGGGCGGGGCGCTGCACATCGCCGACACGGACGCCCGGTACCAGATCGAGAACTGCACCTTCGACGGGAACACCGCAACGTTCGGGGGCTCGATCTGGTGGTCCGGATCCGCTGAGGGCGACGTCTTCGACACGACCTTCGACGACAACGTCGCGTCCAAGGACGGCGGCGCGGTCTACCACAATGGCTCGCCCGCGACGTACACCCGCTGCGCGTTCGTCAACAACCGGACCGAGGGGCCCGAGGGCGACGACGGGGGCGCGATGTTCATCATCGGCGAGACGACCAACGAGGTTCTCGCGAACAGCTGCCTGTTCGCAGATAACACCGCCAACTCGTCCGGCGGCGCCATCGTCATGACGAGCGGTCCCGACTCAAGGTTCACGAACTGCACGTTCTACGGGAACACCGCGCTGGGTGCTTTCTCGGGTGCCGGCGGTGGTGCGGTGCACACATCCGGATCGGGCGCGACCGGTCGCTTCCGCAACTGCATCGTGCGCGCCAATGTTCCCGACCAGTTCAACGGTCCGGCTGTGCTCGAATACTCAAACGTCCAGGGCGGCGTCGGCGCGACGGTCACCGATGTCGATCCCATGTTCATGGATGCCGGGCTCGGCGATTTCCGGCTCATGCCCGACTCACCCAGCATCGACGCCGGCGACGCCGTGCACTTCAACAGCCAGGCAGACCCAACCGACCTGGACGGCAACCCGCGGGCCGTCACCGCGAGCGACACGCCCACGGGCGCGTCGATCATGGGGCTGTTCGTGGACCAGGGCGCGTACGAATATCAACCCCCCACCACGGCGAGCTGCGTCGCGGACACGAACGCGGACGGCGTGCTGAACCTCGACGACATCGACGCGTTCGTGCAGTCGTTCCTCAACGGGTGCCCGTGATGAACTCAGTGGGGGTGAGACGCCACCCGATACGCCGAACATCCGGAAACCCGGGCGTGAGGCATTGGAACGCGGACCGTTGGAATCGGCGCACCCTCGGGTACACTCGGCGCGTGCCCCAGCCGCCAGACCCAAAGCGATCGACGGTGACGCTGCTGATTCGCGATGTCGCCGCGGGCGATCGAGGCGCGTCCGGGCAGCTTTTCGAGCTCGTGTACAGCGAGTTGCGCACGATCGCGGCGAGTCAGCTCGGGCGTGAACGGCCCGACCATACGCTGCAGCCGACCGCACTCGTCCACGAGGCGTTCCTGAAGCTCGTGGATGAGGAGGCCGTTGGGGCGTTGGGGCGGCGGGAGTTCTTCGGGGCGGTGGCCGTCGCGATGCGCCGGATCTTGATCGATCATGCGCGGACCTCGAAGAGGCTCAAGCGGGGCGGCGGGTCCGCCAAGCAGGCGCTGCTGAGCGATCCATCCGCCGAGCCCACGCTGGATTCAAGCGACGTGCTCGCGCTCGACGAGGCATTGACAGAGCTCGCGTCGCACGACGAACGCAAGGCCCGGCTCGTCGAGCTCCGGTTCTTCGGCGGGCTCACCGTCGTGCAGGCGTGCGAGGTGATGGAGATCTCGCGCGCGACCGCCGACCGCGAGTGGCGGACCGCCCGGGCGTGGCTCGCAGCGCGCCTGATGGCCGACGGGAGCGACCCGGATGTCGGATAAGCCATCCCACTTCTCGCGCGTCGCCACGCTGTTCGAGCGCGTGCAGGACCTGGACACCGGGGAGCGGGATCGAGTCCTGAACGCCGAGGCGCCGAACGACCCGGAGGTCGTCGCGGAAGTCCGGAGGATGCTCGCGGCGGACGCGGCGCTGGGGACGAGCCTGGAGCGCCCCCCGTTCGAGACCGCGGCCGGAATCGAGACGAACGCCGAGGCCCCCGCGATCAACGGCTTCACCATCGGCCGGCGGCTCGGCGCTGGCGGGATGGGCGTCGTGTACGAGGCGGAGCAGACCTCGCCGCGCCGGCGTGTGGCGCTCAAGCTCATCCGGTCCGGGCTGCTCAACGAGTCGCTGGTGCGCCGGTTCCAGCTTGAGTCCGAGGCGCTCGGGCGCCTGCAGCACCCGGGTATCGCGTCGATCTTTGAAGCGGGCACGAGCGACGCCGGCGAGCCGTACTTCGCGATGGAGTACGTCGAGGGGTCTCCGCTCGTGCGGTACGCGTTGGACAACAAACTAGACCGGCGCGACCGGCTCACGCTCTTTGCGCAGGTGTGCGATGCCGTGCATCACGCGCACCAGAAGGGGGTGGTGCACCGCGACCTCAAACCGTCGAACATCCTGGTCACACGCGATGGCGAGCCGAAGGTGCTCGACTTCGGTGTGGCGCGCGTCGCGGACGCGGACATGCACGCGTTGACCGGCGCGACCCAGGCCGGGCAGCTGCTGGGCACGCTCGCCTACATGAGCCCAGAACAGGCGGCGGGAGACGCGGACCGGATCGACACGCGCTCGGACGTCTACTCGCTCGGCGTCGTGCTCTACGAATTGCTCTCGGGCAAGCTCCCCGTCGAGGTGGATGACGCGCCGCTGCTCGAGGCGCTCCACCGGGTACGCGAGCTGGAGCCCACGCGCCTCGGCACCCTCAACACCCACTGGCGCGGCGACGTGGAAACCATCGTCGGCCGGGCGCTCGCGAAGGAGCCCGATCGCCGATACGGGTCCGCCGCCGAACTCGCCGAGGACATCCGCCGGCACCTGGACGACCAGCCCATCAACGCCCGCCCGCCGACGGCGACGTACCAGCTTCGAAAGTTCGCTCGCCGCAACCGGGCGCTGGTCGGCTCGGTGCTTGTCATCGCGCTGACGGTGATCGGGGCGCTCATCGCCGTGTCGTTTGCGCTCAACGAAGCGGTCCGGCAGCGTGAGATCGCCGACGAGCAACGCTCCGAAGCGGTCCGGCAGCGCGAGATCGCCGACGAGCAACGGGCCGAAGCGCAGCAGCAGGCCGCGATCACGGCGGAGGTCTCGCGGTTCATGCACCTCGATCTGCTCGCGGCGATCGTTCCGGGCAACGAGGGGACGGACGTCACCGTCCGCCAGGTCGTGGACACCGCCGCCCAGGTGGTAGACGACTCGTTCCCCGATCGGCGCGAGATCTCGGGCGCCGTGCATACCACACTCGGGAACATCTACAACGCCATCGGGGACTATCAGGATTCAGAACGTGAACTCCTGCGAGGCGTCGAGCAGTTGGAAGACGCGCTCGGCCCGCGGCACGAGCTCTCGATTTTCGCGAGGCAGGACCTCGGATCGCTCTACCGCACGATGGGCCGCCTGGACGCGGCACGAAGGGACACCGAGCTGGCGTTGTCGCACGCGGAGGCCGCGTTCGGGCCCGACGACGAGCGGACGCTGAGCATCGTGGTTGAGATCGCTGAGCTCGAACGCGAGTCCGCCCGGTTCGACGCGGGGATCGACACGTTGCAGCGCGTGCTCGACGCCGTGCCCGATGACCACCCGCTCGCGGTGCGGGCCCGCAACGCGCTGGGAGGGATCTACTTCGAGACGCGCCGGTTCGAGGACGCGATCCCGCTGTACCGCGAGATGCACGAGCACCGGGTCGAGACGCTGGGCAAGACGCATTATCTGTCGCTGGCGGCACTCAACAACGTCGCCGCCGCGCTCGAGGGGCTCGGCCGGTACGACGAAGCCGAACCGATCTACCGGGAGATCCTCGACGCCGAGGAGGAAGCGTTGGGTGTTGGTCATCCGGATACGCTGGTGACCAAACACAATCTGGCGTTCCTGTTGCAGAGTACCGGGCGGCACGAGGAAGCGGAGCCGGTCTTCCGCGAAACGCTCGCGGCGTGCCGCCAGGTCTTCGGGCCCGCGCACCCGGGGACGCTCACCTGCACGCGGAGCCTCGCGTCGCTGCTGCTCGAGACGGACCGCGCCGCGGAGGCCGAGGCGTTGCTCTCCGAGGCCCTCCCCCACGCCCGTGAGGGCCTGGGGCCCGTCCACCCGATGACGACGAACCTTGAGATGGGGCTCGGGCAGGCGTTGCTCTCGCGCGGGGCGGACGCCGAGGCGGCGGCGCTGTTCGAGGCCGGCGCCCCCCAACTCGAAGCGGCGTACGGGCCCGCCGACGAAGCGGCCCTCAACGCCTGGCTTGGCGCCGCGCGAAGTCAGTACAAGGCGGGCGACACGGAGCGGTCCGAAGCGATCGCGCGCGTGTCGCTCGGACACGCCGAGCCCGCGCTGGGCACCGACCACCCGCTCGTGTTGCGTCTCGTCCGCGTGCTCGCCGACGCGTGCGAGGCGAACGGCAAGACGGAAGAGGCCGACTCCCTCCGCGCCCGCCTGCCCGACGAAGACTGAACCCGTCCGCCAAAAACGAACAAGGACCGGCGTGCGCCGGCCCTCGCGGAACATGAATGGGCAGAGGCGGACTTGAACCGCCGACACCGGCATTTTCAATGCCGTGCTCTACCAACTGAGCTACCTGCCCGTCGCGGGTCCTGTCGGGCCCGCTGCAGGGGCAAGGGTACCCGCCTCGTGGCCCGCGTCAACCGAACCGCCCGCCTCGGGCACGGGTCGGTGCACTTCCACGAGCAGCGTGTCGTCCTCCGGTGGTGACCCGCCCCGGTAGGTTGTGACAACGTCCAATAAGTACTCCGACCAGGTCCCCTGCCGGTCGGCGTGCCCCTCGCCGAGCTTGGCCGCCAGGGCGTCGCGGAACCCGGCGATGCGGAGCATCCGCCCGTCGAGCCCACGGGCCTCCACGGCGCCGTCGGTGTAGACCACGAGCGAGTCGCCCGGGTGGAAGGCCATCGAGACCTCCTCTGGCTCGTACTCCTCGTTGCGGGCAGCGCCGAGGACAAGGGCGGTGGACCCGAGCTCGCGGATCGTCCCGCCCGCGCAGACAAGGAACGCCGGCGGGTGCCCGCCCGAGGCGTACTCGAGCACGCCGCGTTCCAGGTCCACCTTCAGGCACAGCGCCGTCGCGTAGATCGAATGGCGGGCGAGCGTGAGGTTGATGTACCGGTTCAGGTTGCTCAGGATCGCGCCGGGCGAGGCGTTCGGGTCGTCGGCGAACCGGAGATCCAGCTCGCCGTGCAGGCGGTTGACCGTCAACGCCGCCGGGATGCCGTGCCCGGTGACGTCCACGACGACGACCGAGAGCGAGCGGAGGTTGCCACCCGCATCGCGCACAGCATGCGCGTGGAGATAGTCGCCCCCGATCTGGCGCATGGGCTCGTACTTGTAGTTGAACCGCAGGTCACCCGAAGAAACCGGCGCCGGGAAGAGCGCCTCGTGGATCTGGCGGGCATAGGCGAGCTCCTGCCGCAGCATGCCGTACCGGTCGCTCAGGAACCGGTTGGACGCGCGGACCAGCCGCTGGGAGTGCTTGTACCAGCAGAGCATCACCGCCGGCGTCATCATGATCAGCAGGAAGATGGTCGTGGTGATCAGCTGGGGCGTGCCGTACCCCTCGATGAGCAGAGCGCTCGCGATGCCGAGCGGCGCGACGATCGCGATCGGGAGGATCGCTTCACGCACCCTCCACGGGAACACGATGCACGCCACCAGGTGACTGAACCAGAAGCTGGCCAGGTTGTAGAACGGGATCCCGGCGGCGCGGGCGCTCAGGAACAACAGCCCATCCACGACGATCAGCGCGATGCTCAGTCGGACCACGTCACGGGTGGAGAGCCGCTTCCCGAGCACCAGGATCAGCGCCGCGACGTACGCCCCCAACCACGAGATCGTGAGCACGCCGAACAGCACCTGCTGCCACCCGACCTGGAGCCCGAACCACTGCATCCCGCCTTGGGCGATCGATGTGGCGATCAGGGCGATGAACCCGATCACGCCAAGCCCGCCCCAGATCGCGATGAACCAGATCAACCGACGACGCATGAGCGTGTCGGTTTCGATGCGGAACGCGTGGTGAAACTCGGAGGTCTCGAGACCCCGCCCGGTCGCCTGCTTCACGGGTTGCCCCCCCCGCGGTTCGCGCCGGGGACCCACAGGACATCACTCCGCCCGCGGTCGTTCGCGTGCCGGGCGAGGACGAACAGCAGGTCGCTCAGCCGGTTGAGGTACTTCACCGTCTCGGGGTTCGTGCCCGTTTCGTCCTCGGCGACCAGCGCCACGACGAGCCGTTCCGCCCGGCGGGTGATCGTCCGGGCGACGTGCAGGCGGGCGGCGAGTTCGGTCCCGCCGGGCAGGACGAAGCTCGTGAGCTCGCCCAGCCCCTCGTTGAACCGGTCGATGAGGCCCTCGAGCCGGGCCGTCTGGGCTTCGGTCACCCGGAGGCGGGACCCGGGCTCCTCGTCAGCTGCGATCGGGGTGCACAGGTCCGCCCCGACGTCGAACAGGTCCTGCATGATCCCCGAGAGGACCTTGTGCTCGTCCGAATCCGACGCCAAGGCGCTGGCGGCGA
>JAUHXM010000064.1 GCA_030426605.1 Phycisphaerae bacterium | reverse complement strand
GCATCATTTACGTCCAGGGCGAGCGGGTCGCGACGGTCGGCGAGGACGAGATCCTCGACCGTCTGCTCGACGAGTGCAAAGCCTTCCAGTCACGCGTCGAGTCCGGCGAGGTCAAACTCGGGCAGAAACGCGTGGACATCGTCCCCCCCGACCCGCTCGGCGAGCTGGGGTCCGGCTGGGAGAAGATGGCCGCCGAGCGAATTCATGGAGGGACCGATCTGACGATCGGGCGAACGTAGCAATCATGCCGTCCGAATCCCCCCAGCACCAGCACGCCGGAGACCTTGGCGCTGAGCGGATCGCCGCAGCGGAGGGGTTCCCTCAGCCCTGCCCCAGCACGAGTCTCGGCGTTCTGATAACCCGCGGCGATCACGGGGCGCTGGCATACGACGTGAAGCCGGAACGCGATCCGCCCGTCTGGAACACCGCGGTGATCCGCTTCACGGATGCGCTCTACACCTCAGCAACCACGCTTAACGACGAGGCGCAGCACAACCACCCCTACGGCAGGATTGCGTTCTGGAACAACCTGCACGCCCAAATCCTCGAAGTAGAAAACTCGAGGTTTGCACTCGAATGGGACCGTCGCTCCCACCGCGAAGGCACGGGCTGGAGCAACCCGAGGCGAAAACGCCACCTGATCTTCCAGTTCAAGGACAACTCGGCCGAGATCGTCGCCGAACGCTTTGAGCTGCTCGGCGTATTCAATTCGATGAACGTAGCGCTCCATGAAATGCAAACGATCATGAGCAGATGACGGAATGACCGTGAACCTCCTCGCCTTCAGCGACATCCACCGCGACCTCACCGCCATCCACGCGATGGCTGAGCGGGCGCGCGCCGCGGACGTCCTCGTCGGCGCCGGCGATTTCGCGACCGTCCGCAAGGGGCTCCAGCCCGTCATCGACGCGATCGCGGCGCTCGACCGCCCCGCCGTCCTCGTCCATGGCAACGGCGAGTCCGAAGCCGAACTCCGCGACGCGTGCGCCCAACACCCGCACCTCCACCACCTGCACGGCTCGTCCGTCGAGCTCGCGGGCGTGACCTTCTTCGGGCTCGGCGGCGGCGTGCCCGTCACGCCCTTCGGCGCGTGGAGTGTGGACTACACCGAGGACCAAGCCGCCGACTGGCTCGCGGCGTGCCCCGAGGGGTGCGTGCTCGTCACACATTCCCCGCCCAAGGGCCACTGCGATCGGACGTCCGCCGGCGAGCCCGTGGGCTCGACCGCGATCCTCGCGTGCCTCGAGCGCGCCCGACCGACGCACGCCCTGTGCGGGCACGTGCACGACGCGTGGGGGTGCACCGGCACGCTGGGCCCGACGACGGTCATGAACCTCGGGCCGGCGGGCGTCGAGATCGAGGTCGGGTGATGCGGGCCCCGCGACTCGCGCGCCGGCTGGCGCTCGCGAAGCACTCCCGTTGGATGTTCGCCGGGCGTCTGGGCGCTCCCGCGCCGCTCACCTGTACGCCGGAGGAGGCCGCCCGGTTGCGCCGGCGTCTGCGCCGGACCCCAGCCCCGATTGACCGCCCGATCGTGGTGATCTCGGGGTATCTCGACCCGGGGCTGTACGCGGGCGTCGTGTCGCGCGAGCTGCGCCGGCTGACGTCGCACGACCCTGCGGACTTCCGCGTCGCCCGGTTCGCGCTGCATGGCGCGATCGAGCCAATGGCGGAGTGCGTCGTCGAAAAGCTGCGCGCAATCGCGGGCGGTGCGCGAGCATCCTTCGACCTCGTCGGGCTCTCGATGGGCGGGCTGGTCGCGCGCCGAGTTGCGGCGGTCGTGAACGCGGGCGATGAGATCCGCGTTGAGCGGGTGTTCACGCTGGGCACACCCCACCGCGGATCGACGCTTGCTGAGCGAATCGCGCCGACCGAGGCGGCGCGGCAGATGCGGCCCGGATCCGATTTCCTGCGCGAACTCGACGCGGCGCTCGGTCTCTCGGGCATCGAGCTGGTGGCGTACCAGATGGACGCCGACGCCGTCATCGGCGACGGGCGGGGCGTGCCGGACGGGCACCCCGGACACCGGCTACCGCGGCGCCCGGGCGAGCCACACCTGCACATCATGGGGGATCCGATCGCGATCCTGGACATCGCGAGACGGCTGAGGGGCGAGCCGGCGATCCTGATTCCCCAAGGACCCGTGAAACCGCCGGGGCCCGGCCCCGAACAAGTTTGCAATGACTAACAATTCTGCGCCCAACCCGACACGCCGCCTGACCCGCCTGGCCCGGGCCGCGCTGGGCGTGGCGATGGCCCTCACCCTTGGGGCGGGGGTGTCGTGCATGCACATTCATCGGGACAACCCGGCGTACCCGGCGGCGGCGGTCGAGGTGCGCGCTGCGATGCGGGACATGCGTGCCCGGCCCGCCGGGCTCGACCGCCCCGTGCTCGTGCTCTCGGGGTACCGCTCGCCGTCGGGCGCGGCGAGGGCTCTGGCGGGCGACATCCGCCGGCTGACGGGCGCCGACGAGGGCGAGGTCGCGACGATGTCGTACATGTGGGCCGACGACATCGAGCCGCTGGGCGAGCGGGTGATCGCGTTCGTGGACGAGCGGTGGCCGACGGCCGACCCGGAGCGCACAACGGAGGTCGATGTCGTCGCGATCTCAATGGGCGGGATCGTCGCGCGCTGGGCGGCCGCCGAGCGCGAGCCCGGTGCGCGGCGCCTGAACATCGGGACGCTGTACACGCTCGCAACCCCCCACCGAGGAGCGCGGCTCGCGGAGGCGGTCCGTCCGGACGCCGCGGCTCGCCAGCTGTGCGCAGGCTCGGAGATGCTCACGTTCCTCGATGAAGAGCTGGGTGACGCCGACTACGAGATCGTGCCCTACGCGGTGCTGCACGATTGGATGGTCGGCGCGACGCGGTCCTCGCCCCCCGGCGAGGACCCGATCTGGGTGCCGGGGCGGATCGGGCTGGCGCATCACATGGTGTCGCGTGAGGACCGGATTGTTGCGGACGTCGCGCGGCGGCTGCGCGGCGAGGAGCCGCTCGGCGCGCCGAGTACGCCCCCCAGGGATTAGTCGCCCGCGTTGCGCTCCTGCATCGCGCGGAGCTGGGCCATCTGCACCTGCACCATCGAGGAGACGAACGAGCGGAACGCGATCGCCTGCTCGGGCTTGATTCCGACGGCAGCGGGGTCCGCCGTGATCGCGGCGTGCCAGGTGGTCTCGGTCGGGCGGTACCCCAGATCGACGAGGCGTTCTTCAAGGTCGTCGAGGTGGGCGGCGCCGTAGAACACGGCGACCGATCGCGACGGGTCCTCCGCGAGAGCTTCCTGCAGGTCGCGCATCACGACCGCGTTGCGCCGTGTCAGCAGCATCTCGGCCATCTCGTCGCCCAGCCCGGCGACGAGCACGGACGCGTCCGCCGCGCCGAGCGTCTCGACGAGCATGACGCGGAAGAGGAAGCTCGAGCGCGGAGAGTCGCCGATGAACCCGAGCACCGAGCCCATCGCCTTGGCAAGCCCGGACTCGCCCGAGAGCATCGCGAAGAGCGGGTCGCCCGAGCCGTCCTCGTCGCCCGGGTCGTCATCGATGAACAGCGAGGCGGGCTCGACGTCCCACATCTCGGCAAGCGTCGCGTCCGAGTTGTGCCAGTGCTCCGGCATGTAGTCCATCTCGTCAAGCTGGAACGACAGACCCGCGGCGTGCGCGAGACGCGACTGGATCGCGTTGTCGCTCGGATCCTCCTCGTTGCCCAAATCGATCGGGCCGGTGCGCTCGAGATCGGAATCGAAGCCGGTGCCGCCCGGGGCGCCGTCGGCACCGAGGGAGATCATGGTGTACGTGCGTTTGTCGGTATCGATGTCGAGCGTGATTGGACGCCCCCATCCGTCGGTGAGCGCCGTGACGAGCGAGCGGCGTCGGAAGGGCGGGTAGGACTCGAGCCAGGCGTCTGCCGTGCGGGCGCGGCCGCCGTGCCTGTAGTCGGCGAGCAGCTGGGCCGCGGCGTCGCGCATGCGGGCGCGGGTGAACCGTGCCCGGTCGCGGGCGGAGGCGTCGGGCTCGATATCGCGCCACGCGGGCCCGACCCCCTCGTAGTGCACGCGGTCGTGGGCGTTCAAGACGGTCGCGAGTTCGGCGTAGTACGGGCCGTCGCCCACGTGCGTCACGCCGACGAGGGTGACGCGCTGCGCCGCGGGCCCGACGAATGAACGGGATGCAGTCTCAAGTGCGACGACACCCCCGTCGCGTTCGGTCGTGCGGATGTACGGGTCACGCGCGCCGGCGATGGGCGATGCGAGGGCAAGAACAATCGTGATGAGGGCGGCGCGCATGGGGTTTCCTCCGCGAAACTCTATGGGCCAGACCCCGCCGGGTTTCAGGCGGCGATCAGCCGAGCCCCGGGTGCACCTTCTGCGAGAGCGACCGGACAAACGCGGGCTTGGGCGGGCGCGGGGCCGATGACGCGGAGGCCATCGCTCGCTCGAAGGCCCGGCGTGACACAAGCAGGGCGCTCGCGTGGATGCCCGACGCTGACGCGAGGGCGAACAGCGTGGAACGCTCGCGGTCGTCGAGCCCGAGCACGCGTGCGAGCCTGCGGACGGCACGGTCCGCCGCGCTCGCGCGATCGCGTTCGCGTCGGTAGAGCACCACGGCGCCGGCGATCACGAGTGCGATGAGCAACGCCGCGCCGAGCGTTGCCCACGGGATGGTCAACGCGCCGGGGTCTTCGGTGATGAGCCGGGGGGCGACCAGGGCCGCGATCATGCGGAGACCTCCAGCGACGCGGGGGGCGCGGGTTCGATCTGGGACGCCGCCCGGAGCCCGGGCGGGGAATCGCACTCCAGCAGCACGCGACGGACGCATCGGACGGCGCGGGCGCGAACGGCTCCGGAGACGTCGTCGCGCGCGATTTCGCTCAGGCGGTCGAGAATGCCCGCGACCGTCGGAGGGGCTTGCACGCCGCGCCGACCCGTGAGCGCCCGCTCGGCGACCCAGACGCCGGCGAGCCGGTGCTCCCAGCGGGCGTCGTCGAGCATCGCGCGGACGTCGGCAAGGCACGCGTCCCCCCGCAGCCCGATCTCGGCTCGAACGGCGGCGCCGCGGACACGGTGGTGCGGGTCGTTCTTGAACTCGACGAGCACCCCCACGGCCTCTTTGGATGTGCGGGCGAGCGATTCGACGGTATTGGCGCGCAGGCGGGCGTCCCTGGCACGCAGGGCGTTTGTGAGCGCGGTGCGCGCGGACGTCGTGCGGATGCTGCCCAGCGCGCGGGCGGCGGTCGCCGCGACGCGCGGGCGATCCGTCTGGGCGAGCAGTGCCGTGAGTTCACGCTCGAATACCGTGGCCGTGTTGAGCGCGATCAACACCTGTACGGTCTGCACGACAACCCGATCGTCCGATGCCGCGAGACGGCGGCGGGCGGCGTCCTGGAACGCGGGTGCGTCCTCCGTCAGCCAGCGGCGGGCGGCGACGCGGCTGGAAGCGTCCTCGTGCGACCACGGCATCAGTCGCTGATCGTCGGCGGACGCGATCGCCCGGACGGCGCGGTGCGGTGAGCGGGCGAGTTTGCCGAGCATCCGGGCACGACGTTCGTCGCCCGAGTGCTTTGGGACGCGCACGGTCTGTGCCAACCCGGCACCCGACCACCGGAGCGCCGCGGTGCGCGCGATGCGCGGGTCGGGGTCGAACATGAAATCGGCCGCGTCCTGCAACTCGCAGGCACGCACGGCGCGGTGGCGGGCGATCACGTCCGGATCACCCAGGCACGTCGCGAACACCGCGCGGCGAACCGCCGGCGCGAGACGAAGCTCCGCGCCGAGGAGTGCGTACCCGCGGCGTGCTTCGGGGGAAAGGCGCGCCCACGCGCTCGCGTCGGGTACGAGCCCGCCCTTGGCGAGGCGTACGCCGTCGCGGGCCAGCCGCACGGGAACGGCGGACAAGGCCGTCTCGCGCGCGGGGCGGCGGACGAGGTGCGCGAGTTCGAGCACCGCCGCGTGGTCTTCGTCGGAATCCGCCTTGGACAACCGCTCGAGTGCGCCATCGGCGAGCGGGCCGGCGGCGGCCCACCGCAGGCATCGAGCGCGCAGTTCGGGAGATCGCGACGTGCGCACGATCGTGCGCAGCGCCCCGACCGCCGGGTGGTCGGGCGTCGTGAGAAGGGCATCCAGCCGCCGCTGCGGTTGGGAGAGACGCGCGGGCGGGGACACGAGGTCAGCGAGCAGCAACGCCGCGGCGAGCGTGTCGCGCCCGCGGTGCTCGTCGCCGAACGTCCACGCCGCCTCGGCGACCTCGGCGATGACAACCTCCGCGGGTGCGGGATCGACATAGCTCGGGACGGACACGAACGCGAGGTCCGGGCCGAGTCGTGTCGCGTCGAACCCGGCGACACGCACGGCGAGTGAGAGCAGGGCCCGGTCCGCGGCGCGTGCCACGTCGCGGTCCGCGTCGGCGAGCAAGCGGCGCGCCTCGGGCGCGTTCGCGGCGTTGCTTGAATCGCGGATCAGGATCGCCGCGGACTCGCGCTCGAACGCGTCGTCGGACGCCGCGGCACACGCGATCGTTTCGGTCCAGCGCCCTCGCCCAGCGGCGAGGGCAGCCCCCTTGAGGTCGCTCGGCACCCGTTTCCACACACACGCGAGCGCCACGAGCGCGTCGTCGGCGGCACGCCACGCCGGGGCCGAAACGAATGCGCGCAAGCGGTCCACGACGTTGCCGCCGCGAGGGTTGGCCGTGCCCGGAGCACTCGCCGCTTCGAGCAGGGTGAGGATGAAGCCGGGCACCTCCCCCGGCGCGGCGAGGGGGATCGCGTGTCGCAGCGCGGCGGCGCGTTCGGCGCGCGGGAGCGCTTCCACGCGGTCCGGATTCGGCGCGTTTGACGCGCCCGAACCAGACAAAAACCGAACTGGCTTTGAGGCCGACGAAGACATGTGCATGATTCTACTTGTTGTAGACGCGCGGTGCTTGATGCGTATATCTTGTGTGCGTGCGACGCAGAGCGACGTGAATTTGATTGACGAAGAGTTTGTTAGGAGACACTCGTGTGTCTGCCTACACTCATCGGTTTGCCCAGCTTGGATTCCCGAATTCAGGACGTGCGGGGATCCGATCACGCCGCGGCACACGGCGAACGGGCGGCGACGACCCAAGGGCGGGGGCACCGCCCCGAGCGACCGGGGGAAGGACTCCATGAATTCCACCACCAGATCCACGGCGCTGCAGACCCTGCAGCTTCACCTCTACCCCAAAGCGCTTCACCCGGAGCTCTTCGAGCTCCAGGGGCGGCGTGTCGTGTCGTACGGGGAGTACGAGCTCGAGGCATGGATCATGCCCAGCGCCCACGTCGTCCGCTTCGGTGTGGACCGGGCGTGCTACACCGAGCTGGTGACCGACCGTGAATCCGGGCTTCCGGACGGCGCGTCGGAGACGTTCTACTGCGCCGGCGAGCGCGACTTTGAGAAGACCTTTCAGGGCGATGGGATCACGTACATGAGCTCGGTTCAGACCGAGCAGTTGGGCGAGAACCTGTACGCCTCGACGTACGACGAACTCCGCGAGTTCTCGCGTGAAGTGGACGGGCTGACCCACCTGTGGGAGGACGGCGGGCCTTGCCTGTCGATGCTCGACATCCAACGCTACGATCAGGAAGTGCACGTGCAGGCGTACCACATGATCGCGCGCGGCGGGGTCGTGCTGCGGACGCAGTCGCTCTTTGAGCACACCTGAACTACGCCTAGGAGACCCCCAAGGCCACAGAGGCCCTCGCCCTGACCGGATCGACCAGTGGATCCTTGTGATTCACCGACAGGGGCCCTCCAGTGATGGAGAGGTCGTGAGGTCAGGGCATCCGAGAGCAGCCCCGGATCCGTTCCGGGGCTGTTGTCGTTTTGGGATTGTCCGAGCCGCGGGCGTGAGCACGCGGAACAGGTGCTTTGTCCTGCCGAGGAATCTGCCCGCGTGCTCACGCCCGCGGCTCTGAAATGGCGTCGGTTTCGATGACGACGCTGGG
The DNA here is from genome assembly GCA_030426605.1 of Phycisphaerae bacterium. Classification (GTDB taxonomy): domain Bacteria; phylum Planctomycetota; class Phycisphaerae; order Phycisphaerales; family UBA1924; genus BQJQ01. The sequence goes on along the minus strand of JAUHXM010000064.1, from coordinate 10,828 downwards.
GCCCCGGGCCGATAGACTTGATGCGATGGACACGACACGAGCGATCCCGGGGGCGGTTTCGAGCCGCCGAATTACCAGGCCCCGCTGAGGGGCGGGCGATCGCCGACGCCCGCCGCGGGGGCCTGTTGGCCGGGGCGAGCCGAGTCCGGAAGCACCGATTGACACCGATACGATCCCGCTCCGCGTGGCGATTCCGCGCGGGAGATGAACCCGAAGGGGCCGCGCGATGTCCGACACCGCCGAGAAGCCGAATTACAAGAAGACCCTGAACCTGCCCAAGACCTCGTTCCCGATGAAGGCGAACCTGGTGCAGAACGAGCCGGCGACGATGAAGCGCTGGGCGAAGCTGGGCGGGGGCAAGGGCCTCTACGCGAGCATGCTCCAAGCCCGCGCCGGACGCGACCGGTTCGTGTTTCACGACGGCCCGCCCTACGCGAACGGGTCAATCCACCTCGGGCACCTGCTCAACAAGTGCCTGAAGGATTTCGTGGTCCGCTCGCGGACGCTGATGGGCTTCGAGGTGCCGTACGTGCCCGGGTGGGACTGCCACGGGCTGCCCATCGAGCATCGGGTGATGACGGACCTTGTCGAGAAGGGCAAGGCGGACAAGCTCAACGAGCTCGATGAGGGCCCGCGGCGGATGGCGGTCCGCAAGGAGTGCCAGAGCTACGCGAGCAAGCAGATCAAGCTGCAGGCGGGGCAGATGCAGCGGCTGCTCACGACCGCAGACTACGAGAACCCGTACCTGACGATGACACCCGCCTACGAGGGCGCGGTGCTCGATGTGCTGGCGGATCTGGTCGGGCAGCAGCTCGCCTTCAAGGCGCTCAAGCCCGTGCACTGGTCGGTGGCGAACGAGACGGCGCTCGCGGATGCCGAGCTCGAGTACATGGACCGAGAGGACTTGTCCGTGTACGTCGATTTTGAGGCGGCGGACGGCGCGGCGGTGTACGACGCGTTCGACGTCGCCGCGGATGATCGGCCCGGGCAGACGCCCTCGTTCATGATCTGGACGACAACGCCCTGGACCCTGCCCGCCAACCTCGCCGTCGCGGTGCACGAGAAGTACGAGTACGCGCTCGTGAAGGTGGACGGCAACGTCACGGTGCTCGCCGCGGAGCTTGCCGAGAAGGTGCTTAAGGCGGGCGGCGCCCAAGACGTCCAGGTGCTCGCGAAGGCGCCGGGGTCCAAGCTCGTCGGGCTGCGGTACAGGCACCCGTTCATCGACGCCGCGCCCACGCCCGAGGGCGAGCCGGACGCGGACACGTCCAAGTGCTACTCCGTCGTGCACGCGGCGTACGTGACGCTCGAAGACGGCACGGGGCTCGTCCACACCGCGCCCGGGCATGGCACCGAGGACTACCAGACCGGGCTCGCCGAGGGCATCCCGACGTACTGCCCTGTGCGCGCCGACGGGACGTACGACGACACCGCGCCCGAGTGGCTGCGCGGCAAGAGCATCTGGGACGCGAACGAGGAAGTCGCCAAGCGGCTCGAGCAGTCGGGGCACCTGTTCCATTCGCACCGGTTCATGCACAGCTACCCGCACGACTGGCGCTCGAAGACGCCGGTGATCTTCCGGTGCACAGAGCAGTGGTTCGTGGGCGTCGAACGTCCAACGAAGTGGGACGGGAAGTCACTACGCGACCTCGCGCTCGACGCGACGCGCGACCCCGAGGCGGGGTTCGTGCCCGCGTGGGGCCGCAACCGGCTCCTGGGCATGCTCGAGAGCCGCCCGGACTGGTGCATCAGCCGCCAGCGCGCGTGGGGCCTGCCCATCCCGGCGTTCGTGCTGCCCGACGGCACGAGTTTCATGACCCGCGCCAGCACGCAGGCGGTGGCCGACCTCGTGCGCGAGCAGGGGTCGGACGTCTGGTTCACCAAGGGCCCCTCGGAACTGCTCGCGGGGTACGACGCCAAGGCGGACGGCGAGGCACCCGACGCGGTGCGATCGGGGAGTGTCTCCCTCGACGAACTCACGAAGGGCGCGGACATCCTCGACGTCTGGTTCGAATCGGGCGCGAGCTGGAACGCCACGATGCGCCAGCGTTCGGACGGCGCCGACTTCCCGGTCGAGCTGTATCTCGAAGGATCGGACCAGCACCGCGGGTGGTTCCAACTGTCGCTGCTCCTGAGCCTCGCGATGATGGGCCGACCGGCGTACAAGACGCTGCTCACCCACGGGTTCATGGTGGACAAAGACGGCAAGAAGCTCTCCAAGTCCGCCGGGCACACGATCGAGAACCTCTTCGACAACTACGGCGCCGACGTGCTGCGCTGGTGGGTCAGCTCGCTGGCGTACGAGAACGAGATGAAGGTGGACGACGCGTTCTTCAAGCTCGCAGGCGAGAGCTACCGGAAGGTGCGCAACACGCTGCGGTTCATGCTCAGCAACCTGAGCGACTTCGAGCCCGAGTTCGACGACGACGGGCGCGTGGTGCTGGGTGACGTCCCCTCCGCGTCGCTCGAGGCGTGGGTGCTGGGCGAGTTTGACACGCTGCGGGCGAACGTGCTCAAGGCGTACGAGACGTACCAGTTCCACGCGGCCCAGAAAGCGCTGTACAACTTCTGCAACGCGACGCTCAGCGCCGAGTACCTCGCGGCGGTCAAGGACCGGTTGTACTGCGACACCCCGGATTCGGTCCGGCGTCGTCAGACGCAGCGCACGCTCTGGGCGCTCACGGACGGCCTGTGCAAGCTGCTCGCCCCGATCCTCGCACACACGGCGGACGAGGCCTGGCTCGAACTCACCGGCAAGTCGGACACGAGCGTGCACCTGCAGACCGCGGGCGAGGCGTTCGGCGTCGAAGTGTCCGAGCACTGGGGCTTCGCCCACCAGCTCGCGGAGGACGCGATGCGGGCGTTGGAAGCGGCGAAGGGCGAGTTCGGGCTGGACAACCCGCTCGACGCCGGGCTCAAGCTGCCCGATCCAGAGGGGAAGCTCGACACGTTCGAACGCTCGGACCTCGCCGATCTCTGCGGCGTCTCGCGTGTCGAGACGTACAGCAAAGAAGGCGAGCCCAAGGTCACGGACCTGCGCGATCAGCCGCGCTGCGAGCGAAGCTGGAAGCGAGACGGCACCGTGAAGCCCCGATCCAACGGCGGGCTGTTGACCGAGCGCGACGCGCACGCCGTGGGCGTGAGCTGATCGAGCGTCCGAGAACGGGTCGGGCGGTGCCGGCTGTCGGCTCTGGTTGATCCGGGGCGACGGGCCCGCCCGTCCCGGTGTGGCACCGCGTCAACATGGGCCCGGATCACGCCGACCGGGGTGGCATGAGTGCAACACCCGAAGGCGCCAACGGCGACAACAAGAAGCTGAGCTCGACGCGGTCCGCCCCGCCGCCGGGCGGGGCGACGAACCCGTGCGGCAGCCCGTACGCAGCCGATCAGCTCACCATGCTCGCCCACGACCTGTCGGGCATGATCGACGGGTCGATGCGCTGGCTCTCCCTCGCGGCGGACACGCTGCCCGAGGACAGCGGCGCCGCGTTCGAGCGCGTCGAGCGAGCCCGCGCCCAGATCGCGACGGTCCGCGACACCCTCGGTCGGATGGCCGGGCTGGTCGATGGCGCGATGAAGAACGGCGCCGTCCCCATCGGGTCGCCGCTGCTCGGAACGACCGAGCGGGTCAGCGTCGGCGAAGCGATCGACCACGCGGCGGACGTAGTCCGCCCACTCGCGTTCGAGTCGAGCGTCGCGATCGAGCTGAACATCGACCAGGATTCCGGGCGGGCACCCTCCGGGATGCTCTACAGCGCCATCCTCAACGGCATGCGCAACGCCGTCGAAGCGATCGGCCGCGCTCCCACCCGCGAGAACACGACCTGCGGCACCGTGACCGTGACGAGTTCGATCAACGATGACGGGCGCATCGTGATCGAGATCGCCGACGACGGGCCCGGCGTGGACGACCCCGAGCGCGCGTTCCAGCACGGGTACTCCACCAAGAACCCGGGCAGCGGGCTGGGCCTGGGCCTGAGCCGCCAGATCGTCGAGCAGTCCGGTGGGTCCATCACGCTGAGCAAGGGTCCGTCCGGGACCGGCTCGGTCCTCCGGATCGAAGCGCCCGTGCCCGTCTGCGACGACCGCCTGATCGGCGGCTCGGGCGAGGGCGTGGACGAGTCGTGCGAGGCGGAGTGAGCGTGGCAACCAAGTCGCGGATCCTGATCGTTGACGACGACCCGATCGTCTCGGGGAGCCTCTCCGAGCTGCTCGCGCGTGAGGGGTGGTCGTGCGCCAGCGCGTACGACGCCGACGAGGCGCTCTCGATGCTCGACGATGCGGGCGGCAGGCCGTTCCACGTTGTGCTGAGCGACATCGCGCTGCCGACGCGGTCCGGGTTCGACCTGCTCCGCGACGTCTCCAGGAAACACCCGAGCATCGCGTCGATCGTGCTCACCGGGTATGGCACGGTGCAGTCGGCGGTCGAAGCGCTGCGCCTTGGCGCGGTGGACTTCCTGACCAAGCCCATCGTGAACGAGGACCTGTTCAAGGCCCTCGACCGGGCGAAACGCCATCAGGCGCTGCTCGAGGAGAACACCCGCCTGCGCTCGCGCCTGCGTGCGCCGACCGGGCTCGACGGCATCGTGGGCACCGACCATCGGATGCAGCGTGTCTACGAGATCATCCAGGCCGTTGCGCCGAGCAAGACGACGGTGCTCATGTCGGGCGAGAGCGGCACGGGCAAGAGCCTCGTCGCGGGCGCCCTGCACCGGCTCAGCCCGCGCGCCGACGGGCCCTTCGTCGAGATCTCGTGCGGGTCCATCCCCGAGACGCTGCTCGAGAGCGAGCTCTTCGGGCATGTCAAGGGCGCCTTCACGGGGGCGCACGCGGACAAGCAGGGCAAGTTCCTCGCCGCGAACGGCGGGACGATCTTCCTCGACGAGATCAACAGCGCGAGCCCGGGCATGCAGCTCAAGCTGCTCCGCGTGCTCCAGGAGCGCAAGTTCGAGCCCGTCGGATCCAACGCCACGGTCGAGGTGGACACGCGGGTCGTCCTCGCGTCCAACCAGCCGCTCGAGGACCTTGTCGCGTCCGGCGTGTTCCGCCAGGATCTCTACTACCGGGTCAACGTCGTTAAGGTCGAGCTTCCCCCGCTGCGCGAGCGTGTGGCAGACATCCCCCACCTCGCGTCCCACTTCCTGGAGATGCACGCCGAGGAGCTCGGGCGGACCATCACAGGGTTCACGGACGACGCGATGGACGCGCTCCGGCGGTACCCCTTCCCGGGCAACGTGCGTGAGCTCGCGAACGTCGTCGAGCGCGCCGCGGTGTTGGCACGCGGACAGACCATCGGCGCGACCGATCTGCCCCCCCACGTCATCGAGCCCGAGTCGGGCGTGCTCGCGCCGGCGCTCAAGCTGACGGCGGATGGTGCCTGGTCGGGCGAGTCGCTGGCCGATGCGCTGCTCGACCCCGAGCGCCGGATCATCCTCAGCGCATTGGCGGCGAACGACTGGAACCGCCAGCACACGGCGGACGCGCTGGGCATCAACCGCACGACGCTTTACAAGAAGATGAAGCAGCTCGACATCGACGCCGAGGAGCGACGTGCGGGCTGATCAGCGTTCTGGGGCTCCCACGATCATGGGCACCCGGCGAGGAACGACGCAACGTACGCATCGATGTCGTCGATGTTGAACGTCTGGTTCTTGTCGAGGTCGCCCAGCGGGAGCTCGGCGAGGAATGACGCGACAAAGACGTCGATATCGTCGATGTTGATGAGCCCGTCGAGGTTGAGATCCGGGTCGCACTGGGGGAATTGGAACTCGCCGCCGATCGCGTTGTAGGTGTCGGCACCCGGGATCGCGACGCGCTGGAGCATCACGCCGCCGCGGGTCCATTGCTCGTACGTGCCCTGCGTCGAGCGGTCGTGCAGCCAGAGAGTGCCGTCCCGAGGGTCCATCGCGAGGGCGGCGTTCTTGACGTGCCCGGTATTGATGGTGCGCAATGGGGTGCCGTCGAACTCGTACTCCTCGATGCGCGTGGCGCTCCATCGCCCGATCCAAAGAGTCCCGAACTCGCGGTCGTACGTGATGGAGCCCAGGTCCGAGCTCGGGAGGGTGAAGAGCACGACGGGGTTCGACCAGTCGGCGTCGCACGCCCAGACGGTGCCCGCGAGGTCGATCGTGTAGTTGCGGACGCCGTCGGTGGTGCCGTCGACCCAGTCTTCGAGCGCGGCGATCGGGTGCTCGTACGTCGGGCCGAGGGACGCGCCGTTCAGGTCATACTCCGCGCCGAACGCGCCAACGTCGCGCGCCGCGGTGCGGATCGTCGCATCGAACGAGACGGCGTATTGGTAGATGTCCGTACCGCCCGCGGGCGCCCAGGACCGATCGACGGACCCGCCCGTGATGACCAGAAATCGTGGGGAGCCCGCGCCGGGCAGGTCGCCGTTGTCGCCTGCGACGACGAGGTACTCGCTGGTCTGGGCCAGCCCGGCGCTCGCCGCGAGTGCGAGGGCCAAGGCGCACGACATCGCTCGGACGTTCATGGTGATTTCCTCTCTCAACCGCCAACCAGGCGGATCTCCGAGAAGAGCCTACCACCGCGAGCAATCTGCAACATGAGGATTCGGCTCGATCAACGGGCGGGACCGCGAGAGCCAAAAAGCGGGTGATCGGATTCGAACCGACGACATTCACGTTGGCAACGTGACGCTCTACCACTGAGCTACACCCGCGGGTTGTCGCCGGCGTGGTGCCGGCAGGGACAAAGGTAGGCCAGATCCCGCCGGGTGGTCAACGAGTTTGGAAATTCACACGCCCCGCGGGTCCGCGAACCCCGGTCCGGGGGGCGTTATCCGCCCGCCCGGGCAGACGGCGTCCCCGCGCGGGCCCGCTCGATCGCGCCCACGACCTGATCGGCGGTGTACGCGCTGGACACCCACGGGCCCGTGCCCTTGTTCGGGCTCAGCACCGCCAGGGTCGGGATGCCGGTCCGGTTGAGGTCTGCCAGCGCCCGGTCGCCTTCCGGGTTCGAGCCCGTCAGATCGACCTTGACCATCACGACGTCGTCCGCGTGCAGCACCGAGCGTGTGGGGTCCACGTTGAGCACGGCCTTCTTGAGCGCCTTGCAGTTGATGCACCACTCGGCGGTGAAGTCCATGACCACGACGTTGCCGTCCGCCAGCGCCCGCTCGACCAGCGCGGGGGAGAAGTCGTTCCACACGGTCTTGAGGATCGCGCCCTCGCCCGCGGTGCCCGCCGCGGCGAGCTCGGCCTGCCGGCGCTCGTGCTCGCCCCGCGCCGTCGCGGTTTCGGAGTTTGCGACCCATAGCCCGCCGCCGGCGAGGAGCAGCGCGAGCAGCGCCATCGCCGTGCGCAGCACGGGCTTCTTCGTGATCTGCACCGTGCGGACGAACAGCCAGACCCCGGCGGCGGCACCGAACCCGCCGGCGATCCACCAGTGCAGCTGCTTGGCGATGTACGGCTTGGTCGTCACGAGCGCGATGAGCCCGGAGCCAACGAAGTACGCCGCCGCCGCAAGCAACAGCAGGCCCATCACCTGCTTGACGAGCTCGGACGCGGGCCCGGTGCGTGGGAGCTTCTTAACGAGCCCCGGGAACGCCGCGAGGACGAGGTAGGGGGCTCCCATCCCGACGCCCATCGCGGTAAACAACGTGATGACGAACAAGGTGCCCTGCGTCGCCGCCGCGGGCACGAGCGCCCCGGCGACGAACCCGAAACACGGCAGGCCCAGCACGGCGGTCATCACGCCGAACATGAACGAGCCCCAGGCGGTGTCCGCCTTGGGGTTCACCATGTAGACCTTCTGCGGGAGCGTGATCTCGAACACGCCCATCAGCCCCACCGCCATGATCGCGATCACGACGCCGATGCCAACCGTCAGCCACCAGATCCCAAAGATCCGCGATGGGTCAGAGAAGGTATCGAGCGCAAGCACCGGCACGGCGAGCGCCGCCCAGAACGCGACCACACCCAGGAACATCCACAGCCCCAACGCGATCGCCCGGGCACGCGACTCCCCGGCGTGCTGGCTCAGCGTCATCACCTTGATCGGGATCACGGGCAGCACGCACGGCGTGAGGTTCAGCACCGCGCCCCCAACCGCCGCGAGCAAGCCCAGCACGACGAGCCCGACCACCCCGCCGCCGCTGGGCACGGGGATGCCGAAGAAGCTACCGCCGGGCGCCGCCGCGTCCGCGGCCGGAGCCGGATCCGTCGTCGCCGTCTGGTCGCTTCCCGCATCGGCCGGCTCGGCATCGAACCCCGAAAGATCGAAGCCCGCGAAGTCTCCGGTCATCTCCCCCGCCGCCACGCTCGAATCCACCGTGAGCGAGACCGTCATCGTCTCGAACTCCGGCATCAGGCAGATCGTGTCGTTGCACGTCTGGTACGCCAGATCGAATGCCAACTCACCGACCGATCCGACCGGCGCGTCATCCGAGATGCGCACCGGGACATAAATCACCGACCGCCCGTCGAACGTGAGGACTTCGACGATCTCCGCGTTGCCCGTCACGTCCGGCACCGGGGCCAAGTGCGGCGTGGGCCACTGCACTGGACCCAGCGTGACCCAATCGGGCACCGAGTTTGCGACGACGCTCGTCGTCACCGCGAACTCCGCGATCTCGGGCGGCAGCACGTCCAGCTCCGCGGCGGGCCACGAGTGGTACCCCTCGGCGTGATCGAGGACGATCGCGACCGCCATCTGCCCCCCCGGCGCGACCGCCGTCTGGCTTCCCGCGATGCTCGTCGTCACCGCTGGGGCGTCATCCTGGAACCCGAACCCGAAGCCGTCCTGCCCGGCCGCCGCGGGGGCGAGCCACGCGAGCACCGCGGTGATCCAGAGCAAGCGTCGCCGTCCGTCTCGGTTTGGCATGGGGTCCTCGTCTGGGGATCGGTCGTATGAAGGGGCTCGTCCGCCGCTACCACGGGCGGACCAACCCACCCTGGGACGCTGATTGTTCCCGCGTGGGTCGCTTCAAGCGCCCGGGCGTGGATGTCCGATATCCACCAAACGGCGTCCTGCCCCCGCGCGGCGGTGGCGCGCGCCATCGACGGGAGCCCCGCGGTTCATGGACGAAACGCTCGACCAAAGCGCCATCGACGCACTGCTCAGCGGGGCCGGCGACTTCGACGAGCCAGAGGCCGACGTCCGCCTCATCTTCACGCGCGACAAGCGAGACACCTCCGATCTTGAAGTGTCTGCGTACGACTTCAAACGCCCCGAACGCGTCTCCAAGGACCAGATGCGGGCGCTGCAGACCCTCCACGAGGCTTTCGCACGGAACTTCGGCGCCGCCCTCTCTGGGTTCCTCCGCACCATCGTCGAGGTCCGCGTCGCGACATGCGAGCAGATGACCTACGGCGAGTTCATCGCCGGGCTGCCCAACCCCACGAGCTTCAATCTCATCACCGCCGACGAGCTCGAGGGGCAGATGTGCCTCGAGATCTCGCCGCTGATCATCTACCCGATCATCGACCGTCTGCTCGGTGGGACGAGCGAAGACCTCTTTATCCCCCAACGCCCGATGACGCAGATCGAGACCCGCCTGGTCTCGAACATCACGAACCGGGGTCTGGCGGCCCTGAGCGAGGCCTGGGAAAGTGTCCGCAAGCTCGAATTTGATGTCGCGGCGACCGAATCGAACCCGCAGCTCGTGCAGATCGTGCCGCCGAACGAGGTGGTTGTGGTGCTGGGGTTCGAGCTTAAGACGAGCAGCCGGGCGGGGACGATGAACCTGTGCATCCCGTACAACGTGATCGAGCCCGTCGTCGAGGAACTGAGCTCGCAGAGTTGGTTCAGCGCGTCGTCGAGCCAGCGGTCACGGGATTCTGAGAGCCGGGTCCGTCGGGGGCTGAACGGGGCGACGAGCGTCTTGTTGCGGGCGTTCTGCGTGTAGTCGAGGCGGGCCTTGCCGCCGCGAGCCGGGTGTTGCCGCTGGTCACGCTGGCGCACGGGCCCTCGGCCTCCAATAACCACTACTGGCCCGAGATCTACACCAATCTCGGCCTGATCGAGGGGTCCGGGCGTCTCGCCTACGGCTTCGACATGGCAGGGCCGGTCCGCTTCGGCAATGCGCCGACCTTCGACAGCGAGCTGTTCGCCACTGCGCGCGAATGGGCGGAGAGGCTGCTCGCCGGCGAGGACGAACACCGCTACACGCCGCTCGACGTGGCCGACTGGCTGACAGGCCTCGCCGATGACTGCGACGCCGCGCTTGCGCAGATGCGGCAGGCGGCGGACGCGTTGCAGCCCGAGGCCCAGCGCATCGCGATCGACGTCGAAATCTGCGCCGGCATCGCGCGCTTCTTCGCGGAACGCTTCCGCGCGGCGATCTGGGCCGAGATCTTCATCGCGACCAAAGCCTCGGAGCTGATCGAGCCCGTACTTGATCATGCGCGGCGCGCGACCGCCGCCTGGGACCGGATCGCGGACCTGTCGCGCGACGTCTACCACGACGACCTGACCTACGGGCCGCAGACCTGGTTGCGGGGTTCGTGGCAGTCACGCCAGGCCGAGATGCGCTCCGAGCTGCACGACCTCGAGGCGCGGCGCGGCATCGGCCTGACAGAAAGCCGGGCGCTGTCTCCGGAGGGCGAGAGCGCAGTCGCCGCGCTGCGCGCGCGCAAGCCGGCGGCGCAGTCTGGCGGCGTCGAGGCGCCGGAGGGCTTTCGCCGCGGCGAACCGGTCTCCGTACGCTGGACGGGCAAGGCCGACCGGGCCCCGATGCTGCGCTACCGCGTCGTGGACCAGTCCCAGCGCTGGAAGGCGCTCGAGATGACGCCCGACGGCGACGGATATGCGGCGACGATCCCTGGCGACTACCTCGATACGCCCTATCACCTGCAGCTCTTCGTGT
>JAUHXM010000063.1 GCA_030426605.1 Phycisphaerae bacterium | reverse complement strand
GTCGTGGGTGACCATGATGATGGTCTTGCCGGTGGACTCGTTGAGGTCTTGAAGCAGTGACATCACGCCGTGGGCTGATGATTTGTCGAGGTCGCCCGTCGGTTCGTCGGCGACGATGATGCCGGGTTCGGTCACGATTGCACGGGCGATCGCGACACGTTGCTCTTGGCCGCCCGAGAGTTGGCGTGGGTAATGTGAGGAGCGATCGGCGATGCCGACACGTTCGAGCGCCGACATGACGCGCTGTTGGCGTTCGCTCCGTGAGAGTTTGTGAAGGAGGAGGGGGAGCTCGGTGTTCTCGTACGCCGTGAGAACGGGGACAAGGTTATACAGCTGGAAGACGTACCCCACGTTTTCCGAGCGCCAGGCGGCGAGCCCGTTGCGTGAGAGCGTGGAGAGGTCCGTGCCGTCCACGATCAGCGAGCCCGAGGACGGCGAGTCGATGCCTGCGATCAGGTTGAGCAGGGTCGTCTTGCCGGAACCGCTCGGGCCCATGAGTGCGAGGAAGTCGCCGCGGGGAACGTCGAGATCCAACTCGTCAAGCGGGCGGATGAGTTCGGTGCCCTTTCGGTACTCGCGTGTGAGCTTGCGGCATTGGATGAGCGTCATGACGCACCCCCTTCGGTCGCGTTGAACCGGACTGGCTCGCCATCGCGATTGTTCTGGTCGGGCATCGCAACGAGGGCGCCGGGTTGAATGGAGCCTTTCACGGTGATCCAGCCGTCTTCGTTCGGGCTTGTCGTGACGGGGACCGATCGGAGGACGCCGCGGGTGTTCTGACGGTCGGTGACGAGCCACACCGATGGGTTGCCTGCGCGGTGGTCGATCGCGTCCGCGGGCAGGAGCACCGAGCTTGCGGGTTCATCGCCCTGGGTCCGGGAGGACTTCGCGGCGCCTCCCAGGAACTTGACGCGGGTCAGCATTTCCGGGCGGAGGATCGGGTCGGGGTCGTTCACGCGGACCTTGACCTGTAGCGTGTTCTTCTGCAGGTCCGCTTCGTGCGTGATGATGATGACTTCGCCCGCAAAGACCCGGTCGGGGAGGACCTCGACGACGACCTCGCACCGCTGCCCGACGGCGATGCCCGCGGCGTCAGCGAGGGGGACGTCCACGCGCACCTGGAGGTGCTGCGGGTCGTAAAGGTGGACGATGTGCGCGGAGTGGGGGTCGTCCATCATGCGGACGGCCTTGTCGCCGGGTGCCTTCACACGGCGTTGGACATACCCGCTGACCGGCGCGCGAATGACGGTGCGATCGAGCTCGAGGGCGGCTTCGTCGCGCGCCGCCTCGGCCTGCATCGCGGCGGCACGCGCCTTGAGCAGCGTGGCCTGCGCACCGTCGAGGCGGCGGCGGTCGGCGATCCGGAGCGCGAGGTCCCGCTCGGCGGCGCGGAGTTCGGCGGCGAACCGATCGACTCGGGCGCGGAGGATCGGCTCGCTCGCGACGAGCGCTGCGGTCTCGGCGCGCTGTGTTTCGAGATCCTGTCGGGCGACGATGACTTCGAGTTCCGACGCGGCGCCGTTCGATCTCGATTCCTGGGCTCGGGCGAGTTCTTCGACGCGTTTGGATTCGGTGGCGCGGGCGGCCTGGATCAGTGACGGCAATTGTGCGAGGGCGCCCTCCGCTTCGGAGAGCGATGCACGCCCGGCCTCAACGGCGCGTTCGAGTTCGACCGGCTCGTCCCACGCTGCCTGCGCCGCGGCTCGCTCAGCTTCGGCGAGGGCGACCTCGGACTGGGCCGCGGCGAGCCTGGCTTCGGCTATGCGGAGGCGAAGTTCCGAGTCTTCCCGTACGAGGTGAGCGACGATCTGGCCCTGATCAACCCAGTCGCCTTCGAGGACTTCGATTGACTCGACGACGCCGTCCGTCAGCGCGGAACATGCGATGAGATACGGCTCGGCTTCGAGCCAGCCGGCCGCCTGGACAGTCTTCGTCGATCGAGCGGTCGGTTCATCGTCCGCGACATCCGGGGTTGGCTCCGTGGTCCGCTGGAACACCGCCTGCGTGACCGTGACCGATCGCGTCGGGCGGATGACGGGCCACGCGCTCCACGCGAGCACCGCGAGGGTGAGAGCCGTGACGGTGAATGGGATCGCGAGCGCGATCCTGGATTGCTTCGGTGGCGGCGCGTGACGGCCGCCGGTGGTCGGTTTCATGGGGTCTCCAGAGTCTGAGCGGGCGCGACGGGCGCGCAGAATCCCTGCGGTCGGGCGCTCAGGCTCTGGGGGGACGCTTTAGGCGGTCGAGGTGGTCTTCTCCCGCGTCTCGCGTTGGCACGCGTGGGGAGGACGCATCGGGTGTCGGGACGACGACGCACCGCGTCGCGGGCGGGAAGCAGGCTGTCATGATGGTCGTTCCGCAGCAGTGGCCCGGGCATTCGCACCCGCCGGGCGAGTCGTCGCGGTCCGAAGGGGTTTCGCCCTGATCGCCCGGATGGTCCGCGGGGGTCGATTGACAACACCCCAGCTCGGAGGTCTCGGTGACCTGGTCCGTCGCCGCGTGACAGCACGCGGTGCCGGCACGGATCGGTGCCAAGACCAGCGAGAGCGCGACCAGGATGCTCAGCACGGATTGCACGGTCCAATGATACTCCAGCGCCACGATCCTCAGCCGACGCACGGTTATTCCGATCGGCCGGGCCGGCTCATGGCTTCGCTGGGTCCCACGAACACGCCGGTATCACGGGTTCTGGGACGTGGGGTTCGGATCCAGCGCTTCACGCGGGTTCGGCTCGATCGTGGGATCCGAGCGTCCCGACGATGGGCCGGACCTCGCCGGTGGCGGCTCAGGAGCAGGCGTCCATGTGGCCAGCGGGCGTGGTGAGCCCTGATGCCTCGAACGTCGAGAATCATGGCGTGCGGTGAACGGTCTCGCCCGCTCGGGGTTGGGGGGGACACTGACTCTGGGTGGCCGGGAAGGGGGAGTTCGTGTTCTTATTGGCGGGCGTATCCGGCGTTCAGCTGACCAGCACTGCCCACAACCACTGACTGCGCCGATGTCTTGTCGATGCTGGTCGAGGATGTGCCGTGAACGAACCCATCCATGTTGTCATGATCGACGATGATCTCGAGCACATCGATCTGCTACAAAGATCGCTCGCCCGTCCGTGCGCGGACGGGCGGGCGGAGGTGGATTTCCGGATCACGTCGTACCAGGAACCCGAAGCCGCCCTGGGGGCGATCCCGGCTGACGGGCTCGTGGTGTTCCTCTGCGATTATCGGATGCCGAGCGGGACGGCGCTCGATTGGCTGCCGCACTTGCTCCGGCTTGGAGTGGGGCCGGTGCTCGTGATGTCGTCGCAGGGGAGCGAAGATGTCGCGTCGCGATCACATGAGCTTGGCGCGAGCCGGTATCTCCGCAAAGACCGGGCGTTCAGCGACGGCGCGTATCTCAGGAATGCGTTGACGGACGCGGCGAGGCAGTTCCGGATCGAGCAGCGGAATCGCCAGCTCGTGAAGGAGCTCAAGCGGGCAAACAGCGAGCTCGAGCTCCGTGCCGCCAAACTGCAGTCGCTCACCCAATCGGCGCACGCGTTCGTAGCGGATGTCGCTCACGACTTCCGGACGCCGCTCTCGACGATTAAGGAGTTCGCCGGCATCCTGTGTGACGGTATCGCGGGGCCGGTGACGGATGAGCAGGTCGAGTTCCTGAAGTACGTCGATGCGGCGGTCCTCGATCTGACCCACATGGTGGATGATTTTCTGGACAGCGCCAAGCTGCGCGCCGGCATGCTCCGTCTCGACAGGGCCTCCGTGCTTCCCGAGGATCTGCTTGAGACCATTCGGGCTCGGGTCCGTAACCGCGCGGACGCGAAGGGGATCACGATCGAGGAGCACGTTGAGCCTGGCACGCCGAGCGTTTGGGTGGACGCCGAGAAGTGCGGGCGTGTGCTGACGAACCTGGTCGTGAACGCGGTCAAGTTCTCGAACCAGAACGCCACGGTTCGCGTGGAGATTGGCCCGGACGAACCGGGCTCGGTCCGCTTCGCGGTGATCGATGAGGGTCGAGGCATCATCGAGGAGGATCTGCAAACGATCTTCGAGCGGTTCAGTCAGGTCGATACGACGCAAACCTCTAGGATCAAGGGCTTCGGATTGGGTCTGTCGATCTGCTCACAGCTCGCGTTGCTGAACTTCTCGCGGCTCTCGGTAGATAGCGTCTATGGCGAGGGCAGCACGTTCTCGTTCACGGTCCCTGCGGACGATCCGGCGGCACTCATCCGGCACTACGGCTCGTTCGTCGGCAAGACGTCCGAGGGGCTGCCGCTGCACGTGATCCGTGTGCGTTGCGGTCTCGAACGATCCGTGCTGACGCAGCGACTCCGGGAGCTCTGCTATCCGCTGGATCTCGTGCTTGAGACCGAGTGCATGGGTGTTGTGGTGCTCGGGTTCTCGGAACACCCGGACCGGTGGATCCAACGCCTCGAGCGCGAGCTCGCGGGGTTCGTGGGTGGCGGGCCTGTCGAGGTTGCGGACCTCCACATCTGGTCGGTGCCGGAGCAGCTCGACGAGATGACCTCCAGGTTCAGCGGCGCGTTCGAGCAAACGGGGACGAAGCATGCCGCCTGAGCGTGTCCTGATCATCGACGACGACGACACGCTGGCACTGGCGATGCAGGTCCGGTTGCGAGCAGCGGCGTTCGATCCGGTGCGGGCGGATCGTGGGCGTGAGGGGCTGGAGATCGCTCGTGCCGACCCGCCCGCTTGCATTGTGCTCGACCTCCGGATGCCCGGGATGGACGGGTACGAGGTGCTGCAGGAGTTGAAGGGGGATTCCCGGACCGAGACGATCCCTGTTGTGGTGGTTTCTGCGAACGTTCAGGACGAGTCACGCCGAAGGGTGCTGGATGGCGGCGCGGCTCGGTTTGTGGGAAAGCCGTACGACGCCGCGTACTTGATCCGGACGATCCGGGATGTGGTCGCCGGTCGCACGACGGAGGCAGGCACCGATGGACGAGACGGGCAGTGCAAGGCTGTTGCTGGTTGACAACGACGAGGAGTTCCTCGCGGCCCTCCGTGTCCGTCTGACCCACGCGGGGTACGAGTGCGAGTCGGCGGTGTCGGGTGCACAGGCATACGTGGCCGCTGCGTCCGACCGGTTCGATCTGATCGTTACAGATTTGCAGATGCCAGGGGGAGACGGGGCTTGCCTGGTCAACCGGATCCGCGAGCACAGCCCGATCCCGATCATCGTCGTGACCGGCTTCGCTGACGCCTTCGAGGGCGAGATCGCGCGGATGCCCAACGTGAGGGTGATCCAGAAGCCGTTCGATGTCGATTGCTTGATCGAGATGATCGAATCGCAGCTGGCCATCGCCGAGGAGTGCGGACATGAACGATGAACGGACCAAGCGGATCCTTGTCGCCGACGACGACGTGGATTTCGCCAAGGCGTTGGGCAACCGGCTGAAGTCGAAGGGCTACGAGGTCATCGTCGCGCTCGACGGGTACCAGGCGCTCGATTTCGCTGTGAAGCACGACCCGGATCTGCTCATTCTCGACATCAACATGCCGGCGGGCAACGGGTTCAGCGTGCACGAACGCCTCCGGAACCGAGCCAGGATGGGCATGAAGCCACTTATCTTCATCACGGGCGAGGACGGCGACTGGGTCGAGCGTGCCGCGCTGGACCACGGTGCGTTCGGTTTCATGCGCAAGCCCATCAACAGCGAGGAACTCACACGCCTCGTCCGGACCGCGCTGGGTGAAGAACGCCACGTGATCGTCGTCTGACGCGATTCCGAGGGAGTACGAGATGAACAACCAGCGTGTCTTGATCATCGATGATGATCCGGGTCTCGTCAGGGCGCTCGAATCGCGGTGCGCCGCGCTCGGACTCGATGTCGCGACGGCGCACGATGCGGTGGAGGGCTTGGCGATCGCCCGCGAGCGTGTGCCCGAGCTCATCCTGCTCGACATTCACATGCCCTCCGGCAGCGGGCTCGGGGTGTGCGAGCTACTCGCGACGAGCGAACAGCTTCGGTCCGTCCCGGTCGTCGTGATGACGGGGGACCCCGAGGAGCGGGCCGAGATCCGCGCCAAATCGCTCGGGGCCCGGTTTGTGCGCAAGGGCGAAGGGATGTGGATGAAGCTCGAGCGTGTCCTGCGCCGCGATCTCGGGTTGGGCCAAGCGGGGGCTGTGCGTGATCGCGCCGCGGCGTGCTGACTGGACAGCCCTCGATGTTTCGCGTCGCGAGGAAGCGTCACGCAGACCCGCAACCCGCCTCTGAGTGCGTATCGTCGTCCCTGGGCGAAACATTCCAGATCGCCCAGTACGTCTCGAGATGCTGAACCATCTCGTTGAAACGCGCGAAGTCGAGCGGTTTGACGAGGTAGCTGTTCGCGTTCGCGTCGTACGCCCGGGCACGGTCCGCTTCGGCTTTCGAGGTGGTCATCACGACGACCGGGATCTGGCGCAGCTCCGGGTCATTTTTGACCACCTCCAGCACGGCGTGTCCGTCCAGCTTCGGCATCTTCAGGTCGAGCAGGATGATGTCGGGGCGGGGGGCATCTTCGAACGGCGAGACCTGCTTCAGGTACGCGATCGCTTCCTCGCCGTTTGAGACGCGGTGAAGTTCGTTGGCGATCCGGTTGCGCCGCATGCCACGGGCGATGAGGTCGGCGTGGTCGTCGTCGTCCTCAGCGAGCAGGAACCGGATCGCTTGGTGCTGCGTGCTGACGCTGGTCATCGGATGCGCACTCCTGTTCTACACCGAAACCGGGGAGTTGCACGCGGAAGCTGGCACCGCCGCCGGGTGCTGTTTCGTACCATGCGGTGCCACCGTACACCTCGGCGACTCTTCTGACAACTGCGAGCCCGATGCCGGTGCTGTCCTTGCGTCGGGAGAGTTGTTCGAACACGCCGAAGATCTTGTCGGTGTGCTGCTGGGGTACGCCCGGTCCACGATCCTCAATCGTGAGCGTAACGACGCCTGGTTCACACATTTCAGAGCGGATTGTGATCCCCGGGTCGGGCACGTCGCACCCGTATCGGAGCGCGTTGCTGATGAGGTTGCTGACCACCTGATCAAGGTGCCGGGGGTCACAGCGGAGCGTGTCGTGGCGGATATCGAGAACGATCGTGACGCCGCGCTCGTCGACCTCGGGTTCGTGCATCAGCAACGCCTCGCGGACAGCATCAGAGATGCGCGGCGTGCCGATCGCGAGCGGCGCCGTCGTGACACGGCTGAGCTCCAAGAGGTCTCGGACGTTTGCTTGTAACCGCAGGGCGGCGTTCCCAATCCGCTCGGCGTACTCGTCGAGTTCGTCGTGGCGACCCTTGGCGAGGTCCTCTTTGAGGTACTCCAGGTACCCGCAGATCGTGACGATCGGTGACTTCAGGTCGTGCGAGGCGGTGTAGACGAAGCGGCCCAATTCCTCGTTCTTCTGCTCGAGTTCACGTTCGCTCTGTTTGCGGTCCGTGATATCGAACCGGATCGCAACGTGCTTGATGATCTTCCCAGCCTTGTCCTTGAACGGCACGATCGTGGTGTCCACCCAGTATTGCGAACCGTCCTTCGCCCTGTTGCAGATCTCGCCGTGCCAGACCTTCCCGGCAGCGATGGTGCGCCACAACTCGCAGAAGAACGCCTTGTCGTGATGACCGGAGTTGATGATCCGGTGGGTTTGACCCAGCAGTTCCTCGCGGCTGTACCCCGAGATCTGGCAGAACATGTCGTTGACGTGGGTGATTACGCCCGCGGGATCCGTGATCGCGACGATGGCGGACTGGTCCAGAGCACCCTTGTAGGAGTCCAGTTCCACCAGCAGGTGTCGGAGCCGTCCGCGGTCGCGGTCGATGCGCTGTAACCAGAGCATCCCGCCCGTCACGAGCACCCACACGATGATCCCGATCTCCGGGATCGCGTATACCCAACCCGATCCGAGCATGCCCACATACGCGGGCGTGAGTTCGGCGGAGAGATGCCATTCGACCCCGAGCAATCTGATCGGTGCCGTGCTTGAGGTTCCAACCGGCTCACGAGAAACCGTGAACGTCCCTTCATAGGAATTGGGTTCGAGCGAGCGCTCAAGCAGCCCGTTCTCATCAAGCACAAAGATCAATGAGCCAGCGCCGCGCGAGCCGCGATCGATCGGATAGCGGATCACAACCCGTGCGTCATCCGGCTCGCCGCAGAAGGCTGCCGCCGAGTCCGTTTCCTGGCTCAATGCCCGGACTGCGTCGATCACCTTTACGGGGAGCGAGTCGGCTGAATCCGGCAGCCGCGGGACATCGATGAGTGTGGCGCCGCTGGCATCGATCAAGGCAATGCGCGTGAGCTCGGGCATATCGGCGAGGTACCGCGTCGCGTCGGCACGCCATCTCTCCGTGGGCGCTTCTGCTCCGGCCGGCCAACGCGCCGCCAAACGATCCAGCGCTCCGAGCTTGAGCCGGATCGTCTCGTTCGTGCGTTCGGCCGCTTGGGCCATGATCCACCGTCGGACGGTCTCCCGGCGGGCGCTCTCCTGCGCTTTGATGGTTGACCAGCCCGCGGCGAACAGGGTGACGACGGCGAGGTTCACGGACATCGGACCGAATGCGAACCGCCAGCGCCAGGCCGGGGCTCGCCACGCCGCGGCGTAGAGGCCAGCACCGATCAGGATGAACCCCGCGGCGCTCTGCAGGCTCATCTTGGTGAGGTGCTCCCAGCCGGTGACCAGATCGTGGAGCATCAGGTGGCCGATTGCACTGATCAGCCCCAACGCCACGACGATCAGGCCGAGGAGGTTGGGCCAGGGAGCGATCGATCGGACATGCGTCGCGATGAGCACGGTGGAACCGGCGAGGGTGAACGCCAACGCCGTGCCGAAGCCCATCCGCCCGGGGTACGGGTTGGCCGGCCCGGAGGTGTGATCCACGAGCAGTTGGTGGATTCCCGATCCGGTACCCGTCGCGTACTCGATCAGTGGCAGGCCCGCGAAGACCAGGACCACGCTTGCGAGGCCCCCGCTCAGCCACGTTCGGCGTCGGTGCATGAACGCGAGTGAGAGACCCATCAGGGTGAAACACAACGCCGTGTTGAACTGCATCTGCCCGTAGCCGTGGTGGTCGAGCAAGACCCCGTCCGCGCCGGTCGCCCATCCGGCCATGAACCACATCCCGATCGCCGCAGCGCTGAGGCCGAGAATGACCGGGATCGCGCGCGCGGAGCGCCCTGCGACTCGATCGGACGGGGGGTTCATCACTGAGAGATCTCGCATCGCACTTTACATCGGCACGGCCTCATGTCGGACATAGCAGGACTCCCGCGAATCAAGATCGGATGATGGCCACCCTGGAGTTGGGGGTCCTGCCGCGCGGAGCGATGGAATGGCAAACGCCCGGCACCCAGTTTTGGGTGCCGGGCGGAGCGCGCGGTCGTCTGCGGCGGTCTGTGCAAACGACCGCCGTGTGAACCTACGAGCACCCGGCGAGGAAGGCCGTCACGAAGCAGTCGATGTCGTCAAGGTTGAGGACGCCGTTGCTGTCGCAGTCCGCGACGCCGAGGTCGCTTCCCAGGAAGCCCGCGATGAAGCAATCGATGTCGTCGAGGTTCAGCGTGCCGCTGTCATCGCAGTCAGCGACGCAGACGACTTGCACGGACGTGGGCCAGAACCCCGGCGCCCAGCCGTAGCCCGCGATGGACTCGAGCGACGACGCATCGTGCTGACCGATGGTGGCGGCAATGACGTAGCTGCCCCCGGATGAGAGTTGGCCGCCGCCGTCGATGGTGCTCCATCGGATGCTGAGGTCGCCCGACGCGTGCGTGGTGAGAACGGCGGTCGCCAGCGAAATGATGGTGGTGCGTGTCATGGTGCGTCTCCTTGCCGCGTGGTTACTCGGCGCCTTGCTGGAGGCGGTCGAGGCGATCCTCGAGCCGGGCGATCTGGTCCTGCATCGCGAGGAACTCTTCGTCGCGTCGGGCCTGGTCGGCGGCAATGGCCGCGTCACGTTCAGCGAGAACGTCGTCCGGCGTCCAGCCCCAGACGCCGCTGGTGCCGTCGCCGGCGTCGGGCGCGGGCTCCCGCGACGCGGTACCGTACGCCGTGGGTATGAAGATGCACGACAGCTGCATATCGAGCGCGGTGATCGAGTGCCCAACCGAGTTCTGGTCGCCGAGCATGTAGAACGTGCGGTTGCCAGCGCTCACGGGGAAGACACCGTGGACGGTGACGGGGAAGTCGTAGGTGCCCGTGAAGAGGTCGTGATCGAGGCGAAGCTCGATATCCTGGTTTGACTGAAGGCTGCCGGCGGTGCTCGAGACGCCGAAGTTGGCGGTGGAGTTGATGCCCCCGACGCCGCCAACGGCACCGACGTGACTGACAGAAACCTCGCAGGTTCCGATGACGAGGACGTACCCGGCGCTCGGGCAGTTGATCGTGGTGGACGTGAGTGTGTCGATGGTGGCGCCGTTCTGTGAGAGGACGACAGAACCGGAGTTGGCGGTCTCGGCGACACCTGGTTCGTTTGACAACTCGCTCGAGTTAATGGCGTCGGTGGGGAGCAAGACGGTTGCGTCGCCAGTCGCGTTGGTGTTAAGCGTGATGGTGTTGTTCGCGCCGCGGACCGTGACATGCGTGTCCTGGGTGTTGGCCCAGTTGCCATCGACCTGGAACCCCGTGCTGATCCCAGTGCCCGATCCGTCATGGCGGGACACGGAAAGGTACCCCCCGCCCCCGGTGCTGATGTCCTTGTCAAAGTACAGGGTGCGGGCGCCGATGGCGTCATACAAGTTAATGGACGCGCCGTTGTTCGAGCTGTTGTGCTGGATCAGTGCGACGGTGTCGCCGTTGTTGTTCGTGATGTTCAGTTCGCCGCCACCGCCGGCACCGGCACCGTTCTTTCCGAGTCTGAGCGCTGCGGAACCCGAGCTGTTCTCGATCGCGACCTCGCCGGCGTTCGCGTTGATGGTGCTGCCCGAGTCGTATGCCTCGTCGAGGGAGACGAGCGCGTTCTCGGCGAACGCCGCGGTGTCGGCGTTCAGGGCGTACGCGGCGTACGGTGTGGTGGTGAGTTCCTGGCGCGGGCCGAGCACGGTGTACGTCCCGACGCCCGCCGGGCGAACGGCGACTTCGAGCCATCGGCGTTCGCCGTCGAAGATGATCCCGACACCGCCGAAGTTGACGGTGGTGTTCACGAGCCCGTCCGCGACGGGGGTGTTCGTGCGGAAGATTTGGGCGCCGACCGCGCTGCCGCCGGCGGAGGCGTCGAAGAGTTGGAAGCGGAAATCGTAGTTCCCGGTTGCGAGCTCCCCCGAGTCTTCAAGCTGGGCCTGGTAGGTGAAGGTCTCCGTCAGAGGCGCGGCGTGGGCGAGCCCGGCGGCGGCAAGCAAGGCCGCGGCCATCAGCGTGCGGGTGCGGTTCATGGCATGAGTCTCCTGGTGCTGGTGTTCGGTGCCAGGGGCACCCCCGGCTCCCCCCTGGCGCGGTCGGGCCACGGTGAAGATCATCCCGACGCAACATATCTCGACGGGATCGGGCAGGGTCGCTGTGGCGTAAACTGCCGTGGGAGAGACCATTGGTCACTGTCGAGGAAACCACGACGCTGCTCAGACGGAGCCGGGCGGGGGACGGGCCGGCCAGGTCCGCGTTGTTCGAGCACGTGTACGCGGAGCTCCGGCGGCTCGCCGAGGGGTACATGCACCGTGAGCGGGCAGATCACACCCTCCAGGCGACGGCGCTTGTGCACGAGGCCTTCGTCAGGCTCGTGAACCAGACCGCGGTCGAGTGGGCGGACCGGACCTACTTCTATGGCGTCGCGGCCACCACGATGCGTCGGATTCTCGTCTCGCATGCCCGTGCGCACCGCAGCCTCAAGCGTGGGGGCGAGCGCCGGCGGGCGGACATCGACCCGGGCGCGCTCGCCGGGCGGGCCCACCGGATCGATCTCATCGAGCTGGACGACGCCCTGAACCGCCTCGCGGCGATCGACCCGCGAAAGGCCCGCGTCGTCGAGCTTCGGTATTTCGGCGGGCTCGGAGTGCCGGAGACCGCCGCCATCCTGGAGGTCAGCGAGCCGACCGTGAAACGTGACTGGGTCTTTGCGCGCGCCTGGCTGCGGCGTGAGCTGGCCGGTGGTGGAGACGAGCGCGATGCATGAGACCAGCGGGTTCGGGAAGCTCGAGACCCTGTTCGGGCAGCTCATGGGATGCCACCCCGAGGAGCGTGACGCGTTCCTCGATGCGCAGTGCGCGGACAAACCGGGACTGCGGGCCCAACTCGTTTCGCTGTTGGAGCACGCGTCGATGGACGATGGGTTCCTCGAGACACCGCCGACGCTGGAGGGGATTGCGCCCGAGGACGACATCCTCGGTGAGCGTCTCGGGCCCTACGTGGTCGAGTCCGAGATCGCGGCGGGGGGGATGGGACGCGTCTACCTCGCCCGTCGAGATGGCGAGGACTTCGAGCAGCGCGTGGCGATCAAGGTGATCAAGCACGGCCCGGCGATGGGGGGCGCGATCGATCGGTTCCGAGCTGAACGCCGTCTGCTCGCGAAGTTGGATCACCCGCGGATTGCTCGGCTGCTCGACGGAGGAACGCTGACCGACGGGCGCCCGTACCTCGTCATGGACTACGTCGAGGGGGTCCGGCTTGATAGCGCCTGCGCCGGGATGAGCGTGGAAGATCGCCTGGATCTGTTCGAGAAGATTGCCGACGCCGTCGCGTACGCGCACGCCCAACTCGTGGTGCACCGGGATCTCAAGCCGAGCAACATCCTGATCACGCCGGAGGGCGAGCCGAGGCTGCTCGATTTCGGTGTCGCGAAGGTGCTCGAGCCGGACGCATCGGAGCTGACCCGGACCGGTGAGCACCCGCTGACACCGCAGTACGCGAGCCCGGAGCAGGTCCGTGGCGAGCCGGTGACGACCGCGACGGATGTGTACGCGCTGGGGTTGCTGCTCTACGAGATGCTGACAGGGCGGCGGCCGTACGAGTTGTGCGGCGCGTCGCCCGGCGACTCCAGCCGCGTGATCTGCGATACAACGCCATCGCGTCCCAGCGCCGCCGCGTCGGACGCGGGGACCCGGAACCGGCTCCGCGGCGATTTGGATCGGATCGTGCTCAAGTCACTCTCGAAAGACCCGCAGGACCGATATGGCTCCGCGGCGCTGCTGGCGGAGGACATCCGCCGGTGGCGCCGTCACGAGCCGGTGCTCGCGGGACCGGACACGGCGGCGTACCGCGCTCGCAAGGCGTTCGCGCGGCACCGGGTGCCGATCATCGCGGGGCTGGTCGCCGTCGTCGCCCTGGCGGGCGGGCTCGCCGCGGCGCTCGCGGGTTATTCGGGCGAAGCGGCGGCGCGCCGCTCGGAACACGAACTCCGACTGACCGCCGAGGCGGCGGAGCATTCAGCGATCGAGCAGCGTGCGGTGGCGGAGCAGGTGGGTGAGTTCCTTGATGACATGCTCTCGTCGATCGACCCGACGAGCGCCCGTGACCGAGACACGACGCTCATCCGCGAGGTCCTCGACCGTGCGGCAGGCCGGCTCGCAAGCGACGAAACGATCCCGGCGCGGGTGCGGGCACCACTTGAGGTCCGGGTGGGCGCTTCGTACGTCGCGATCGAGGAACTCGACGCGGGGCGGGACCACCTCCGTCGCGCGCTTGATCTGTTCGCGTCGGCGGGAGGTGGCGAGAGCGAGAAGGCGGCCGAAGCGTGGCACTGGCTTGGACGGGCCGAGTACCGTGCGGGCGACCGGGAGACGGGACGATCGCATGTCATGCGCGCTCTGCAGCTGCGCCGCGATCTGCTCCCGGAAGGCGCCATCGCGATCGGACAGAGCCTCACCCTCCTCGGCGCGATCCAGATCGACCTGGGCGATCTTGACGGCGCGATGGATACGCTGCAGGAGGCGCTCACCGTCTGGCGTCGGCACACCGGCAGCCGGGGGATGCAGGTCCTCAACGACACCGCGAAGGTCGCGGGGGTCTTCATCGAGCGAGGAGAACTCGAGCGTGCCGCCGAGCTTCTTGCGACCGCCACGGCATCGCTGACAGACGAGACACGCGTCTCACCCGCCGGCGCATCGATCTTGAACATGCGCGCCATTGTCGCTCGCCGGCTCGAGCGGTTCGAAGAGGCGGAGGCATACTCGCGGGAGTCGATCGAGGTTGTCACCCGTATTTTCGGGGATGACAACCCAAACACATTGACGTTGCGCGCGAATCACGCAGTGTTGCTCGAGTCGCTCGGGCGTTTGGAGGAGGCGGAGGCATTGCATCTTGCCGTCCTTGAACTGCGGGAGCAAACCCTCGCGCCTGGCCACCCAGATGTCGCATCCAGTTGGTCAAACCTGACCCTGCTCCGGTCAAAGCGCGGCCACCACGAGGGCGCGATCGATGCTGGACGGCGTGCGTATGAGTTGAGCCATGAAGCGCTCGGGCCAGAGCATCCGTCAACACACATCTCGCGAGCCGGGCTCGGCGTCGCGTTGATGCGCTCGGAGGTTCCCGCAAACGTGGAACGCGCCGAGCTGCACCTGATCGCGGCGTTGCGTGGGCTGGAAGCGGCGTTGGGTTCAGATCATGGCGCCGTGATTCGCACTCGCGCCTACCTTGTCGAGCTCTACGGGCCAGCGCGCCTGGACCGGCCGGAATCGCTGGCTGGGCTGATCGGTGTACATGATGATGCGGAGATGCCGACTGCGAGCGATTCCGACCCGCATCCCTGAACACCGCTCGTGGCGAAGCACGCCGGGTGCTCGACCGGGGAGATGTCGCGGCGTCGGAAGGGAAACGTCGCAAGCACGCGGCTCTCATCGCTCGAGGCAACGCGCCGCCTCGTAGCCTCAGCGCGTGCGACTCCGGCCGAGGGTGATCCCGAACTTGCTCGTGAAGAGGCTTCGGCGGTCCAGACGTTGCGTGAGCACGCTCACGGTGCACAGCAGTTCCGGCTTCTCTCAGATCGGCGATCGGTTCGCAGCCATACAGACCTGGTCCGAATCCGCCCAGGATCCGCGGTTCGTTGTGGGCGCAACCCGCGTGGGAGGACTCGTCGAGGAACGCGAGGTCATCGAGCGCGCAACTGCCGCGATGTGCGGAGCTTTGCGTTACACTGCCAATAGCCCCGCCCGGATTCGAACCGGGGACCTTACGATTATGAGTCGCTTGCTCTAACCGCTGAGCTACGGGGCCGCGTGCATGGTAGAAGAGCCCGGTCTCCCGGGCTCTTCGTGGTTGCGCTGGTTATGGATGGTTTCAGCCCATCAGCTTGAGCACGCCGGGCGTGGGCTTGAGGTTGTCCTCTTCGATGGGCTCGTTGATGGTGATCTTGTCGAACTGGAGCACCATCGGGGGGCCGATCGCTTCGATGACGGTGCGGAAGGGCATCATCGCCACGCCGACCTGCCGGTAGTCATCGAAACTCGTCTTGATCGAGAACTCCCCCATCTGGCTGACCGCGGTCTGCGTCTGTTGCACGAGCAGGCCCTTGGGTGAGTACCAGTTGGTGACTTCCGAGCCGTCCTCGGCGTAGACCAGGCGGATCTTGTCGCATGACTCACCGTTGATCTCCTCGGTGCCCTGATGCTCGCGGGTGGAGTAGGTTTTCCCGAAATCAATGTCGGAGAAGAACTTGGTCTCCCGCATGAGCTGCGCCGCCTCGTCGCCCTCGATCACGCGGGGGCCGGCCATCACGCTGTCGGACCACGCCGTGCCCTCATAGACGCCCTGCTGCTGGGTGTCGAGGCCCGGGATGGTGAAGACGGACTTCATCGCCTCGTCGTCCACGTCGATCCACATCTGAACGGTGCCCTCGATGCCCGCCGACTCGATGGTGATCGTGCCCTTCATGTTCGCGGACTCGATGTCCCGCGTCTCGGCGAGATCACCCCACATCGCCTCGACCGAGCGGGCGAGCACCTCGTCCGCCTTCGGGTCAACGACGCTCGGGGTGCCGGACTTCGCGGGCGCGGCGGTCGCGGGCTGCATCGCGTGGGCACCGAGCGTGCCCGCGCCGAGCGCGGCGGCGCACACGGCGCGCCGGGCGGCTTGTTTCCAGTTCGTGGTCATGCGGTCTCCTCGAATACGCAGCGTCTCATTGCTGCTGGTGGGGTGATTCTAGTTCGATTCGTCGGCGATCCAGCTCAGCGCCGCCTCGAGCACCGGGTCGTGCCCGCCCGCGAGCGATTCGGGCGTCTCCAGCACCTCCTCGTGCGGCACCACTCCGACGCCCTCGGGCGAGTTCCCGCTCGCGGATTCGTACCCCGCGAAGGCGTACTGGAACCCGTCGCCGTTGGGCAGCAGCTCGACGACCGAGGGGAGCAGCAGACCCGCCGTGCGGTTGCCGAAGACGCGGGCGCGGCCGATGTCCTTGAGCCCGCCGCTGAGCAACTCGGCGTTCGAGATCGAGACTTCGTCGATGAGCACGGCGACGGGCCCCTGGTACGTCACGTCCCGAGGATTCATCACGAGCTTGAGCCTCGATTCGGGCGTGATCAGCTCGCCGAGATAGATATTGGGCTCGTCCACGAACCACCCGCCCATTCCCATGGACATCGGGATGATCCCGCCGTGGTTGCCGCGCATGTCGATCACGATGCCCGGCGCGTCCATATGCTCGCGCACGAACCGCTCGAACGTCGGCATGACGTCGGGCGGATTCAGGAAGACGTCCAAGGCGTAGTACCCGACGCCGTTCTCAAGCGTGCGCGTCTCCTGGTAGACGCGGGTGCCCGGCAGGTGACCGAAACGGATCTCCTTGCCCGGCTCCGGGCCGCGTTCAAGTTCGAGGGTACGCCTCTTGCCGCGCGTGTCGATGAACTCGACCTCGACGGAGGTGCCCTCGTCGCCGTCGAGCCGGGCGGTCGCGCCCATGGCGATGATCGTCTCGGCGCGTTGCACGCCCGCGCTCTCACGGGCCGCCTCGAACAGCTCCTCGTCGTTGAGCGAGCCGATCCGCTTGATCACCCACCCCGGTTCGACGCCGGCCAGATCTGCCGGCGAACCGTCGCGCACGCGGACAACCACAAGCTTGCCGTCGCGGTACCGCGGGTGGATGCCGAGTTCGCCCGGCCCCGCGTCGTCGTCAGCGCCATCGTCGCCCGAGTCTTCTGGCTCGGTGTCCGCGGCGGTTCGGTCACCCGTGTCGTCGGCCCCGGATTCGTTCGTCGCGGTGTCATCCTCCTCGTCATCGCCCGAGATCACGCCGTACGCCTCGGCGGGGATGATCCCGAAATGCGACTTGCCGAGCGAGGCGAGAAGCTCCTGCATCGGCGCGCGGGCTTCCCAATCGTTCGTGGCGGCCTCCACGTTCGGACGGAGCTCGAGCCGCAGTCGGTCCCACTCCTTGTGCTTGAAGTACGGATCCCATTGGCGGTCGCGGATCGTTTCCCAGACCTGGTCGAACGACGCGAGGTGCTCGGCCCGGCGCTCGGGGGTGATGTCCGCATTCGTCATCGCGGGCGCGCCGGCCAGCGTGCCGAGCGTGCTGAGGATCGCCAGTCGTGCGCGGTGAGTCATCGCGTTGTTCTCCTCGTAAGTCTCTTGGTCGTGCGTTCGTCGGTCCCGCGTGCCCGTGCGACGGGCGACATCGCGAACGTGCAAGCATGCAACGTCCCATGCCGATGCTTGCGGGACGATTCAAATAGCTCGTGCAGCTCGGCGAACAGCTCGTTCGCCCTCGCACGCTCGGCGTCGTTGAGCCAGACGAGGTCCA
The DNA here is from genome assembly GCA_030426605.1 of Phycisphaerae bacterium. Classification (GTDB taxonomy): domain Bacteria; phylum Planctomycetota; class Phycisphaerae; order Phycisphaerales; family UBA1924; genus BQJQ01. The sequence continues at coordinate 1,294 of JAUHXM010000063.1, read as the reverse complement.
CCCAGAGCCTCAGGTTCCGGTCTGGCCCATCGCGCCGGGCGTCGCCCGAGCGCATCGCATCGGCGAAGTACCGTGCGGACCGCCGCAGCTGCAACTGCCCGATCTTGACCATCGGTTCGACGTTCCGGCCGGTGGTCGGGTCCACGTCGAACCGCACACCATCGCCGGCGATCGTGAATGTCGCCTCGGGTCGCCGTCCGGGCTCGTGGCGCTCACCCTGCTCGACGATGCCCGCGGCGACAAGCGCCCGGAGGTGGTGGTAGAGGCCGTCCGGAGCCCGGTCGAGCATGAAGCCCAGTTCCGCCGCGGTGCTCTCACCGAGCGAAACCAGCGCGTCGAGCAACTCCATGCGGGCGGTCGAGGAGACCGCCCGCCATTGGTTGGGCGATGTGATCATGGTGGGCGTGCCCGCCCGTGGGGGAGTCATCATCAGTCATAGGCCGGCGCGGTTCGTTTGTTGCAGAAATCGGCATTCTTTCAATGACATGGCGTGCCGACGCCCCTTTGTCTGCCTTGCCCTGGATGAACCCTTCTTGGGAATCGGATCCGTGGTCGATCAATCGCGTTCGAGACCGACCGCGAGCTCGCGAACGAACGCCTCGCCCGCCGCGACTGGGTCGTCCCCGCGGGTCGCGGCGTCGTCCAGTCGGCGGACGAGGGCGCTGCCGACGATCGCCCCGTCCGCGTGCTCGATGACGCTCCGGACGTGCTGGGCGTTCGAGATGCCGAATCCGGCCGCGATAGGAACCTCCGTTTGTTCGCGGAGCAGCCGGACGCGGTCGGCGATGTCCGGCGCGTCGTCGCGTTCGCCCGTGATGCCCGCCCGCGCCAGCAGGTATATGAACCCGGTGCACGCCTCGGCGATCCGTGCCGCGCGGTCCGCGGGGGTGGTGGGGGAGACCAGCAGCGAGCACGTGAGCCCGGCGTCACGCGACGCGCGAACCAACTCATCGCTCTCCTCAACGGGGGCATCCGGGAAGATGAACCCGTCGAACCCGGCGTCCCTGGCTCGCGCGACGAACCGCTCGATCCCGATCGCGTGGACGATGCTCACCGAGCACATCCCGACAAGCCCGCACTCGGTCTCGCCGCGCACACGCCGGACCTGCTCGAAGACCCGCTCGGGCGTCGCGCCGCGCTCCAACCCGCGGTGCATCGCCGCGGCGATCACGGGCCCATCAGCGATCGGGTCGGAGTACGGGAAGCCGATCTCGATCAGGCCCGCGCCCGCTCGGCCAAGCGCCGGGACGAGCCGCTCGAGGGTGTCCGCGGCGGGGTCGAAGGGGCACACGTA